>JAACFA010000073.1 GCA_009937625.1 Gammaproteobacteria bacterium | reverse complement strand
CCGCGACCGGCATTGACCTCGGAGATCAGCGCGTGGTTGCGCAGGCAGGTCGGGATCGGCCGGTGGGTCAGGTGCGAGACTTCCGGATCCAGGTATTCCTTGCCCACCATTTTCTGCAGGTCGGGGAACCACTTCGATTCGTACTCTTCGCCGTTACAATTCTGGGTGTAAGTCTTCAGGTGCAGGAAGTAGGCGCCAACCGGGCCATAGCCGTCCTTGAATCGGGCCAGCACGATACGGTTTTCCATCTGGGTCATTTTTGCGCCCGCCTGGATCATCAGGCCATAGGCGGAACCCGATGACCAGGGTGCATACCAGACACGCCCCGCGCCTTCGCCCACCGAACGCGGCCTGAAGATGTTGGATGCGCCACCGGCGCCGACGATAACGGCCTTGGACTTGAATACGTGGTAGTCACCGGTACGAACGTTGAAGCCGACGGCACCGGCGACACGATTTTCCTTGGCGTCGTCCATCAGCAAGTGGGTGACACAGATACGGTTGAACACCTTGTCGGCCGACTTCTTCGCGGCTTCGGCCACGATCGGCTTGTAGGACTCACCATGAATCATGATCTGCCAGCGCCCTTCGCGCTGGTAGGCACCGGTCTTGGGATCACGCATGATCGGCAGGCCCCATTCTTCGAACTGGTGTACCGTCGAGTCCACGTGGCGCGCCATATCGAACAGCAGGTCTTCCCGCACCATGCCCATCAGGTCGATGCGCGCGTAGCGAACGTGATCTTCCGGGTTATTTTCACCGAAACGGGTTCCCATGTAACAGTTGATCGCGTACAGCCCCTGCGCTACGGCGCCGGAACGGTCGATGTTGGCTTTTTCAGCGATAACGATCTTCTTGTCTTTACCCCAGTAGCGCGCCTCGAAAGCCGCGCCGGTACCGCCGAGGCCAGCACCTGCGACCAGGATATCGATATTGTCTTCTACGATTGTCTTAGGCATTAGTAGGCAACCCCTGCTTTCAGTTTGAGTCCGTTGGATTCCAGCGTGTGTAAATCACCGTCGTCCATGCGCACATATTTCGGCTCGCTGTATAACAATTGGCTGTCGCGCATTTCCTGGCTGGGTTCGGGCGCATCGGCCAGCTTCGGTATGTGCTTGCCCCAGGGTTTGGTCGTGATCGGCGCCAGCAAATTCAGATCGGTTTCACCGTTGCGGGACTTGATCCGCCACGCTATGACACCTTTTTCCTCGTCACGGATCACTCGCACCGAGTGGCCCAGCGGGGCGAAGTCGGCATAACCGCGAACATCGATCGCGTTGTGCGGGCAGGCCTTGACGCAGGAGTAACACTCCCAGCACATGTTTGGCTCGATGTTGTATGCGCGGCGCAGGGTCGGATCGATATGCATGATGTCCGAAGGGCAGATATCAACGCAGTATCCGCAACCATCGCAACGAGTCATATAGACAAATGTGGGCATAATATTCCTCTTTCTTCTTAATCAGCTTTTATTTAATCAACAATTACTTAATCAACTAATAAATAAATCAGCTATCACAGTTTTAGTAATGGTCCGGAGATTCTCGCTTGATCCCAAGCCCCATGTAGGCGGGATTTTCACCCATGTAGGTCGGGATGTCGGGATACCTGGCCTGCAAGGCGGGGTCCGCCAGGTCGCCCAGGTCGGGCAGGTTCTCTTGCGAACCATCGGCCTTGGTGATCTTTTTCTGGTAGGCGGCCGCGGGCTTGAAGAACATGTGTGCGAACTTTGACCACAGCACGGTGCAAAACAGGGTAGTGGCGGCCGCGATAAAAATCACGAATAGCAGCAGGTTGAATGCGCCGGCGCCACGCGTGATGGACCAGAGCAGGGCAAAGGTGGCCGTCATCAGCAGCGACAGCACGAACAGGTCGGCCCGCACCAGAACATACCAGGGTTTGCCCTCTGAATTCACGTCGCAGCGAATAGAGAACCAGAACCAGTAACCGCCGACACAGATCATCAGCGCGCCAATATGCCACAGAGCCACCAGCAGCCCGGGAGCGGCTTCGGCAGGCGTCGGGTATCCGAAAATCATCGTCACCGTCGTGACGACGAAAATGATAAACCCGTACATCGTCAACAGGTGCGACATACGGCGTTTCTGATTGTGGAACTCGGAGGAAGTCAGGACCTCGTTAGCCAGGGTGGAAATAGCCAATGCGGCCTTTTCACCGCCGGTTACGGTGCGTTTCGCAGATTTCTGCGCTTTTTTAGCGTTCTCGAAGAAGTACTGGGCGCTCTTCTTGTGAATAACGTCGATGATGGTACCGCCCACCACTGCCAGGAACATGGCAATGACATAGAGCTGCATCGTGGTGGGAGACAGGAAACCTAGCAAATCGTAAAAGGGACTGGTGAACATGAGAGCTCCGGTATCGTAAACTTCAACGGGCACATGCTAATGAAGCCCACCAAAATAACCAATAAAGTTTCTTTGTTGAGTGATCAATCCATTTAATGTGATCAATCGCAGGTAATCATCGCAAAAGAATATCCAGGGAAAATTGTTCTGGATCAATTGCAACCAATGCAGAAGCGATTGCCTGAACGCCCGACCAATATGCCCTAAGCCAGGGAAAATGCAAATATAATACGTTTAAGCCTGTGACGATTGTAGATTTTGCATGCGCCCTGTACGCGGCACGAATTTTCGCTAGTTCGGACCCCGAGACCAGGTAGGGTTTTTGCCCGATCGACATAGATCGGACAGGATCACCTCGATAACGCCCACAATCTCCGGAGTTTTTTGTGGCTCCAGTGCGTCGACATGCTGCGAGACCAGATCGTAAGCGCCAGCTTGCTTTGGGCGTAAGCCGTGAAGTCGTCAGCCAGACGTTTCATTCCCGGACGACTGTGATGGCCTCGGGAACCTTTACTTGTCGTTGGAGAGTGAAGGGGCCAGCATTTCCTCCAGCTTCAGGCCGGTCAGGGTATGGGTGCTACGCCACAGGAAATAGAAAATGAGCAGCATCATGACCATCGACGGAATTGCTATTACAGGGTAGCTGAGCAGGGTCAATCGCCCCAGTTCCTCGTTAAAGGCCGCGGTGCCTGACGGACTGGTGACAATCCAGGTGGCCAGCAGGTAGTTCATCAATGCCGAAAAGAAGAAAGTGGCACTCAAAAAATAAGTCGCGTTTAGCAGACGATTTTCAAATGTCTCGAGATGGCCCCGCTCGCTGAGAATGTCGGTAATCTTCTCGGTATCGAAAATTTTCGGGTTATACATCAACACTCTGATCAAGGGACGACGCAGTTGGATCGAGACGAGGACCGCGATACCCAGCAGGGCAGGAATCGCCGCTTCTTTGACCGCCAGCCATTGGGCATCCAGTTCTAGCAGACCGATACCACCGGTCAGCAAAACGCTGATCAATCCCAGCAGGGCGATGTAGTTAGTGATCCTGAAGCGAATCAGTTCGTATAAGCCGAGGGCTACGGGGAAAGCCAGAGCGACGATCAGGGCGCCTCGCGCGCCCAGGTCGTCGGCACCACTGAATTTCATCAATATAATCGACGGGATGACAATGCTTACTAACAGGTCGGTCAGTGGAGAGGATTTACGGGTCATAGAAGTCAAACGCAATATTTACAAATCGGGGCCAGGCTTTTGGTATTTCGAACCATCTTCATTCTATTCCAGGAGCAAAGACCCGGCCCCCGTTAGTTTAGTTTAAAACTGGCAGTTTATTAAAGCGGAATCGGAGAGAGTACTTGTTTCCGCCCTCAGCCTTTGCCTCACCGTCGATCGTACTTTTTTCGATTTTTCCCCTGAAGTTAATGGGTAGTCCCTTTACTCCTTTCTCGCCAAACAGCGGGCGATGTTCGACAAACTGGGTCAGATTACCCGCCATGGTGAAGCTTTCACCGTCTACCTCGTAGTGTCCAGCGGTGAAATGATCGGCGCTTGCACTGCGGAAATCGCCGTCGTGCATAAACGCGGTAGAGAAATTTTCCCAGCCGTATGGCCCGAGTAATTCGACCTTGTACACACCTTCGATATCTTTCATGGTTGTTCTCCAGTCAGGTTCGTTTAGAGCGATGGCAGCCAGATGATTGCCCCACGGGATTAGTGTATGGGCTAAAATTCACTATTAAAGTCGAATAAATAAACCTAAATATTCGAATAAACCGAAGTAATGGAGATGCTATAGACTTGTGCGTACGCGGCTGAATCGGTCGCGTCCCGACTTCGATAAGGCTGCTAGATTGACGCACGAGTACTGGTATACTCCGTGAGGCAATTGGAAACCCGGAGGCAGGATCCTCTAACATCGGGTTGAAATCCCGATAAGGCCCCAGACTTAGGCATCAATGACATTACTTATCGTCTATCTCGCGATCGCGATCGGCGTGTCGTTTCTGTGCTCGATCCTGGAAGCGGTGCTGTTGTCGATTACCCCGAGTTTCGCCGAAAACCTGGCGAGCGAGCGTCCGCGCGCCGGCGCCAGGCTCAATCGCCTGCGCGACCGTCTCGATGAATCGCTCGCCAGCATCCTGATTCTGAACACCTTCGCCCACACCATGGGTGCGGTCGGGGTCGGTTCGCAGGCATTGCAGCTTTTCGGGGCGCAATGGGAGACGCTGATTGCGGTTTTACTGACGCTGGCGATCCTGTATTTCTCGGAGATCATTCCGAAGACGCTCGGGGCCACTTTCTGGCGGCCGCTTGCCATGCCTTCCGCGATCATAATCAGCTGGCTGGTAAAACTGGTTTACCCACTGGTGTGGCTGGCCACCCGCCTGACCCGCCTGTTCGCGCGCAAGCGTGAGAATGAAGTCACGCGCGAAGAAATAATCGCAATGCTGTCGCTGGGCAAGAAAGACGGCGCGCTGATTTCCCAGGAGAACGAGTACCTGTCCAACATCCTGAATCTGCGTGAAATCACGACCGAGCAAGTGCTGACGCCGCGCACCGTGGTTCACATGTTGCCGCAGACCTTGAGCGTTAGCGAAGCGCTCGAAAATCCTGCAACCAGGAATTTCTCGCGTATGCCGATTTACGGCAGCGATATCGACGATATTACCGGCAAGGTGTTGCGCGTCGACCTGTACGAAGCCGAACGCGCGGGACGTGGTGCAGACCCAATTAGCCAGGTTGCCAAGCCCATCATGCGAGTCCCGGAAAAGCTGCCGGTACAGCAGTTGCTGGACAAGTTCATCAAGAACCAGGCGCACCTGTTTCTGGTCGAAGACGAGTTTGGCCAGACCGCCGGCATCGTAACCCTGGAGGACGCTATCGAGACGCTACTGGGTCGTGAAATCGTCGACGAGAGTGACCTGGTCGAGGATATGCAGGAGTTGGCACGCGGCAAGTACCGTGAACGCCTGCGTGCCGTCAAGCAGCAGGCCAGGATGGAGTCCGACTAAATCCTATTTACGTTTCCTGTGGGGCCTGGGATTGTAGGCCGCAATGCGGGGAACGATCTGGTTCATGGGAATATTCTCCAAATCTCCATACTGGTCCTCGGTCGTTTGCAGCAGGATATTGACGTCGCGCTTGCCGTTTTCCTGCGCGTTACGGCTTATCGCCGATAGTCCCTGCAGCCCGCCGCATTGCAGGCAGAGTTCCTGGTAGTTGGACAGTATCGAATCAGCGCTGCGGATTTGCCGGAACACGAATCGAGCGTTTTTCCGGAGCAGGGAAAGATAGCGTTCGCAGCGTCGTGCGGCTTCGGGGGAGCGGCACAGGCAAACGATTCGTTCACCGATCTCCACGCGCCTGGCCTGGGCGCATTCGTTCGCTCCGGAGACCAGGGCTTTTTCGAAACTGCATTGTATTTCGGCTGACATGGCCTTGTTGGCGTTATCCTGATTGGTGGTTCGTTGCCCGATAGTCGGCGTGGTTTTTATCGACACGGCGGCATCTTGCACCATGGTCGAGGCACCCATTCTATACCTAGAAGGATAGATATTTAATGCCCTGGTTAGTGCATGCTTGTCGTTTTACTGGCCAGGCGATTGGTCGTCGAGCCAATAATCGCTGAATCAATGGATTAGCATAGTGTCCGATCAAGACAAGCAAGATCAAGAACTGACCCTCGAACATCGTATCCTGATACGGGTGCGCAAGGTTCTGGCAAGCGTGGTACGCGACGTAACCCCGGCACCCGGCAGGCCCAACCCGCTTTCACCCAACACGATCGAGGATATTCGCGACTGTTTCGCGTTGATCTCGGCGCGTGAACGCGAACTGGCCGGTAAGCAGAATCCGGACCTGCCGGTTTACGCGGACGATGGCGCAACCACCCGCATTGTCGATTTCAAGAAACCTGAATCCAGCTAGTGCCAGCAGGGATAGCGCCTTCGGACCGCGCTATCTGTATGCGAAACCGGGTCTACTGCGACTTTACTTTGACTCGTTTCCCGTTTTTAAGGGCAAACACGGTGTTGGGCAGGTTCTGCAGGACCACGCCGGCGAACGCGGACAACGCGCTTTTCCGCGGGAAACTTTTTCTGAATACCAGCGACACGCGGCGATACGCATCGCGGAAATCGAGCTGGCGAGCCACGACGCCGCTGCCGGTGGTCCAGGACC
The DNA here is from genome assembly GCA_009937625.1 of Gammaproteobacteria bacterium. Taxonomy (GTDB): domain Bacteria; phylum Pseudomonadota; class Gammaproteobacteria. The sequence continues at coordinate 11,658 of JAACFA010000073.1, read as the reverse complement.
CGCGCATTGCCAGTGCCGGCACCAGGGTAGAGCCGAATCCGGCGCCGACCAGCTGCAGCAGGGTTTCCAGGCTGGCCGCCTGTAAATCGGCATGTTCTCCCTGCTGCTCGCGTTGTCCGAGGTGGCACAGGTCCATGACCTGCTGTGCCAGGCAATGCCCCTCCGAGAGCAGCAATAGCTCTGTCCTTTCCAGGTCGGCGCGAGATATTTTGTCCTTCAGGTAAAAAGGGTGATTGCTGGGGTGTGCGATCCAGAAAGGTTCGTCGAACAATTCGATGACCTCGAACTCCTGCGGGTCGACCGTGGTGGCCAGCAGCGCGGCATCTATTTCGTGATTGTGCAGGCGTTCGGTCAACCTGTCTGTAGTCTCCTCTGACCAGACGAGCCTCATCTGCGGGTATAGGCGCTGCAGCGGCCTTAAAATTAGCGGCGCCAGGTACGGGCTCAAGGTCGGGATCGCGCCGACGCGCAGTTTTCCCGCCAGGGGATCCTGGTATGCCTGCGCCAGTTGCACCATGGCATCGGCCTGTTCCAGGATTTGGCGCGCGCGATCCAGTAGCTCCGCGCCAATGGGTGTGATTGCGACCGAACGGTTGCTGCGCTCGAAAATCGCCACCCCCAGTTCGTCTTCCAGTTTTTTGACCTGCCCGCTCAAAGTCGGCTGACTGACGAAGCATCTTGCTGCCGCTTTACCGAAGTGATGGGTTTCGGCAACGGCGATAATGTACTTCAGATCGCGAAGATTCATTTTCGAATGTAATAGATTTAATCGATTAACTTAACATAAATAAATGGTTGAAACTATTAGTCGTTATCGCGGAGATCTCGGGCGCTTCCATAGATTTTTCGGCATGGCCCGCGGCTGGATCCTGATCGGTTGCGAAAAGGTTTCAGGCAAGGAGATAAAAGGTGCGGGGCGTAAACGATGCCGAAATGGCGTGTTCACATAGGGGAGGGTTAGCCAGTATTGCAGCTAGAGAGGACAGCCTCGACATCGATAACTTCGACGCCCCGCCCCCATGTGTACGATGCTCGTGCTAGTCTGGATCAACAATGTGCCGAAAAAAACCTGGTTCTTGTCGATTTGGCGCCGCTTCGATTGAGCCGTGGGTACAAGCTTGCAGCCACTACCTGAATGAGTCCCCGTAAATAGTTATACTGCAGCGCTAGTTCATCGAGCAGGGCATTAAGTAACTGAACAATGGCGGGCATCGGTCCAGTCACCACCAATCGCAACGATTTGCTCCGGCGGGCCGGCGCGCGGCCGGGCATCAGTGCGCCGAAAAACGAGCTCGAGATTTTTTGCAGCCTGTGTGTGGGCCGGGTTTACTATCGCGACGAAACCCGAATATTGTATTTTGTCGATTCTCCGGCGTTATCAGTCACCGAAATTATAAATCAGGTTTACAGGGGGCTGGAACAGTCGCCGCGCATCCGACAACTTTACATGGACGAACACAACCTGCTGCGAGCCGCCCTGTGCCTGCCGCTAACCGAAGAGCAACGAAAGCCGCTGTTCGCGGCATTTACGCTGACCGGAATCCACATCACGCGATCGCGCAAGCGAGCATTGGCCGAATGATCCCGGGGCGGGTAAAAACCGTTCGAATACCCAAACAGTAGGATTGACCGGCCTGGCCCAGGGCTCCAACATTACCGGACATTAAACCAGAAGTGCACTAGATCTATGCGACCAGCCTATATCACAGCGGTTATCGAACAGGAATTTTCGAGTACTCAGCAAGGCTATCATACGCCGGTCATGTTATGGGGTCCCCCCGGCGTGGGAAAGTCCCAGATCGTGGCGCAGGTAGCCGAAAACCACGACGCCGAGATCGTCGACATTCGCCTGTCGCAAATGGAGCCCAGCGACCTGCGCGGCATTCCGTTCAAGAACGATCAGAAGGTCGAATGGGCCATTCCGGCAATGTTGCCCGACGTGGCGGTCCATGGCGAGGCAGGCATCCTGTTCATCGACGAAATCACCTCGGCCCCGCCGAGCGTATCGGCGGCCGCCTATCAACTGATTCTCGATCGGCGTCTCGGCGAGTATCGCGTGCCCGACCACTGGGCAATCGTCGCTGCCGGCAACCGCCAGGGCGACCGAGGCGTGACCTACAGCATGCCGTCGCCGCTGGCTAACCGCTTTTCTCATTACGAGGTCGACGTCAATCTCGATGACTGGGCCAGCTGGGCCTATCACCACAACATCGATGAACGAATCATCGCCTTTTTGCGCTTCCGACCGGACCTGTTGTTCGACTTCAACCCGGAGCATAACCCGGTTGCGTTTCCTTCGCCGCGCTCCTGGGAATTCGCGCATCGCGCATTGCACAAGTTTTCCGATCAACCCAATCTGCTGCCCGGCGGCATCGAAGCCTGTGTCGGCAGAGCAGCCGGGGTGGAACTGTTTGCTTTTATTCAAAGCCTCGAAAACCTGCCCGACATCGATGCCATCCTGCGCGGTAAGTCGGACGAATGCCCCGATGAAATCGATCTGCAATACGCGGTTGCCTCGGCCCTGGTAACGCGCGCGCTGCGAGCCGACGGTGACGCCGCGATCCTGGGCAATATCCTGAACTACGCCAACCGCTTCAAACAGCGGGAAATGGGCGTCATGCTGGTGTCCGATTTGCACCGTGCGATTGGGGCGGAGCTGTTCTCGGTACCGCAATTTTCCGATTGGGCAGAGAAAATCGGTGACATACTGGTTTATTGATCGATGGACGCGTCAACCAAAATGGCGGCGGCGCGTACGCGCCTGATCCTGGACAAGCCGTTTCTCGGAGCGCTGGCGTTGCGCTTGCCGCTGGTCGAGGCCGAAACCGACTGGTGCCAGTCGACCTGGAGCAATGGCCAGACGCTCTACTATAACCGGGCCTACATCGACGCGCTCAGTGTCGAGCAAACCCAATTCGCGCTATCGCGGGAAGCCATGCACTGTGCGCTGCTGCATTTCTACCGGCGCGGTAGCCGCGCAAGAAAACTGTGGGAAAATGCCTGTGATTTTGCGGTCAATCCATTATTGATCGAGGATGGTCTGCAACCCACGCCGGATACGGTTCACCTGCCCGAGTTCGATGGCATGACGGCGGAGGAAATCTACCCGTTGCTGCGGGACAACGAGCAACAGCAGGAGCAGTCGGAAAACCGCGATTCCGGACAGCAGTCCGAGCAGCAGCAATCTGAGGGTAACGAACCCGAAGCGCAATCCGAGCAGCAGCGAAGCGCGGAACGGCTGCCGCAGAGCGAAACGGAGCGCCTTGCCGCGCAGTGGCAACAGCGTCTGGCAGCGGCGGCGCAGCAGGCGATGCAGGCCGGTAAGCTGAGCCCGGAAATGGCGCGCCTGGTCGATTTCTTTTTGCAGCCGAAGCTGCCCTGGCGCAGTTTGCTGGCGCAGCACCTGAGCGCTACCGCGCGCAACGATTACAGTTACACGCGCCCCTCCAGCCGACGCGGCGACCCCGCTGTGTTCCCCGGATTGCGCAGTGAGGAAATCGATCTGGTCGTCGCGGTCGATACCAGCGGTTCGATCGATGAAACGGAAATCGAGCAGTTTTTTTCCGAGATCAATGCGATCAAGGGGCAGATTCGCGCGCGTATCGTACTGTTGTGCTGCGATGACGAAATCAATACCGGTTTCCCGGCGTATTACGAAGCCTGGGAAGAATTTAAACTCGAGGTCGAGGTTAAAGGCTGCGGTGGCACCGATTTTCGACCCGTGTTTCACTGGATCGAGCGGCAGGATATGAAGCCAGATACGCTGGTTTACTTTACCGATGCTGGCGGCAAGTTTCCCGAACGCGAGCCGCCCTATCCGACCGTCTGGCTGGTGAAAGGCAAGGCCAGGGTGCCTTTCGGCGCACGCGTCCAGTTGAACGATTGAGCATGAACGCTAAACCAGAAATCAGTCCCGAGGACGATCTGCGGCTGAACGTCATGCTGGCGCAAAAGCCGGAAGCGGTGCGTATCGACGAGAGTAAGCTGGTGGTTTACGCGCTGACGGAAAAGGGGCAGGCCAGGATCGAGCTGAATCCAAACTGCGAGGAATCGGTCTACCTGCGCCGGGTCAAGGCCATGTTGTCATCGCAGGTCATGGGGTCGCCCGGCGGCTACCCCGTTTTCCTGGAGCGCTGGACGCGGATGGGGCAGAGTCGCGATACCAACCTCGAGCAATTATTGCTGCTGGGGGAGAGCGAGGCGATCGTTGCGGTCGCGCATGCGCCGGGATTGACCGAGACGCTGGCCCGGCGGGCCTGGTGGGCCATGCCGGACGCCGCCAATGCCCGCCAGATGCTCAACAATAGCTCGGTTGCAAACAGCGAGACCGGCCGCGAGCTGGCTGCCTTTCTGCTCGAATTTCTGCCGTTCGAAGAAGAAGCCGGCAATATGCTGGAATCGGTGCGCCTGGTGCTGCAACCGGGTTTGATCGATGAAGACGAAAAACAGAGACTGTGGCAGCGGGCCCAGGTCAAGCGCAATATGCTGGTCGGCTTTCTGCACACGCTGCCCGATGCGTTGCCCACGACCACCGCGGAACATCCCGCGTTGACAGAGCATACGGCATTATTAAACGCGGCAGCGCTTGAGCAGGATCCGATGATGTCCACCTTGCGGCGATTGTTTTCAGCGCAGGGGCAGGCCTTCCTGCAAACCTGCGAACTGGCGCTGGCCAGGGTCAGCGACCAGGAGGTGACCGTATCGCTGTTCGAGGCCATTGCCAATTACTTCGAGCAGACCCGCGCAACCGATATTCGTTACCGCGACGTCGCTGAGCTGGAGACCGCGGTCGCAGCGTTCGAATGGGAGTTCGAACCCGTGTTCGAACGCTACGCCCGCTCGATCTGGTTTCTGTCGGCGATATCGGTCGACCTGCTGAACCCGATATTCGCCAGAACCGACGCTATCGGCAGCGGTATGCGCAAAAAAATCAAACCGGTAACCGACCGCGTATTCCATCACCTGCGTGCGCTAACCGGAGCGTAAAACTGTCTCGAGCCAAAGCGCTCGAGGGACTGCTTGTGCTTCCGTCTCGCCGGTCCTGGAGATTACCTTCTGCGGTAGCGCTTTAGTTACGACTGCTGCTTGCCGTGGGATTCTTTGAACTGCTCGCGATAGGCAAGGATCCGGTCTTTGAGTCCCGGTCGAGCTGCACTGCGCACGACCGCGGCGATGTCCGCGTCGCGGGTGTCGCCGGCCGTTAATTCCAGCATGTTAGCGAGCGCCCGCGGTGACAGCGAGCCTGCACGCTGCTGCAGGTCTTCCACCAACGCGGGCCATTGCTCCGCCGCGGCCAGGTCGCTAGCCAGGCCACGAGCCAGGCATTCTTCAGCCGATAACGTCCGGGTGTCGATCAGCAGGTCACGCGCGGCGTCCGTTCCGATCAGGTGTGTCAGGCGCCGCGTGCCAAGCGCCAGTTCGAAATTCCAGCCGGGCATTCTGAGTTTCAGTCCGGGTGCCGCTACCCGGCGCCAGCAGGCTGCGAACAGGTCGGCGCCCGCACCCACGGCCTGCCCCTGGGCCAGCGCAACCACGGCGAAGGGTGAATGATGCACGGTTTGCAGCAGGATCTCGATGCGCAGAAATCGCCACAACAGATCGCCGAAAAATGCCGGCCCGCGCCGCGGATAACGGCCAGCTGGACATCTTTTGCACTGGTTAAAGTCTCGATCAGGGTTTCGGTCAGCTCGGGGCTGAGGGCGTTAGCGCTCTCGGGACGATTCAGGGTCAACGTCATGATCCCCTTTTGTCGTTCGATCTGCAGAATTGACTCTTCACTGGTGCTCATAAAATATACCTTGATGAGACAGGATCGAAGTGAAAACCGGGGACAGAATAAATCTCCTATAGATTGTTCCGAAGCCGTTCCGCCAGGCGGCCGATGGCGTCCATGTCGCCGGCCTCGAGGCCCCAGTTGAGCTTGAGATCGTCTCCATCGCGCCGTGGCAGCACGTGCATGTGAAAATGCATCACCGATTGCGCCGCGGCGGGCCCGTTGCACTGCAGCAGGTTGAGGCCGTCCGGGTTCAGCGTCTTGTCGACCGCAGCGGCAATCCTCTTCGCGGTTTTTACGGTTGCCGCAATTGCGGCATCGGAAACCGAGTAAACGTCCCGCGCATGCTCCCTGGGAATCACCAGCGCGTGCCCCTCGTTGGCGGGATTGATATCCATGAACGCGAAAGTCTCGCTATCCTCGTAGATTTTGAAGCTTGGAATTTCGCCTGCGATGATTTTGCAGAAGATGCAATCCGGGTCTGTGCTCATGCTGCGCCTCTCGATTTTATCGACCGAAGTTTACGGACCTGGCCGTCAGAGCTGTCGAGTATATGAGTAAAGCGATTGCTCTACAAAGACTCTCGCATTCGCTGCGCTAGAAGGCGTCGCCGGGAATGCGCACCCAGCCTTCCATTAGCACCCGCGCGCTGCGGCTCATGATGGCTTTGTCTACCGACCAGTTGCCGTTCTGTCGACTCGCCTGGGCGCCGACCCGCAGCGTGCCGGAGGGGTGACCGAAACGCACCGCGTTACGCTCGCCGCCGCCGGCCGCCAGGTTGACCAGCGTGCCCGGGATGGCCGCGGCGGTGGCGATGGCGACCGCCGCCGTGCCCATCATCGCGTGATGCAGCAGGCCCATCGACAATGCGCGCACGTTCAGGTCGATATCGGTGGCGGCGATTTGTTTGCCGCTGGAAGCGGTATAGCCCGCCGCTGGGGCGACGAAGGCGACCTTGGGCGTGTGCTGACGCCCGGCGGCCTGTTGGACGTCTTCGATCAATCCCATCCTGGCCGCGCCGTGCGCTCGGATGGTTTCGAACATGGCCAGCGCCCTGTCGTCACCGTTGATGTCAGGCTGCAGCTCGGTGCCCTTGTAACCAATGTCCGCGGCGTTCAGGAAAATTGTCGGGATACCGGCATCGTCGACCAGGTTCCCGGTGGGAAAGATCGCGCCCCCGCCGTCGGCGGGATCGATGAATTCGATCTGCACCTCGGCGGCCGGGAAGGTTACGCCGTCGAGTTCGAAATCGCCGGTCTCCTGTACCGCGCCGTCGGTCATCGGCACGTGGGCGACGATCGACTTCTGGATATTGGCCTGCCAGATGCGCACCACGGCGGTACCGTCCCGCGGGATTCGTTCAGCGTCCACCAGACCGCTCATGATGGCGAAGGAACCGACCGCCGCGGTCAGGTTACCGCAGTTGCCGCTCCAGTCGACGAAGGGTTTGTCGATCGACACCTGCCCGAACAGGTAGTCGACATCATGATCCGGCTCGCTGCTGCGTGACAGGATCACGGTCTTGCTGGTGCTCGAGGTCGCGCCGCCCATGCCGTCGGTTTGCTTGCCGTAGGGGTCGGGGCTGCCGATCACGCGCAGCAGCAGCGCGTCGCGCGCCGCGCCCGCAACCTGCGCCGCCTCGGGCAGATCGGTCAAGTTGAAGAAAACGCCCTTGCTGGTGCCGCCGCGCATATAGGTTGCGGGGATTCGGATTTGTGGTGCATGAATCATGGTTACGTTTCCAGTTCAAGTGTCATCCCCCGCGCAAGCGGGGATCTTTCGACAGCAGCGTGGCATTTGTTGCAAGATCCCGGATAGTTGCTGCGCAACTTCCGGGATGACATCCAGCAAGTTTTGTTTTACAGGCCGATTTCGCATTACCATTATTGCATCGACGCTGACGATTCGAGGAAGTCCTCGGCAAAGCGCTGCAGTACGCCGCCGGCCGAGTAGATCGAGACTTCCTCGGCGGTATCGAGCCGGCAGGTTACGGGGACCTCGACTCGCTCGCCGTTGCTGCGGTTGATGACCAGGGTCAGTTCGACGCCCGGTGCGGGCTCGCCCTGGACGTCGAAAGTCTCGCTGCCGTCGATGCCGCAGCTGTGCCGGTTATCGCCCGGTTTGAACTCGAGCGGCAGCACGCCCATGCCGATCAGGTTGGTGCGGTGAATGCGCTCGAAGCCCTCGGCGACGATGACTTCGACCCCGGCCAGGCGCACGCCCTTGGCGGCCCAGTCGCGCGACGATCCCTGGCCGTAATCGGAACCCGCGATGATGATCAACGGCTGCTCGCGTTCCATGTAGGTTTCGATCGCCTCCCACATGCGCGTGACCTTGCCGTCGGGCTCGATGCGCGCCAGCGATCCCTGCACGACCTCGCCGTTTTCAAGCACCATTTCGTTGAACAGCTTCGGGTTGGCGAAAGTCGCGCGTTGCGCCGTCAGGTGATCGCCGCGGTGGGTCGCGTAGGAATTGAAGTCTTCCTCCGGCAGGCCCATGCTCGCCAGGTATTCGCCGGCGGCGCTGCTCGCCATGATGGCGTTCGAAGGCGACAGGTGGTCGGTGGTGATATTGTCGCCGAGCAGCGCCAGCGGGCGCATGCCGCGCATGCCGCGCTCGCCGGCGAGCGCGCCTTCCCAGTAGGGCGGGCGTCGGATGTAGGTGCTTTGCGGGCGCCAGTCGTACAGTGGGCTGCTGGCCTCGTCGCGCGCCACCGACAGGTCGAACATCGGCTCGTAGACCGTGCGGAAATGCTCGGGTTTGACGCTGCGTTCGATAATGGCGTCGATTTCGTCGTCGTCCGGCCAGATGTCCTTCAGCCTGACCGCGTCGCCGTTGCTGTCGGTGCCGAGCACGCCGTTTTCGATATCGAAGCGAATCGTGCCGGCAATGGCGTAAGCCACCACCAGCGGCGGCGAGGCGAGAAACGCCTGCTTCGCGTAGGGATGAATACGGCCGTCGAAGTTACGATTACCGGACAGCACCGCGGTCGAATACAGGTCGCGTTCGATGATTTCCTGTTGGATTTTCGGGTCCAGCGCGCCGCTCATGCCGTTACAGGTGGTGCAGGCGAAGCCGACGATGCCGAAACCGAGCTGTTCCAGTTCCGGCAGCAGTCCGGCTTCTTCCAGGTAGAGCTGCACCGTCTTCGAGCCAGGCGCGAGCGAGGTTTTGACCCAGGGCTTGCGCGTCAGGCCTCTGGCGTTTGCATTGCGCGCGATCAGGCCCGCGGCGATGACGTTACGCGGGTTGCTGGTATTGGTGCAGCTGGTGATCGCGGCGATGATGCAGGCCCCGTCAGGCATCAGCCCGGGCTCGTTCTCGACTTCGCCGGTGATGCCCTGCGCCGCGAGGTCGGCGGTCGACACCCGGCGGTGCGGATTGGACGGGCCGGCGATGTTGCGCCCGACCGCGGACAGGTCGAATTTCAACACGCGTTCGTATTCGGCTTTTTGTAAACTGTCGGCCCAAAGGCCCGCGGTTCTGGCGTAGGTCTCGACCAGTTTGACCTGCTTCTCGTCGCGCCCGGTCAGCCGCAGGTAATCGATGGTCTTGTCGTCGATATAAAACATCGCCGCGGTGGCGCCGAATTCCGGCGTCATGTTGGAAATGGTCGCGCGATCGCCGAGCGTCAGGTCGCTGGCGCCCGGACCGTAAAATTCGAGGTAGGAGGACACCACCTTCTCGTTGCGCAGAAACTCGGTTAGCGCAAGCACGATGTCGGTTGCGGTAATACCGGGTTGGCGCTTGCCGCTGAGCTCGACGCCGATGATGTCCGGCAGGCGCATGTACGACGCGCGGCCCAGCATCACCGATTCGGCCTCGAGACCGCCGACACCCACCGCGATAACGCCGAGCGCGTCGACGTGCGGCGTGTGGCTATCGGTGCCGACCAGCGTGTCGGGAAAGGCGACGCCGTCGCGGGCGTGCACCACCGGCGACATCTTCTCCAGGTTGATCTGGTGCATGATGCCGTTGCCCGGGGGAATAACGTCGACGTTCTCGAACGCGGTTTTGGTCCAGTTGATGAAATGGAAACGATCCTCGTTGCGGCGATCCTCGATCGCGCGGTTCTTGTCGAAGGCATCGGGCTCGAAGCCGGCGTGTTCGACCGCGAGCGAATGGTCGACGATCAGCTGCGTCGGCACCACGGGGTTGACCCTGGCCGGATCGCCGCCTTTGGCCGCGATGGCGTCACGCAACCCGGCCAGGTCGACCAGCGCGGTCTGGCCGAGGATATCGTGGCACACCACGCGCGCCGGAAACCACGGAAAATCCAGCTCGCGTTTGCGCTCGATGATTTGTCGCAGTGAATCTTCCAGCCGCTCCGGCTCGCAGCGACGCACCAGGTTTTCCGCGAGCACGCGGGACGTGTAGGGCAGTCGATCCCAGGCGCCTGCTGCGAGCCTGTCGACCGCGGCGCGCGCGTCGAAGTAGTCGAGTTCGGAGCCTTCCAGGGGCTTTCGGTCTGTGGTGTTCATCGTCGTTTCCGGGTGCATACGGGGTTAGTGATCATTGGTATTCTCACTGTCAGCATTGTCAGCGAGGCTGCGCCTCAACCGACCGCCTCCAGCAGTTTCTGTTCCAGGTTGTTGCGGGTGTAGAAAATGTGACGCCGCATCAGTATCTCCGCCAGTTCGCCGTCGCGATTTTCGATTGCCCGGGCGATGCTACTGTGCTCGTCGAACGCGGTAGTAACGCGCGGACCGGCCATACCCAGCTGCACGCGGTACATGCGTATCAGGTGGTAAATGCCCTCGATCAGCATCGAGATCAGGTGATCGTTCTTGCTGCCGAGTATGATGCGGTAATGGAAGTCGACGTCGCCGGCTTCCTGGTAGTAGGTTTCTCCGCTTTTCACGGTCTGTAAGTGGGTGCTCAACAACGCCCTCAGGTCATCGATCTCGTCATCGGTCATATTGGTTGCGGCGAGCCTCGCGGCCATGCCCTCGAGCGACTCCCTGACCTGGTAAAGTGAAACCAGCCGCTCGGGGCCGAGCGCGACCACGCGCGCGCCGACGTTCGGCTTGCGTTCCACCAGGTGACAGTTTTCGAGTCGATTGATGGCCTCGCGCACGACCGCGCGGCTGACCGCGTAACGGGTCGCCAGTTCTGCTTCGCTCAGTTTCGAACCCGACAGGATGTCACCTTCGACAATGTCCTGCCTGAGCTGGAGAAACGTTTTGTCGGATGCGGTAACGGGATTTTCGGTAACCAGATGCATTGGGGTGATGGACTGAAATTGACAAAATTGTCGACAATATAGCTAAAAAAGTGTAATAAAGCAAAATAAAAGCCGATATTGTCGACAATATTGCTTGTTAAGGATGTTGGATTCTGCTGCCAGGTTGCCGGGAAATAGCTCTTTAACCGAAAGAGGCTAGCAGTTCGCCAATCCTGGTTTCGTCCGGATTGACGCCGAGGCCCGGTCCCTGTGGCAGATCGAAATAGCCACCGTTTATATTGATACCGTTCTCGGGATCGTAGTTTTCCTCGATGTAACTGCCTGACGTCCACACCGCCTCGAGCAGGCGGGGCTCTACCGTGGCGCCGAAATGTAACACGGCCGCGGCCACGATATCGCCGCCCCAGGTATCTTCGACGGTGTGCGGCATCGAGCGAGCGGCGCAGATATCGCGCACCGTGGCCATCGCGTTCAGGCCGCCGATACGCGTCATTTTCAATCCGAAGCCGTCGCATACCCCCAGTGCGATGGCGCGCAGCACGTCGTTCAGGCATTCGGTGTTTTCGTCGATGATAATCGGGTGCGCGATCTGGTGACGAATCGCTGCGACTTCTTCCATGGTATTGCAGGGTTGCTCGAACACGAACGGAATGTCGCGGCAGGCCAGGCTCAGGCGCATCGCCTGGCTGGCCGTCATGCC
>JAACFA010000291.1 GCA_009937625.1 Gammaproteobacteria bacterium | reverse complement strand
GTCCGCTGAGTCATCGGCCAGGGTTTCGAAATGCACTATGATGTTGCCAATGCCGAGGTCGAACGTGATGCTATCGTCCTCGTCCTGATTCATGAAGCCGACACCCATGGTTGCGTCTCCGAGCGAAATGCCGTGCCAGGTAACAGCGACGATGTCTTCATCGTTGCCTGCGCTACCTTGCGAGGTATTGTCGGCGGTGTTTTGCAGAGCAATACCGATGGTACCGAGGTCGCCAACACCGAAGCTGACTGCTGCTTCGATCTGGTCAGGCAGTTCTTCTTCGCCTTCCCACAGGAAGTAACCGGTAACGCCAAAATCAATGGCACCAGCGCTGCCCGCGTAGGTAACCGCGCCGTCGGTACGACCACGATAGTTAACCATCGCGTAACCAGAAGCCCACCAGGGGTTGTCGAGCGGCCCTACAACGTGGTTGTAGAAGGTGTGGTAGGTTTGACCGATAGTCATGCTACCGAAGTCGCCTTTAAGACCAACGTAGCGGTGACGCAGGTCGATGTCGTCCTTGTCGCCGGCATTTGCTGCGTCTGCGTCATAATCCGGGTCGGCTGTAGTCAATAATGCCGCGGAACGGTCAACCACGTCGGTGTTGTCGTCTTTGAAGTCGACGTCCCACTCGTAACGACCGAAACCGGTCATGCCGTTGCCGAGGTCAGTTTCGCCGCGGACACCGAAGCGTGAACCGAAGCTACGCATGCGAACATCAGAGATGCCAGCAGTGTCTACGTTTTCGAGGCCAACACGTGCAGAGGCGTATACACTACCCTCGGCCTGAGCAGCCATCGGAGCAGCAACGGAACCCGCTACGGCCAATGCAATTGCAGAAGTTTTAAATTTCATGAGTAATTACCCTTAAGTCAGTTATATTTTGTGCTTAGGATATAAGTCGTCGTGGAGGGGAGTACGTAAGCACAAAATCCCTAGCCCAGACGCTTATGGAGAAGCATAATAGTCAAAACTGGCGCAATAGCAACCCCGGTTTTTGAAAAAAAACAACATTTTTCAAATTTGTTGTATAAATGTAACAGTAATGGCTCGATTTTCGCAGGATTTCCGGAGTCTTTTTGACTAATACGTTGATTTGAGTAATTTTTTCGAATGTTGTTTTCTTCCCAATTAAATCCTGTATTATCGCGAGCCGTGTCGAATCGAGTAAGTCATGGCCCAGTTTTTTGAGATCCATCCGGACAATCCACAGCGCCGTCTGATCCAACAGGCGGTCGCCATCATCGATCGCGGCGGGGTGGTGATTTATCCTACCGATTCGAGTTACGCCCTGGGCTGCCATATCGGCGACAAGACCGCGATGGAGCGCATTCAGCGCATCCGACGCACCGACAAGGATCATCACTTTACGCTAGTTTGCAGTGACCTATCCGAGATCGGCACCTATGCCAAGGTCAGTAACACCGATTACCGTTTAATGAAGGGCCTGACGCCCGGACCCTACACCTTCCTGTTGAAGGCGACCTCGGTGGTGCCGCGCCGCCTGATGAACCCGAAGCGCAAAACAATCGGGGTGCGCGTGCCGGACAATAACATCGTGCGCGCCCTGTTGCTCGAACTCGGGCAGCCGATCATGAGCAGCACGCTGATCCCCGCCGGCGGACGACGCCCGCTGGATGACGCGCAGGAAATTAGGGAAACCTACGAGCACGATGTCGACCTCGTAATCGATGGCGGCTATTGCGGAATTGAACCGACCACCGTGGTCAGCCTGATCGACGGCTTTCCCGAAGTCCTGCGGCACGGCAAGGGCGATGTTTCTTTCCTCGAGTGATACGGGAGTCACCCCGACAGGTCGAACTGTCGCGAAAGCGGGATCTTTTGGTGTCGGACTGTTGCAAGATCCCCGCTTGCGCGGGAATGACGGCTGCTTGGGAGATTCCCGCCGGGACCCACAGGGCCTGAAGCCGCGCAGGCTTTCGCGGGCATGACTACTAGAACTCGGGAATCCTGTTACGCGGGAATGACTACTATTTTGTTGCCACCGTTCTTTGTATAATCTGCGGCAGGGCCCTTATCCTTTGGAACATCTTTATTGAACACCATGAGTCAAAATAATCGCGTGCTGTCGGGCATGCGTCCTACCGGCTTGTTGCATTTAGGCCACCACCACGGCGTTCTGAAAAACTGGGTCGAGTTACAGCATAGCTACGAGTGTTTCTACTTCGTCGCCGACTGGCACGCGCTGACTACCCATTACGAGGATCCGTCCATCATCGCGGAAAGCACTCGTGACATGGTGATCGACTGGCTGGCCGCGGGCGTCAATCCGGGCAGTGCCACGCTATTTATCCAGTCGCGCATCCCGGAACATGCCGAGCTGCACACGCTGTTGTCGATGATTACCCCGCTGGGTTGGCTCGAGCGCGTGCCAAGCTACAAGGACCAGCAGGAAAAAATCAAGGACCGGGATCTCGCCACCTATGGCTTCCTCGGTTATCCGTTGCTGCAGAGCGCTGACATCCTGATGTACAAGGCAAACTTCGTGCCGGTGGGCGAGGATCAGGTGGCGCATGTCGAATTAACCCGCGAGGTCGCCCGGCGCTTCAATCACCTGTATGGCCGCGAGCCCGATTTCGAAGCGAAGGTCGAGGCCGCGATTCGCAAGATGGGCAAGAAAAACGCCAAGCTGTATCGGGATGCGCGCAAGCGCTACCAGGAACAGGGCGATAGCGAGGCGCTGTCGATAGGCCATGCGCTGCTCGAGTCGCAGCAGAACATCAGCCTGAGCGATCGTGAACGGCTGGTCGGCTATCTCGACGGCGAGGGTCGCATCATCCTGCCCGAGCCGCAGTCGCTGCTCACGGTATCGTCAAAGATGCCCGGTATCGACGGGCAGAAGATGTCGAAATCTTATAACAACACGATTGCCCTGCGCGAAGCGCCGGACGAAGTGACCCGAAAAATCAAGACCATGCCGACCGACCCGGCGCGTATCCGCCGCACCGATCCGGGCGATCCCGATAAGTGCCACCAGGGCGCAGCTGTCCGAGGGTTGCAAGACCGCCGGCATCGGCTGTATCGACTGCAAGCAGTACGTGATCGATTCGATTCTCGACGAGTTGAAACCGATTCAGCAGCGCGTCAGGGAATACCTCAAGGACCTGTCCGGCGTCGACAGCATTATCAACGAGGGCTGCGAAGCCGCGCGCGACGTCGCGCAGGACACCATGGAAGAAGTGCGCAAGGTGATGGGGCTGACCGGGCGCAAGTAATGGACAAGGTATTCGCCAACAGCGCCTCGAATCAATCGGAAATGCCCTTCGCCCTGGTGCAGGGCGAACCGCTGACGCTGATTCCGCAGGACCTCTATATTCCACCCGATGCGCTGCTGGTGTTCCTCGAGGCCTTCGAGGGCCCGCTAGACCTGCTGCTTTACCTGATCAAGCGCCAGAATATCGACATCCTCAATATACCGATCGCGGCGATTACCAAGCAGTATATGGATTACATCGCGCTGATGGACGAGCTCGAGCTGGAACTGGCCGCCGAGTACCTGGTGATGGCGTCGATGCTGGCCGAAATCAAGTCGCGCATGCTGTTGCCGCGACCCACCGAATCCGAGGAAGAGGACGATCCGCGCGCCGAACTGGTGCGCCGCCTGCAGGAATACGAGCAGTTCAAGCAGGCTGCCGAGGATCTCGACGAGCTCGATCGGCTGGAGCGTGATATTTACCTGACCAGCATCGACATTCCCAAGTTCAAGGTCAAGCTCGCGCTGCCCACGGTCAGCCTGAACGACTTGATGAGCGCGTTTCGCGACGTCGTCAATCGCGCCGAGCAATTCGCCAGCCATCACGTCGATCGCGAACCGCTGTCGGTACGCGAGCGCATGGTCATCGTGCTGGACCGGATTTCCGCGGAGGAATTTACCAATTTCAACGATTTCTTCGATCCCGCCGAGGGCCGTATGGGCGTAGTGGTCAGTTTTCTCGCCATCCTCGAACTGCTCAAGGAATCGCTGATCGAGCTGGTGCAAACCGAGCCCTATACCCCGATATACGTCAAGGCGAGCGCTTAACGCATGGAAATCGATAAACTCAAGCCTATTCTCGAAGCCCTGTTCGCCGCCAGCGACAAGCCGCTGTCGGTGAGCCAGCTGTTCGATCTGTTCGTCGGCGATATCGAGCAGCCGACCAAGGATGAAATCCGCAAAGCGGTGCTGGAACTGGTCGAAAAACACCGCGATGGTGGCTTCGAGCTGAAGCAGGTTGCCTCCGGCTATCGTTTCCAGGTCAGGGCCGATTTCGAGACCTGGGTCGTCAGGCTATGGGAACAAAAGCCGCCGCGCTATTCGCGTGCGCTGATGGAAACGCTGGCCCTGATCGCCTACCGCCAGCCGATCACGCGCGGTGAAATCGAGGATATCCGCGGTGTCAGCGTCAGCTCGAACATCATCAAGACGTTGCAGGAGCGCGATTGGGTCAAGCCGCTGGGGCACAAGGAGGTACCGGGCAGGCCGACACTTTATGGGACCACCAGGAGCTTCCTCGATTATTTCAACCTGAAATCGCTCAATGAACTGCCGACCCTGGCCGAAATTCGCGATCTCGACCAGTTCAATCCCGAGTTTTCATTCGAAGACAAGGACGAAGCCGCCGCCAACCAGACCGATGCGCCTGATCTGAATGCCTGAGGCGGCCTGGAGCTGCGCTGGATAACCGCACAGGCGGGTATCTTGAATCTCTCATCGAAAGCAGCCTTTACAAGACTCCTGCCCGCAGGGCGCGGGGCGTTTTGCGTATGGCAAGCGTCGTTCGCGGCTGACCTCCCGATATTTCCTTGCGATCTTAATGAAAATTGCGGATCGGCCGATATAAGCGCCATGGATAGAATGACGCCATCGATACTGTTTGCAGCGCTGGTTTGCGCCCTGGTAGCTGCCTGTAGCGAACAGAAACAGGCGCTCGATACCTGGGTGCACGCCGACACCGGGTCCTACGGCGCTGCCATCAGCCCGGACGGCAAACATTTGCTAACTGGTGAAATCGGCGGCTTTGCGCGCGTCTGGGATTTGCAGAACAACAAGGTCCAATACAGCGTGCAGCACGAAGACGGCGACGAGGGCGGTATTATCGGCGCGGACTTTTCCGCAAACGGCGAGGTGCTGGTCACGATCGAACAGAATTCGATCGCGCGCTGGGCGGTCGCCTCGGGCCGGCTGACCGGATACTGGCAATGGCCCAACCTGAGCGATGTCGCGGTATCGGCGGATGGTCGCCATGCGCTCATCGGCAGCAAGGATAACCAGGCGGTTTACTAGGTGACCAGCGTGGCGCTGTCGAAGGATGGCCGTTTCGCGATAACCGGTTCCGATGACTGGCACGCCGGCCTGTGGGATTTATCCAACGGCGAGCACCTGTGGTCGAAAAACCTGAAATACAAGATTTCGCTGGTGGCCCTGTCCGACGATGGCGAACTGGCGCTGGCCGGCGCCTATATCGGTGATGCCCATATTTACGCGACGCGTGGCAAAGGTAGCCTGGTGTCGCGCCTCGATGAAGTCAAGATGACGCTGGTGTCGGCCGACTTTTCCGACGACAACCGAACCCTGGCGACCGGACGCGCGGCCAAGGCGATCGACATCTGGGACGTGGCCAGCGGCAAGCGCCGCGAAACCTGGAAACCCCGGGTCAAGCACAAGGTGCAACCCGATTCTGCCACCATCCTCGACCTCAAGCTCGACACCAATGCCAGAACCCTGATCTCCGAATCCTCGGCCGGTATCGGTCAGCGTTGGGCAGTGAACCAGGCTCGACAGGGGGGCGGCAGTTAACCGAGGGTCGCGATCAGCGGCGCCAGTTCAGTCTCGTATCGGCGCCAGAGTTCAATCGAATCTCTGTAAATCGGTTGTCTGACCTGGCTTCTGCTCGCTGTTTTTACAGGCCGCTCGGTCTTATAGAACTCGAGGCAGGCATCGTTCCAGGTTAAATCGCAACATTCGAGCAGGCGCTTAACCTCACGCTCGTGATCCTCGATCAGCGTTTCGTACCTGAGATCGTACACCCGGTCGGGCAAGACCCGGCGCCAGTGCGCCATCAGGTCGAGGTAGAGCCGGTAATACTTTCCGAGTTCAACCTGGTCGTATGCGTAATCGTGTCGCGTGCGGAAATCGTGCTTGAAAATCGACAGGCAAGTATCGATGGGATTGCGTTGAAGATGAATGATTTTTGCTCGTGGCAATATCGCGTGGATAAACCCGATGTGCATGAAGTTGTGCGGCAGTTTGTCGGTAATAAAGCGCGCCGTGCCCGAATGGCTGCGCAGTTTTTCGAGATAAATCGTGCCGTAATTGGTTAACCTGTCGCTATCGAGCCCGGCGACCGCTTCGGGTGATTCGTTACTGATGTCGGAGTCCGTAACCAGCTTTAATGTCGTAACCAGGTAATCTAACTCGCCGGCGCCGACGACCTCCGGATGGCTGGCGAGTATCTGCTCGACCAGCGTCGTGCCCGAGCGGGGCATGCCAACGATAAAAATTGGCGTCGGATCCTGATTGCCCAGCCCCTCGATGCGGTTAAAAAAAGCCGGGGTGTAAACCTGTTTGATTCGCTCGAACAAGTCTTTCGATTCGTCGATCGAATACTCGTAGGTAGCTCGCTTAAGGCGATTGGCCTCGAGCGTGAATTGCATCGACTTTTGATAGTCTCCGAGGTCTTCGAACGCCTTGCCGAGGCCGAAGGCCAACTTCATGCGAGAGTCGTCGGGGTTGTCCTCTCGTGCATACAGCGCTTCCATCGCGCGTAAATCGTCGTCGTACTCGGAAAATTTCTTGTTCAAGGTGATGATGCGGTAGGCTTCAACGCGGTCCGGGTCAAGATCGATCAGCTTGCGAAAAATTTCGATCGCCTCATCGTTATGGCCGAGATAACCGAGCGCGAGGCCGAGGTTCTGGTAAGCCGGCAGGTAAGTCGGGTCGAGTTCTAACAATTTGCGAGAAATTTCAGCGACTTCGGCGTGATTGCCGAGCAAGCCGAGCACAGGAGCGAGGTTTTGGTAAGCCACGAGATAAGTCGGCTCGAGCTCGATTGCCTGACGGTAGGCTTCGACAGCCTCTTCGTACCGGTTCTGCGCGGCTAATGCGCGACCCATGCCTTCGTGGGTGACCGCATGTCGAGGATTGATCGAAAGCGCGTGCCGGTAGGCCTCGATGGCCTGGGAGGAATTGCGGTTGATCAACAGGGCGTTACCGAGCCCGTTAAATGCCTCTCGATGCAGCGGGTCGATTTGCACTGCCCGGCGAAAGTGCTCGATGGCGGCTTCGGTTTGCTCCTGCTCGAGCAGTAGATTACCGAGATTGTTATGGGCTTCGGCCAAATCCGAATCGATCTGAATTGCCCTGCGATAAGCGGCCACGGCATCGTCGATCCGTTGCAGTCCGCGCAAGGCGTTGCCCCGGTTGCAATGAGCGTCGGCATAGTCGGGTTCGCGACGCAGCGCCTGGTCGAGGTGACGCAGGGCCTCTTCGTTATTACCCTGCATTTGCATCGCGTTGCCCAGGTTATTCAACAGCATGGGATGCCCGTGTAATAAATTGAGGGCCGTGCGATACGAATTTGCGGCTTCCTTGAAGCGTCCGCGTTCCATCAGGATGTTGCCCAGGTTATTGTGCGCCTCGAAAAAATTCGGACTGATTTTAATCGCTTTCCTATAGGCTCGTTCGGCTTCCCGCAGCCTGGCTTGCTGGTGCAGCGTTCTGCCGTTTTCGTAAGATTTGACTGCGCGATTATCGTACATTCCTGGAAACGATGGGATCGGATAGAAGGCAGTATTCTTATCCAAGCGCCAACTAAAATCCAGTTGCAGCAAATGGATGGGAGCTCGATAAGGTTTGTCGCTATAATCGAGCCCTTGAGCAGACTCAAAAAATCAGGCCAGCCGGTTGAATTGGTCGTCCAGGCAATATGACCTGTAGCACGATATCGCCCACTAGCGGAACTATCAAAGGTATTTGGAACCTCTGAGGCGATCTTGGAATAGGAGTCCTGGGTGATTTTCGATTTGTTCTGGTCAATCGGGCGGGTTGAGGACAATCATTTCGATAGCCTAGCCCGGTTAGCGGTATAATCTCCCGATGGAACGAATTCAGAAATATCTGGCCAACCAGGGTGCCGGCTCGCGCCGGCAGATCGATGCGCTGCTG
>JAACFA010000290.1 GCA_009937625.1 Gammaproteobacteria bacterium | reverse complement strand
CCAGTTCCAGGGCGCAGCCGACTTTAAGCAGCCGCTTGTCGTAACGCATGAGTCGATAGGTGGTGCGGATCAGCTGGTTTAGATCGAGCAGCTCACGCTCTGTGGAGGGGCTGGAGGAAAACTCCGAAACGTCCCGTACGATTGCGTCGATTCGCTCGAGGTGCTGCAGGACGGCATCGTAGCTGCTGCGCAGCGCTTCAGGCTCGATGATGCGCGTTGCATCATCCTCCCGCATCTCGCGCACCAGTTCGGCAATTGCCGCCACGGGATTGCCGATCTCGTGAATAATACCAGCGGCCAGGGTGCCGATAGCGGCGGTTTTCTCCTGGTGGATGTACTTTTCGCGCTCGATCTCGCTGCGGCGTTCGCGCTCTTCGAGTTCGACCGACATACGCTCGAGCGCCTCGGAGAGCTTGCCGATCTCGTCACCGCGCCGGGGCAGGTCGTTGCTGGGTAATTCGGCAGGCAGGCTCTCCCGCTTTACTACCGCAGCTGTCTGAATTTCCAGGGTTTTCAGATCACGGCTGATTGTCCTGAGAAAGCGACCACTGGTAATGCCGATCGTAATCAGACCGAGAATGCCGATCACCAGGGCTGCGATCGCAACACTGTTGCTGTGGTTGCGGAAGCCATCCAAACGATTATTCTGCTGTTGGCGAATGTGATTGATTCGTCGGCCCAGCATCTCTTCCGCGTCCTGAAGTTTGTAGCGAAGTGCCGATATACTCGCCAACGTCGGATAAATATAGGCCTCGTCCAGCGCTCCCTGAAGCGAGAGCAGGGTTGTCTCGGCGCCCGGATAACGTGTGGGCAGGTCCTGGTAGAGAGAACGGACCAGGCCGAGCTGATCACGCAGGCTCTCCTTATTAGTATCGTCACTCTGAACGAGGATTCGTGTGCGCAGGTTCTGCAGGGTGCGCAAGGTGGCGAGGTCGGATTGCGACACTGCCTCTTCGCGTTCGTAGACGGAACGAAGTTGCTCTACTTCTTCAATCAATACCTCTTTCTGGTCCAGCACGAACAGCGTAAGGCCGGCGGCGTAGATCGTCAGCACCGCGAACGCGATCAGGCCCTTCATCTGAAGCGACATTTTGGACAGCATGATGGTTAAGGAATGTCCCCTCGTAATTATCTCTGAGGTAAATAGCCTGCAAGGGTAGTGCCAAATATCTGATAGCGACTGGTATGGCACGCGATTTGCAAATATTTTCACCAGATTGGTATAAATAACTGAGTTAAACTCGAAAAATCATGCAATGAAACGACTTCATCTCATTACATAATCGATTTCGGGACGCTTTCTGATTGATGTGATCGGGAATCCGGCCTGTTATTCTCAAGTCCGAGAAGTCAAATTTACAATTTTCGAGAATTTCGTTTCCATCTACCTCGGTTTCGGTTTCAATTTTCATCCTGTTTTCCGCTGCCTGCGAACGAGGCGCGCCGGGCCGACGGGTTCAGTAAACTGGAGGATTGTGCCGCTACATTTAAAAGCCTGCGACTTGCCGGAAACGCTTTTCGTTTACGCTGAGGCGTAGTAAATGACAGGATGCATTGTACGCTCGGTGGCGGCCAACCTTTACTGGACTCGGATAAAGAGGGTGTCTATTCTCTATTTTATTATGAGCTCGCATGAACGGGGCAGACTGGCGATGATCGGCGCACCTGAGATTTCCCTTGCGCCATGTCCGAGAATTCCCGAATTTGGAAATCTTGGCTGGTAGCTTTGCCAAGGCAACAGATCTGATGATTACCAACCTAATATTACTCGTTACCGCCTGGCGCGGGACTGCGCGCAACGCGGCGCCGGCGAGATCTTACGGCTTATGCAGGCGCCTGTTACTGGCCACCTTTTTGTTAATAATGGCGCTGCCTTCGGCCCGCGCGCAGACCGCAACTTTCCATACCGATGTCGCGCCGATTTTGCAGCAAAGGTGCCTGATGTGCCACTCCGGCGGCAACCCCGCCGCAGGACTGGGGCTCGACAGCCTGGAAGCGTTGCTCGAGGGCGGTGCGGGTGGCAAGGTGGTCGAAGCCGGCGCACCGGGGGATAGCGAGCTGGTGCGCCGCATCCGTGGCGAGAGCCTGCCGCGCATGCCGATGACGGGACCGCCGTTCCTGTCCGATATTGAAATCTTAACTATCGAGCGATGGGTCGCTGGCGGGTTGCAGGCAGGGCAGGTTAGCGCAGCGAAGGCATCGGTTGTCACGCAACCGCGCCCGGCGGCAGGGGAAAAAGTAACTTATCTCCACGTGGCGCCGATATTCGCGACCCGTTGCGCGAAATGCCACAGCGAAAACGGTCTGATGGGACCAGCGCCGGAGGGATACTTGCTGACCTCGTACCAGTCGACGCTTGCGCGCGGTGAGCGCGTGCGCGTGGTACCGGGCAATCCTGCCGCCAGCGAACTGCTGCGCCGCGTGCGCGGTCAGTCACGCGAGCGCATGCCGCTGGATGGCCCGCCATACCTCGACGCCGATGAAATCAGTCTGATCGAGGACTGGATTGCGCAGGGAGCAGCCGACTCGGAGGGTTCGTCGGCGCAGGTGCCGACCGGGGCGCGGGTGCGCCTGCAAGGCAGGCTTACAACGATGAATCTGCTCGATGACCTCGAACTCGTCATTGGCGCGCATACGCGTATCGACAAGAATCCTCGTCCGGGGGATTATGTCCAGGTGCGCGGCCGAATCGACTCCGCTGGTCGCGTTATCGTCGAGCGACTTCGCAAGCGTAAAAAATGAACAGTAAAGCTATCCTCGCCGGTAAACTCGTTATCGCCTGCGTATTATGCGTCGGCCTCATCGCAGGCATCGTCTACCTGGTCGATAGACTGTCGTAGGAAAGCGAATTTCCAGGGTGTCGGGTCCGCGACGATAAGGCCAATCCTGTCGCGGGTATGCCTGGGGCAGGGGTGGCGGTATCGGCAGAAATGCTATTGGTTCAGCGATTTCAGTCGTTCGAGTTCGGGCAGGATAAGGGCGTAGGCTTCGTCCAACTTGTCAAGCAGCTCGACTTTATTCACTGTGGGATTGGCGGCCTCCAGTTCCATCTCGATGCAGATATTCGAGATTTTGATCAATCCCAGATTACTCGCGCTGGAATAAAAGCGATGGGCCTCTTCGGCAAGTC
>JAACFA010000289.1 GCA_009937625.1 Gammaproteobacteria bacterium | reverse complement strand
TCAGGCGCGGCTCGCCGTGCCAGTCGTGGGTCCAGATATCGAAGTAGCGAATGTAGCCCAGGCAATCGCAGCCCAGCGTGAGCGAGTCGAGCGACGCACCGATGCCGTATTCGCCGGTATCGAAGGCGTTACGGCGAAAGTTGGCGCCGCGCGGGTCGCCGTAGGGCACCACCATTTCCGCCATCGCCGCGCGTTTCATGATTGGCCGCAGGCGGCCCTTGTCGTTGAAGCCGATGTCATATAACACCAGCCCATCGCGCTGGGCAAAGCCAATCTGCAGTTCCCAGTCGTGCCATTTGACGTGGTAGCCGTCGACCTCGAAACTGGGGCCGTCGGGTTGGGTAATCGATATATCCTTCAGGTCCTGGCGCTGCTGCGGGCGCCGGATCGGACCCGGGTCAGGCGGGATCGGCACTACGCCAAAATCGTCGACGCGGATGATTTCGCGCGCAGCGAGGTCGAACACCGGGTGCAGGTTCGCGATCGGCCGCGCGTAAGGATTATCGCCCGCGTCGTTCATCAGCCAGCAGTGGCCGTAGGCGATGCGTTTGTTCTGTTCCTCCTCGCTGCCGAAGTTGCCGGCCGACCAGCTTTCGATCAATACCTTCGAGGCGTCGTCGAGGCCGCGTTTCCTGAGCGCCTGGAGAAAGCCTTCGTGCTTGCGCGCCAGTTCGCAGGCCATCGCGAATTCGTCGGGCAGGATGCGTGCCTGTACGCCCTCGATATGGCGCCAGCCCCGCAACTCATCGCTCTCGAGCAGCACGATGCCGGTCAGCGTGCGGTTACTTGCGGGTTCGTAGCAGCAGACATAGGCGCCGCGCTGGTCCGCAAACTGGCCGGATTCGTCGAGGCTGATAGTTTCGAACCACGCCGATGGGTCGAGCCCGGCCTCGCGCTGGACCACGCTCACGGCCTGCCTAATTTCGGTCTCATTCAACGGTGCTTTTAACGGATTCATCGACCTTACCTCCAGACCTTGATGTTACCCGACAATGCTCGAGCGGGGCAGCGGCAGGATTCAGCTGCGATGTGACGAGCCTGGACTAGACGCGCCGAAAGCTGACGATTTCACAATCCGGACAGCGCCAGGCCTCGATCACCGCCTGGGCGCCGGTGCCGGTCGTGCTGATCTTGTCGAGCCTGATCTGCTCCAGGTTTTTGCGCGACATCATTCCGGTATCGCCGTGTTCTGACCAGAACAGGGCTGATCCTATGCCGCGCACGTAAAGAAATCCCCGCTCGAGATTTCGTTCGCAGGCGGGGCAATTCAAGCTGTTAGTTGTCATGTTAATACTCCTTGCGTATTACCTGGCTTGTCGCCCAGCAGGGTAATGATTCGATATTTGATCAGGCTCAGTGCTCGCCCCGGTCCTCCGGGATCAGCTCGCTCGCGTAGGCGAACAGCGCCGGTGCGCCACCCGTGTGCCAGAATAGAATCTTGTCATTGTCCCCGATTGCACCCTTGCGAATCATATCGATCAGGCCACCCATGGCTCTCCCGGTGTAAACGGGGTCCAGCAGGATGCCCTCGGTGCGGGCCGTTAAGGAAATGGCCTCGCGCTCCAGTGCTCCCACCACGCCGTAGCCCGCGCCGAGGTAGTCTGAATTGAGTATCAAGTCCTCGTTTGAAAACCGATGCTCGATTTCGAGCAGCGCCGCCGTGCGATTGGCGAGCGACAGGATGTGCTGATCGAAAGCTGGATCGTCCGCTTCCCCCTTGTCGATGTTTACACCAATGAGCCGATACGCCTGGTCGCAGATGAATTTGCCAAGCATCAGGCCGGCATGAGTGCCGCCGGAACTCGACGCGAAAACGAGATGCGTGAAAGGTTCGTCGCCCGATTGCGCCAGCAGCTCCCGCGTGGCCGCGGCAAACGCGATCGCTCCGAGCTCGTTGGAACCGCCGTAGGGAACTATATAGGGGTGTTTACCGGCTGACTGCAATTGCTCGAACAATTGTGGGATGTCTTCGCCCTTGCGATGATCCCCGGCCCAGTGGATATGGCATCCGAGGAGCCTGTCGAGCAACAGGTTGCCGCGGGCGCTGGCGGGCTCGGTGCCGCCGAGTATCAAGTGACATTCCAGCTTCAGTTTGGCCGCGGCGGCGGCGGTTTGCCGGCAGTGATTGGATTGCTCGGCTCCCGCGGTAATGATGGTGTCACAGCCCTGCGCCAGGGCGTCGCCGAGGATGTATTCGAGTTTACGCGTCTTGTTCCCGCCGAGCGCTAGACCCGTCTGGTCGTCGCGTTTCATGAGAATTCTGGCGCCGCCCAGCGCCGCCCCAAGATTGGCAAGCTCGATCAGCGGAGTCGGGAAGAAGCCGAGCGATACCCGGGGAAAATTCAGATCATGCACCTCGATACCCTGTAAAAAAATTAAGCCGAATCGGCCGTCTGTTATCTATCGGTGGCAACGGTTACAACCTCACCACCAGCTTGCCGAAATGTCCCGCGGCACGCATCGTATGATAGGCGGCACGTGCCTCCTCGAATTCGAATACCTGGTCGATAACCGGATGCACCTGGTTCACGGAGAGTGCCGCGTTCATATCTTCGAACATTCTGCGATTGCCGACGTATACCCCTTGCAGGCGAATAGACTTTCGCATGACGCCGGTAGGATTGATCGTCCCACTGGTGAGGATTCCGATGAGGCCGATGGTTCCCCCGATGCGGGTAGCCTCGATTGTCTTTTCGAGCGTTCCGCCACCACCGGTCTCTATGGTGACATCGACACCTGCACCGTCGGTCAGCTCGAGCACCCGTGCTTCCCAGTCGGGGGTCTCGCGATAGTTGATCAGTTCATCCGCGCCGAGGCCACTGGCTCGCGCCAGCTTTTCATCGCTGGATGACGTGATGATCGCCCGCGCGCCCATCATTTTCACAATCTGCAGACCGGCGATCGAGGCGCCGCCGGTTCCGAGAAACAGGGCCGTGTCGCCCGCCTTGAGGCCGCCTTGCTCTACCAGGCAATTCCATGCCGTCAGGCTGGCGCAGGGCAGCGTCGCCGCCTCCTCGAACGACAGGTGGTCTGGAATCCGCACCGCGCCCCTCTCGCTAAACAGCACTTCCTCGGCGAGCACGCCGTCGATCGCACCACCCAGGGCGCTCGCCATTGCGTCAGCCGATATGGCGCCGTCCGACCA
>JAACFA010000072.1 GCA_009937625.1 Gammaproteobacteria bacterium | reverse complement strand
GCAACTGCTGGCGACGCTCGTCCGGAAAGAAGTTGATGATACGGTCCAGCGCCTGGTTGGTGCTGTTGGCGTGCAGGGTCGATAAACACAGATGGCCGGTCTCGGCGAAAGCGATGGCATGCTCCATGGTTTCCCGATCCCGGATCTCACCGATCAGAATAACGTCCGGCGCCTGTCGCAGGGTATTCTTGAGCGCGATTTCGTATGATTCGGTATCGACTCCGACCTCACGCTGAGTCACCAGGCAGTTACGATGATCGTGCACGAATTCGACCGGGTCCTCGATCGTAATAATGTGCCCGTGCGAGTTGCGGTTGCGATAGTCGACCATCGACGCGAGCGAGGTCGACTTACCCGAACCGGTACCGCCGACAAAAATAACCAGGCCGCGCTTGGTCATCGCGATATCCTGCAGAATTGGCGGCAGGTTCAGTTCCTCGAAGCTCGGAATTTCGGAATTGATAATACGCAACACCATACCGGAGCTGCCGCGCTGCACGAAGGCATTAACACGAAATCGAGCCACGCCCGGTAGCGCAATCGAAAAATTACACTCCTGCTTTTCCTCGAATTCCGAGACCTGCTTGTCATTCATGATGGAACGGGCCAGCATCTGCGTATGGTTCGGCGACAGGTTCTGCTTGGAGACGGTGGCGACCTTGCCGTCGATCTTCATCGCCGGCGGCGAACCCGTTGTGATAAACAGGTCGGATCCATCCTTGCTCACCATCATGCGGAGCAAGTCATGCATAAAACTGATTGCCTTGTTACGATCCATTAGACTCCCCTGCTAGATTAAATCTCTTGCTCACAACGAATCCGGGTTTGCGGCTTTGCGCTGTGCCTCGTCCTTGGAAACCACGCCCGAGGCGAGCAGGCTTTTCAGGTTTTGGTCCAGCGTCTGCATGCCGACATTCTGGCCTGTCTGTATCGCCGAGTACATTTGTGCGATCTTGTCTTCACGGATCAGGTTACGAATCGCGGGCGTTCCGATCATTATTTCATGCGCGGCAATACGACCGCCGCCAATTTTCTTCATCAGGGTTTGCGAGATTACCGCTTTCAGCGACTCCGACAGCATCGACCGGACCATCGCTTTTTCGGCCGCCGGGAAAACGTCGACGATACGGTCGATAGTCTTCGCTGCCGAACTGGTGTGCAAGGTACCGAATACCAGGTGGCCGGTCTCGGCCGCGGACAGCGCCAGGCGAATAGTTTCGAGGTCGCGCATCTCGCCCACCAGGATGGTGTCGGGATCTTCGCGCAGCGCCGAGCGCAGAGCTTCGTTGAATCCCAGCGTATCGCGATGCACTTCGCGCTGGTTAACCAGGCATTTCTTGCTTTCATGCACGAATTCGATCGGGTCTTCGACCGTCAGGATGTGGCCGTACTCGGTGTCGTTCTTGTAGTCGACCATACCGGCAAGGGTGGTCGATTTGCCGGAGCCGGTGGGGCCGGTAACCAGCACGATGCCGCGCGGATACTCCGATATTTCCTGGAAGATTTTCGGTGCATTCAGGTCTTCCAGGCTGAGGATCTTCGACGGAATAGTTCGAAACACGCCGCCGGCACCGCGGTTGTGATTAAACGCGTTGACGCGGAAACGCGCCAGGCCGGGAATTTCAAAAGAGAAGTCAGTCTCGAGGAATTCTTCGTAATCCTTGCGTTGCTTGTCACTCATGATGTCGTAAATCATGTCGTGAACCTGCTTGTGATCCATTTCCGGGACGTTAATGCGTCGAATGTCGCCATCGACGCGGATCATAGGCGGCAATCCAGCAGAAAGGTGCAAGTCGGAAGCGCCCTGCTTGACGCCAAATGCCAGGAGTTGAGCTATATCCATGAAGTTTCCTTAGAACGGTTTACAGGTATTATAGAATTCTTGACGGGTTTTGCTTATCGGCCGCTAACAAACTGATTATAATCGAGGGCTCGCTATAGCCACGCTGTAACAAAATGACTATAGCAAAAGCTATGCAGAATATTGAAAAAAATCTAAATCAAGTCCGCGCGCAAATCGTAAAGGCTGCCGAGGCCTGCGATCGCGATCCGGATTCGGTATTGTTACTCGCGGTGAGCAAACGCAAACCGGCCAGCGATATTCGAACGGCCTTCGAATTCGGACAGCAACATTTCGGTGAAAACTACCTGCAGGAAGCGCAGCAAAAAATGCGCGAACTGGAGGATCTGGATATATGCTGGCATTTCATCGGCGCGATTCAATCCAACAAGACGCGCGATATTGCCACCGACTTCGACTGGGCGCATTGTATCGACCGGCTCAAGATCGCGCGGCGGCTGAGCGAGCAACGACCCGCGGGTTTGCCACCGCTAAACGTTTGCATCCAGGTCAATATCGATCACGAGGATAGTAAGGCAGGAATCGACCTGGCTGAAGTATCTGAACTGGCCGCGGCCATGCAGCAGTTGCCCGGTATTCGCCTGCGTGGCTTGATGACCATCCCGGCGCCGCGCGAAACCTTCGAACAGCAGCGCCCTGCCTTTGCGCAGCTGGCACAGGCCCTGGCCGGACTGCGGCAACGTGGGATCGACTGTGATACCTTGTCGATGGGCATGACCCATGACATGGACGCAGCCATAGCGGAGGGCTCTACCCTGGTCAGAATAGGCACCGCTATTTTCGGAGAAAGATCTTGAAGCAGACTATCGGCTTCATCGGCGCGGGCAATATGGCAACCAGCCTGATCGGCGGGCTGCTTGCGAATCATTACGAGGCGACGCACATAACCGCCTGCGATATCGACGCGCAGCAGCTGCAGCAACTGGAGCAGCGCTTTGGTATCTCTACATCGCAAGACGCCGTCGACTGCGCACGAACGGCGGACGTAGTCATCCTCGCGGTCAAGCCGCAGGTCATGCGCACGATTTGCGAACAGCTGGCGGAAACGGGCGCCAGACCCGATCAGCTATTCATCAGTATCGCGGCCGGCGTGCCGGCCGATGCAATCGACGGCTGGCTGGGCGGCGGCAGAAGCATCGTGCGCTGCATGCCCAATACGCCCGCCTTGCTGCAACTCGGCGCCACCGGATTAGCCGCCAACGCGCGCGTAACGGCAGCCCAAAAAGCGGCAGCCGAACATATCTTGCAGGCGGTCGGAATCGCGATCTGGGTTGACGCGGAAGCCGATCTCGACGCGGTCACGGCGATATCCGGCAGCGGCCCGGCCTATTTCTTTTACTTTATCGAGTTGCTCGAAGCGGCGGGCGTCAAACTCGGGCTCGAAGCGGAAACCGCGGCCCGGCTGGCTCGTCAAACGGCGCTCGGCGCCGCCAGCATGGCGTTGCACGAAGACGTGGTCAAACTGCGCGCGCAGGTGACTTCGAAAAAAGGCACTACCGAGCAGGCGATTCTATCGTTCCAGCAAAATCAGCTAGCGCGGCTGGTCGACGAAGCCACCGCCGCCGCGCAAGGGCGGGCAAAGCAACTGGCTCGCGAGTTAACCCAGGACCAGGAATAGACAATATGGACTCAGGCTACCTGTTATCGCCACTAATGCTGATCATCAATACCCTGTTCGATCTCTACATCCTGCTAGTGCTGTTACGCTTCCTGTTTCAAATGCTGCGCGCCGACTTTTATAACCCGGTTTCGCAATTCATCGTCAAGTTGACCACGCCGCCGCTCAAGATTTTGCGACGTGTCATCCCCAGTGTCGGCGGACAGGATGCGGCCTCGATCGTGCTCTGCCTGCTGCTGATATACGCCAAGTTTTTGCTGATGCGCGCGCTGTCGATTCCCGCGGTGCATATCGGCGGCGTCATGGCGCCGCTTAGCGTCAGTTACGGCGGCCTGCTGGTGTTCTCCGTCGCTGACCTGGTCGCCCTGATATTGACCGTGTTTCTGGTCGCGATAATTATCAAAGTTATTCTGAGCTGGGTTAATCCGGGTCACTACAACCCGGTGATCGGGCTGGTCGACAGGCTGGCCCAGCCGGTACTCAGGCCGGTTCGAAAAATCGTCCCGCCCATTGGCGGACTCGACCTGTCGCCGCTGTTAGCTACCCTGCTGGTGCTGGTGGCAAAGATGTTGATCGTACCGCCAATCATCTACCTCGGAAACTTCTGACTACTAGCCCTGCGACCGGCAAGCTGCAGGTCCCGTCAAGCTGACGAACCTCGATCCAGAGGCTCGGCTTTGTGCCGCGCCTGGATAAACTCGCTGTGCGATACGTAGAGCAGATCGGCAACCTGGCGAATCAGGTGTTCCTCGTAATGATCCTTGTTGCCATCGGCAAAAACCATTTCCCACATCATCTCGACCACCCGCAGCTTCATCGCGTGATCGTAGTGCTGGTTTAACAGGCGGGTTACGTGCTGGGTCGACACCAGTCGATCGGCATCCGCTTCAGCCTCCTCCATCAGGGCATCCAGCTCGTCGCGGGAGAGCCCGAACTGTTGCTCGAGTAATTGCCGCAGGCGTACCTGCTCGGCGGGCTGCACGATGAAATCGGCACGCGTTACCTCGATCAGCAAGACCGCGGTCGCAACCCGCAGCGCATGCTCCAGATCAATAGGGTCAGATTCGGTCGCTTCGATCGTCAGGAATTTAAGGAGAATTTTTTTCATAGGGATTATTGATTGCAAACGATATCGGTTTATGCAAAATCTATCGAATTATTTGATAAATTTTATCTATTATGACGCTTACCGAACTTCGATACATCGTCGCAGTTTCACAAAAGAACCATTTTGGCAAGGCGGCTCAGGCCTGTTTCGTGAGCCAGCCTACCCTAAGTATCGCGATAAAGAAACTGGAGGAAGAGCTCGATGTCCGCCTGTTCGAGCGGAGTTCGAAGAACGAAATCCGCATTACCGAAATCGGGCAGCAAATCATCAACCAGGCCTATATCGTATTGCAGGAAGCCCAGATTCTGACCGAGATAGCGCAACAGGGAAAAGACCCCTTGTCCGGACAGTTCAAGCTCGGCGTAATCTATACTATCGGCCCCTACCTGCTGCCCAGCCTGATCCCGATGCTGCGCAAAAACGCGCCCAACCTGAAACTGATTATCGAGGAAAACTTTACCGCAAACCTGTTCCAGTCGCTCAAGCAGGGCGCGCTCGACGCGATTGTCATTTCCTACCCCTTCGACGAGCCGGGTATCGAAACCGCGCCGTTGTACGTCGAGCCCTTTATCGTGGCCCTGCCGCGCAATCACGAATGGAAACAGCGCGCAGAGGTTCGCCCCGAAGACCTGTCGTCGCAGGACTTGATGTTGCTGGGTGCCGGGCACTGCTTTCGCGACCAGGTCATCGAGGCCTGCCCCGAGTGCATGTCGGGAGACAGCGAACTGACGCGCACGCTCGAGGGCGGCTCGCTGGAAACCATACGCCATATGGTGGCGGCCGGCACCGGTATTACTGTTCTGCCGCGAACCAGCATCACGCAAAGCCAGAAAAACGAGGCGCTGATCGATATAAAACCGTTTGCCGACCCGTCGCCGAGTCGCACTGTCGCTATCGCCTGGCGCAAACACTACCCGCGCAAGGAAGCCATTCACACGATTCGCGATACCATTCAAACCGCCCCGCTCGACGGCGTCGAAGTTATCCAGTCCGTGGCGTGATCGAGGAACTGCTGCGCCAGGACCGCGAGCTCAAGCGCGCCTGCAACGATTCTTTGCCGCCGGCAAGGTCATGCGGGTATCCGCCGGCCTGGACCTGGTAGACGTCGCCTACGCGATACAGCAGGACGATGTCGAGCAGGTGAAGCTATGGACCGAGGCGCAACAGCTTGGACCCGTATCGGACGACCAGGCGCGCGAATGGGTCAGCAATGAAACGTCGCTTTGGGCGGTGGTGGTGAAACCCTGGGTGCTGGTGCACGAACCCGACTGAGAACGGCAGACCGCGGGCGGATGTCTATACTGTTAGTTACGACATAGTCCTGAAACTTGACGTGGCGACCAGCTTTCCGCATAAAAAAATCGGTTCAACATCCACCAGGTACTCGACCAGGGTAGCCAGGATATCGTTTATCTCGCGGACGATCCGGATCTGAATCGCAAGGTCGCGATCAAGTCGGTCAATTTGAAAACCGGGTATCGGAGTTACTGGAAAACTGCCGCAAGGAGCTGACCCAGTGCTCGCGCCTGATCCAGTTCGATCTCGAGAAAAGCCTTTACTACCAGCAGATATCCTTCAGCAGCGACCAGGAACCCGAGTCCCTGCACGAGCAAACTCAAAGCCAGGAGTTCGGCGCCGCCGACAGCGTGCAAATACTGGTGGACCAGGCGATTCTTGCAATCAAGACCCTGGGCTAGCCGGCCTCGCCGCGGGACTATGGCGGCGGTAAATATCTGTAGTAGAATTGCGTCCCCTGTTGTTGTGAGATCCGGCCAGATGTCCCGAGTTACCGTATATAGTTCCGCCCACTGTGCTTTCTGCACCCGCGCCAAGATCATGCTGGAGAAATGGAATATCGATTACGACGAGGTACGCATCGACGGCGATAGCGCCGCGATGAAGCAATTCGTCGAGGTTACCCACGGCGCGCACACGGTGCCGCAAATCGTGATCGACGGCAAGCCGATCGGCGGATTTACCGAACTGACCGAATTGCATATGGACGGCGAGCTTGACGAGTTGATGCAGTCTGATTAGTTTTGCCCGATGCCCAAGTCCAAGAAACCCACTTTCCGCGTCCAGTTTCATAACGGCAACCGGATTTACGAGCTTTATGCCCACGAGGTCAGCCAGTCGCAAATGGCGGGCTTCATCGAGATCGGCGAAATCATTTTCGGTGAACAGTCGAAGCTGCTGATCGATCCCGCCGAAGAAAAACTCAAACTCGAGTTTGCCAACGTCAAGCATACCTACATCCCGCACTTCGCCGTGATTCGCATCGACGAGGTCGAGCACAGCGGCAAGAATCGCATTCTTGACAACGACGGCTCGAGCGTCACCACCTTCCCGGGGCAAACCGGCATCCCGCAGAAATCCTGAACGGATTTCTGCCCGGCGCTGCCATGCAAATATCCGTCGTCATCCCCAGCTATAATCGCCGGCACACGCTGCAACGAGCTCTGCAATCGGTGTTCGAGCAAAGCTCGGTGGTAGATGAAGTCATCCTTGTCGATGACGGCTCGAGCGACGGCAGCGCCGAAATGGTGACGCGCGCGTTTCCGACGGTCAAGCTGATACGCCAGCCGAACCTCGGCGTCAGCGCGGCGCGCAACCGCGGTATCGAGGCGGCGCGGTATGACTGGATCGCTCTGCTGGATTCCGACGACAGTTGGCTTCCGACAAAGATAGAAAAGATCCGAGCGGCCCGGCGTCAACAGCCCGACTTCGTGCTGTTTCATTCCGATGAAATCTGGATGCGGCGCGGGGTACGCGTCAACCCGATGAAAAAACATCGCAAACACGGCGGCTGGATTTTCGAGCAATGCCTGCCGCTGTGCGCAATTTCCCCTTCGGCCTCGGTGATCAGAAAATCGGTGTTACAGGAGCTCGGCATGTTCGATGAAAGCCTGCCCGCCTGCGAGGACTACGATTTATGGCTGCGCCTGAGTCATCGGTTTCCGGTTTGC
Source organism: Gammaproteobacteria bacterium (assembly GCA_009937625.1). GTDB lineage: Bacteria > Pseudomonadota > Gammaproteobacteria. Next base: position 16,234 of record JAACFA010000072.1, on the reverse strand, counting down.
TACCTGGACGAGGCCCTGATCGTCAAGTACGGCGGCCACGAAGACCAGCTATCGCGCCAACATCCAGCAATGGATCAGTTCCGGGTGCGTTCGCTGCATCGACTGCTGCGCGAGCAGGACCTGAGCGCGGCACAGCAGGCGGCCGCGACACGTGAGCTGGTGACCAGGCTCGATATCCTGCTCAAGGGCGCTAGCCGGCGCGGCAACCGGGCGTTGCTCGAAGAATTCGTTCCATTGCGCGAGTACTGGGGCAAGGTCGCTACCGGTGCCGCGTCATGTTGATCTGGGTCTGCGCGCTGCACTGCGAAGCCGGGCCGGTGATCGATTACTATCGCCTCAAGAAATCGCATGAGGTACGGGCCTTCGACGTTTACCACGGTGATGACATGCTGTGTATCGTCACCGGCATCGGCAAGCTGGCAAGCGCCGCGGCCTGCGCCTGGGTCGCGGCGCGTTGCGAGCGCGAAGCCGCACTGGCATGGATCAACCTGGGTGTTGCGGGCGCCGCCGAGCATGAGCTCGGCACGCTTTTCGTGATCAACAAAATCGTCGACGCCGAAACCGGTCAAAGCTACTACCCGGCACCGGCGGTTACGACCTCACTGGCAGCCAGCGCCTGCCTGACGCTAAGCCTGCCCAGCGACGAGTATCGCGAGGATACGCTGTTCGACATGGAAGCCAGCGGCTTTATTTATAGCGCACTGCGCTTCAGCAGCGCCGAGCTCACGCAAAGTCTCAAAATAATTAGCGACAATCGGCGGCAGCAAACCGGCAAGAATCGGCAACGCGTGAGCGAACTGGTTCAGGCTCAGATCGAGTCGATCGATCGCCAGGCCGCGGGTCTGCTGCGGCTCAAACAGCAAGTAGCCGCGCTGGAAATCCCCGCGGACTCCTGGCAACAACTGCTGTCGCTGGCGCATTTCTCGCAAACCCAGCGCAACCGCTTGCGGGTACTGTGGCGCTATCTCGGTAATCGGGAATTCGAGTCGCAGGCGCTGCTGCGGCAACTCGCAGCGCATAACACGGCCAGCGCCATCATTGCGACGCTGGAACAGATCAGCTATCGGGATAGCGAGGAGCTATAGGCGTGGTCAGCTGCGTTTATATCGAATCGGCGGTACGCGATCATCCAAGAGCCTCGCAGCTGCTGCAACGACTGCGCAAACTGCCGCTGGTGGAGATCGATCATTACGGCGAGGTTTTCAACCCGCGCGCCCAGAACTTCCGCCTGCAAAAACAGAATCCGGCCATCATCATCGCCCACAAGAACAAGGGACAGGTGCTGGCGGCGCCAGAGGGCTACGGGCTCGGCGGCGAGCATAACTACTACTTTTCACATATGCTGAACTGTCTCTACGATTGCCGCTATTGCTTTTTGCAGGGCATGTACCAGTCGGCCCACCAGGTACTGTTCGTCAACTACGAGGATTTCGGCGAGCAAATCCGGCAAACCGCGGCGCGCCACGCGCATAAGCCAGTCTGGTTTTACTCGGGTTACGATTGCGACAGCCTGGCGAACGAGCCGATGACGCGCTTTACCGAGTATTTCATCCCGCTGGTGAAGTCAATCGATAACGCCTGGATGGAGTTGCGCACCAAGAGCACCCAGGTACGCTCGATGCTGAAACAGGAGCCCGTCAACAATATCGTCACCGCGTTCAGCTTCAGCGACGCCGTGAGCCACGCCAGACTCGAGCACGGCGTGCCCTCGATCGAAAAGCGTATCAATGCCATGAGCCGATTGATCGACGCCGGCTGGCCGGTTGGACTGCGCTTCGACCCGGTGGTTTATCACCGCAATTACCAGTCGGCCTTCGTCGACCTACTGGAGCAGATTTTCAACCGCATCGATGCGCAGAAACTGCATTCGGTTAGCCTCGGCAGTTTTCGTCTGACGCGGGATCACTTCCGCAGCATTTCTCGACTCTACCCCGAGGAACCGCTGTTCGCGCAAAACATGAACCTCGACAATGGTATTATCAGTTACCCGCTCGACCGCGAGCGAGAAATGATCGATTTCTGCGAAACGCAATTGATGAATCATATTCCCGCACAGACCTACCACCCCTGCGAATGGCATGGCTAAAACAGAAACAGTACTGATCAGCGGCGCTAGCTCCGGCATCGGCCAGGCCACTGCCAGCCTGTTGTTGCAGCAGGGCTACAACGTCATCGGCCTAAGTCGACGCGGCCAGGTGGATACCCTGCATCATGAAAATTTCAACCCGCTGGCGCTAGATCTCGATAACCTGCAGCAGCTCGAGACGAAGATCAGAAATTTGCAGGTGAACCGCGACATCGGCTATTTCGTGCACGCTGCCGGCCAGGGCTGTTTCGGCTCGATCGAACAGTTTTCGATCGCACAGATCGAGTCCGCGATGCGAATCAACCTGACCAGCGCCATGGTAATCTGCCGCGGGTTGCTACCCGCCCTGCGCCGACGCGGCCGCGGCCGCCTGGTATTCATCGGCTCTGAATCCGCGCTCGCGGGCGGTAAAAAAGGCGCACTTTACTGTGCCTCGAAATTTGGCCTGCGCGGTTTCTGCCTGTCGCTGCGCAAGGATTGCGCGAGCGACGGGATACAGGTGAGCCTGATCAACCCCGGCATGGTGCGCAGCCCCTTCTTCGACGAACTGTCGTTCGCGCCGGGCGCGCTGCCGGAAAACGCGATCGAAGTAGAAGACGTCGCCCGCGTGGTGCTGCAAATCATGCAATCCAGCCCGCATATCGTCATCGATGAAGTCAACCTGTCACCGCGCGTTAAATCGATCGACTTCGGGAAGAAATCCTGATCCGACGCCAACAAGACTGCCGGTAACGCAATCCATCGTAATTAAACGCCGAAACCGGCTGCAACAGACCTGCTGTCCCGATCATTAAAAGCTGAACGGTCTCGCGGTCACGCGACGCTAGAGCAATATTCCGCGAGAGCGATAGCTCGCAGGCTACGCCTGCTTAACCTGATCCAGGTCGGTTTGGTCGGGCTCCTCGACCAGGGTTTTGATCGAGACCGGTTCGCCGACCTGGTATCCCTGGATGTAGTCGACATTGGCCTCGCGCAGTTTGTTGAACATCGTATCCGATTCGACAAACTCGGCGATCACCTCCATGTCGAGACAATGCCCAACCTCGGTCATCGAGCGCACGAATACATAGCTCTTGTCGTCTTCGATGATGTCGCGGATAAACTCTCCATCGATTTTGAGGTAATCGACCGGGAACTGCTTCAGGTAACTGAACGACGACAGCCCGGTGCCGAAATCGTCGAGCGAAAACTTGGCGCCCAGCTGCTTGATCGAATTGATGAATTCGACCGATTTCTCGACATTGTCAACCACCGCAGTTTCGGTGATTTCGAAACACAGCTGGGTAATATCGATTTCGCTTTCATTGAGACTTTCCCGCAGGAACCTGTGAAAGGTTTGGGAACCGATGCTGCGCCCCGACAGGTTGACCGAAAACATGACGTCGCTGAGCTTGTGCTGGTGCCGTTGCAGCCAGGCGATGACGCTACTGACCACCCAGCTATCGATGCGCTCAATCAGGTTGTAACGCTCGGCCGGTGGCAGAAAATCGTTGGGTGAAACGACGGTGCCGTCGGGACGAATATAACGGATCAATACTTCGTAATGGGTGTGACGTTCGTCCTTGTCGATCGAAACGATGGGCTGGACATAGAGACAGAACCGGTTCTCGCTGAAGCCTTCCATGATGCCGGAAACCCATTCCATCGACACCTGCTGCGCCATGACCTTTTCGTCATTCTCATCGATGAAGTGATACTGGTTGCCGCCGTTCTGCTTGGCCAGGAAGCAGGCGGTGGTCACCTTGGAATAAAAATCGGCGTATTCGTCACTCATGCGTCCGAAAGGCATAACGCCGATACTCGCCGTTACCAGATACTCCTGTTCGTTCCAGACGAATCCGGAGTGCTGAATTTCGATGATAATCTTCTGGATCGCCTGCAGTGCCCGCTCCATTTCAAAAAACGGCATGATGATGCCAAACTCGTCTCCGCTCAGGCGCGCCAGGATATCGGACTTGCGCACATGCTTCTTGATCATGGCGCTAACCTGTTTTAGCAGCAGGTCTCCGGCCGAGCTACCGCAGGTTTCATTGACCACCCTGAACTGGTCTATATCGAGGTAGGCCAGCACGTGCTGCGGTACCGAGTTGTTGTCCTCGGTCACGAGCGTTTCAAACTTTTGCTCGAAGGCGCTGCGATTGAGGAAACCGGTGAGCTGATCGTGGCTGCCCTCGTAACTCAACTTGCGGCGCAGCTTACGGTCCTCGGACACGTCTTTCAGAATAATGACGAAGCCGACATCCTCGGCCTCCATATCAATCATCGGCGATGCGGAAAACTCGAGTTCCACGATTTTACGGTTGGGACCGAAAAAAAACATCGAGCTGATCGACAGCTTGCGGCTGAGTAACTGGCGAATATCGACAATGCGCGTGGTCTGTCGGTTCGAGTACAGAATCAGGACCTCGTGAATCGAGGTGTCGATAAGATTTGACTGCTTGTCGCCGAACAGCTTTTCGGCGCTGGGATTGATCAGCTTGATACGGTCCTTCGAATCGATGACGATTACCGGGTTGGTAATCGAATCGAGCGTGGTCGCAATAAAGTCTTTTTCCGAGCGCAGCTTTTCCTCGATCTGGCGGCGCGTCATGGTTTCGATCTCGAGCCCTTCCACCATTTCATTGTAGGCGACCACCAGGTCCTTGAGTTCGCTCGGCAGTTTATCTTCGCTGATCGACGCGTAGCGACCGGTCAGCAGTGCGCCCACGGAATTCCTGAGCTTGTTCATTGGCATGAAGGCGCGGTTCAGCAGGAACAACACCAGCATCATCGCGGTTATCGTCGCGATCGTCGTGATTATGAAAAAATTGGCTTCGGTTTGTTGCAGCCGATCGAGAACCGGCTGTTGATCGAAGGAAGCGCCAATGGTCGCACCGAGGAAGGCGTCGTCACCATAGAGCTTGTAGAGCGGGTACAGATGGGTTTCCTCGCCCTGTGCCACCCACTTTGGGGAGCGGTACAGATTCGCACCCTGCCCGTTGTCGACGCTAATCGGAATTCCTAGCTCCTGCTCGATACGCTTCAAACCCTCGACCGCGTAAGCAACGATATGCAGATATGCTCTTGGTTCCAGCTCGCCGACCGGAACCAGCACCTCGCTGTACAATTCGCCGTCGAAGCTGCACAGCGAGTACTTCGGTTTCAGCAGCCTGATCAAGGAACCGCCGATCGATTCCAGCGCAGTGGGGCAACCGGCGTAGCTGTTCAGATCATCGTCGCTACTGTGCGCGAAAATATCACCCGAGAGGTCGCGCACGATAATGGTCTTGAGTTTGAAGTGGCCGGCCGCGGCCTGGTAACGGCTGTAGCTTGCGCCGAGCCAGGCACGCATTTGGGCGGCATCGCGCTGTTCCAGCGCCGCGATGAATGGCGCTTCATATTGCAGCCTGAAGGCAAACTGCTTCTGATGATAGTAGAGTTGCTGGATCGCCTCGGCAGTTTCGTGCTCGAGCATGGATTCCAGCGAATCGACCTGCACCTGGATAGCCTGCGCGCGGTAGACCTGGGTGCTATAAATCGCAAGTCCATAAGCAAGCGCGCCCAGCCATAGCAGGGCGAAACCGATAATAAACTTGAAACTGTAGAAGCGCGAAAGCACGGTGCTAGTCGATCACATAGGGATAATCCTTATCCCGCCACTCGACGACTCCGCCCCGCAACCAGAACAACCTTTTGTAGCCACAGCCTGACGCTATCTGGATGGCCTTAATGCTCGCATCCCCCGCGTTACCATTACAGTAGAGAACCATAGCTTGTTCCGCGGATTTTGCCAGTTTATCCAGCGCTGCACTGTCGGCTTCAGCCAGCGGCAGATTACGGGCCGTCTCGATATGACCCTGAACATAGTCTTCGTGATGGCGCACATCGATAATTCTCATATTCGGTAGCGACCGGTACAGCTCGACTAGATTTTCTGAATCGATGCTAACCGCAACTGCTGGCGAGTCCGGGTTGTCGGACGGCTCGGGATATCCGCCACCGCCCGCAAGGAGGAAAATAGAATTGTCAATGCGATCAACACGGTCGACCACAGAGGCAAAGATCGATTCTTGCCTGTCAGTGTCATAGCAAGCTGCCGGACTGGCTATATATCGTTAAAATTTCTAACTATTAATATTTTAATAATCAATAATTTAGCCAAACTTCTTGATTAATTTTCTAACAAGATACTCCGGTGCCGCGTAAACCACAATAGCCCGCCGGATTTTTCTCCAGGTATTGCTGGTGATAATCCTCGGCATAGTAGAACGGGCCGGCCGGCAGAATTTCCGTGGTAATCGGCGCAAACCCGGCCGCTTCCAGTTTTTGCCGATAGCGCTGCATACTTTGTTCGGCAATCACCCGCTGCGCATCGTCGTGGTAATAGATTCCGGAACGATACTGGGTACCCTGGTCGTTACCCTGGCGCATGCCCTGGGTCGGATCATGCGATTCCCAGAACACCGTGAGCAGCGCGTCGAGCTCGATCTGCTGCCGGCGGTAAACCACCAGAACGACCTCGTTATGTCCGGTCATGCCGGTGCAGACTTCCTGGTAGGTCGGATTCGGGGTATGGCCAGCCGCATACCCTACCGCGGTTGTATGTACGCCAGGCAGGTTCCAGAACAGGCGCTCCGCACCCCAGAAACAGCCGAGCCCGAGCACTATCTGATCACAATCTTCGGGGAAAGGCTCCACCATCGAGGTGCCAAGCACCAGGTGGACCGGATCGAATCGCATGGCCTGGTCGCGGCCCGGCAGGGCCTGCGCTACGGTCGGAATTTCGGTGGGTCGGCCAAACATAAGTTATCTCCTGTCATAAGTGTCGAACGGACGCTAGTTCGCGGCGAAATCGAGGTCGAGTTTAACCCAGGTTGGCGCATGATCGGATGGTTTTTCCATCCCACGTATATCGTAATCTACCCCAGCATCGACCACGTTCGGCTTCAGTAGTTCCGAAACCAGTAAATGATCGATGCGCAAGCCGCGCCTGGGCTCGCGTTCGAACCCGCGGCTGCGGTAATCGAACCAGCTAAAGCAGTTATCTTCGCTGGCGTGGCACAGGCGAAATCCGTCGTGCAGGCCGAGCGCCGTCAATTGCTCGAACCATTCGCGCTCCTCCGGCAGGAAGCTGGTTTTGCCGGTTTTTAGCCAGCGCTTGGCGTTGTCTTCCCCGATCCCGATATCGGCATCCTGCGGTGCAATATTGTAATCCCCCATGACAACGAGCCTGGAGGCTCGCATGTCATAATGACTCAAGAACTCGATCACGTCGCGGTAAAAGCGCTCCTTGGCGGGAAACTTGACCGCGTGGTCGCGGCTTTCCCCCTGCGGGAAATAGCCATTGAAGACAAATACCGATTCGCCGTCGAATTGATACTCGCCACCGATGAATCGTTTCTGCGCCTCATCACCATCGTTCGGGAAACCATAACAGGGGTTGACGCAGGTCCGACGCGACATCAACGCGACGCCGTAATGGGTTTTCTGTCCGCAGTAAATGACCTCGTATCCCATTTCGTTGATCGCCTGCAGCGGGAATTCGTGATCCTGAACCTTGGTTTCCTGCAGCCCGATAAACTCGGGTGAATGCTTGTCGATCACGCTTTGTAACTGGTGCAGCCGCTGACGCAGGCTGTTAACGTTAAACGAGACTAGCTTCATCTCTTGCCTTATCCTCGTAATGCTGTAGCAACTCGGCGAGGTTCTCGTCGCCCAGCCCTGATTCTAAATTCTGCTCGAGTCGTTCGAGCAGCTCCGTAACCGCCGCATCGCTGCGAAAACTGTCGCTATGACCTTCGTCCTCGGCCTCGCGCGCACTACGCAATATATCCACCAGGCGGATGCGCTCGATCGAATATCCGGGCACAAACCGCGGCGGTTCGCCCGCTGACTGCTGCACCAGCCCGTCCTGCTGTAACGCTTTCAACATACGCTGCAGTACGTCTATCGGTACCTGTTGGTAGGTGGCGAGGTTTTCAAGCGTCGGCGCCAATTCTGCGGCCCGATCATGCGCGCGCGCAATACTCAGCATCGCCTGCAGCGCAAGTTGATCACGCATCTTCGAGCTTAGATAAACATCTGTTTTGCGCCATTTCAGATGCTCGGGATGCTGGTGGTAAAACGAAATACTGGCACCGATCAAAAGTATGATCCAGCTCAGGTAAAGCCAGATCATGAAAACCAGTAAAATCGCCAGCCCGGAATAAATCGCGGTGTAGCTGCCCGACCCCCCGACGAAAGAGGTAAACAGAATTCCCGCAATTTGCCACAGCACGCCGGCAACGGTCGCCCCGTAAAGCGCCGAGCGAAACCGTACCCGGGTATTGGGCACCAGCATGTAAATAAACGTAAAGGCGACGATCACCAGCAGAAAGGGCAGGGCTTTGCCAGAGATTCGCAACAGATCGCTCATGTACGGCAGGCTGTTGAGAAACTCGACGATATAATTACTGCTCAACGAGGCCGTGATGCCAACCGCCGAAAACACCAGCACCGGCCCTACCATGATGACGCTGAGATAATCGCTGAAACGCTGCATCAGTGTACGACTGCCCTGCAGACGCCAGGTGTAATTGAACGCGGATTCGATTTTCTGGATGAGCGAGACCGCGGTGTAAATCAACAACGTGAGGCCGACGGCACCGAGCACGCCGATTTCCATATTCTCGACAAACTCGACAATGCGTGCGCTGACTTCCGCGTTCTTCTCTCCCAGTGGCGCCAATACCTGGGTCAGCGTCGGTTCGAGCTGGTCGTGCACGCCAAATCCTTTCAGCACCGAGATACTCACCGCCAGCAGCGGCACGATCGACAACAGCGTGGTGTAAACCAGGCTCATCGCGCGTAGCGTGATCATGCCACCCATCAGGTCGCGTGCCACCATCGCCATTATCTGGATAAACCGGTGCAGGGCGGCATGTACGCTGGCCCCTTCGGAGACCTCGTATTCCCAGATATAGCGTATGATTCGCTCCAACATCGGCCGTCTCAACCGGTAAAGGACTGCTTTGAGTTCAGGTACTCGATTTCGGCTGCGGTTGAGTCCCGCCCCAGCGCCTCGTTGCGATGCGGGAAACGACCGAATTTCGCCACGATGTCATGATGATGACGGGCGAAACGCAGGTTGTTCTCGAGCCCTGGCTGCGCGAAGAGCTCGAGCGCGAGTTGTTGATCCTCGAGACTCTCGCTGTGCATGAAAGGCATGTAAAGAAAGGCCTTGCGCTCGGCATCGAGCGCCTGGTCGAAATTCTTTTCGAGCGCCACCCGGGCAACCTCGCGCGATTGCGCCTCGGTGGCGTAACTCTGCGCAGTATTACGAAACATGTTTAGCGGAAACTGGTCGAGTACGACGACCAGCGCCAGGCAGCCATCGGCACTTTGCATCCAGTGATCGAGTTCACCGCGACGCGCGCGTTCCCAGCTATCCTGGTAGGTTTCACGCAGCTGCAGATCGAACTCCGGCGTGGATTTGAACCAGAGTTTTCGGGCCGCTTCCGAGAACCAGAAATCGATGATGTCCTGTGGCATGAATACCTCGTTTTCGGCCATGTTAGCAGGCTTTGCGCAGCGCAGCGACAAGCCCGCGCAGACGCTGCTGCAACTGTCTGCGGCCTTCCGAACCCGACTCTCGCTCGAGCAGTTTCCAGTCTCGATTCTGCACCGCTTTTTCGACCAGCAGCCGATCGGGCTCTATCGAGGAACGCGCGATACACTGCATGACATATTTTTGCAGGCTTGCAAAACAGATTTCGAATCCCTTGTTGCCGGCGGTAAAGGCCTCGATTTCATTTTGTTCGAGCTCATCCACCCCCGCTTCATAATCGGCATAGCGCAGCAGCGCGGTGACCTGCTCGGATTCCATACTTTGCAGAAACTGGGTCAGCCAGGTCGGTAATTGCTGCTGCAGGCGCTGCCGCAGTTGCCGAATATCAGTCTCCGGCGCTTCCGCAATCGGCCGCAACACCGCGATCGAATGATCACCGCTGGACTTGCCCGGGGCATAACTGACGTGCACCAGGCGGCAATGCGCCTGCTGCCAGAAGCGCGCATTGTCCGGATCCAGCGCGAAGCTGGCTCCGAGATAATCGAGCGAGTTATCCCGGCCATACTGCATCGCGCGCTCGATCAGACGGCTACCCAGCCCCTGGCGACGATGAGTCGCCAGGACCGCGATCCGCTGAACGCGCATACCGCGGTAACAGGCAAAGTGCCTGAGCCCGGCCTGCGCGGTCAGCATCTGCGCCAGCAAATGCCCGCGTGGCCGGCGGCGCCCATAAAAGATCTCCGAGGATAGCGACTCGTCAAGCCCGACGATTAACACCAGGTCGGGATTCTCCATCAACAAGCGCAGATCCGAGGGTCGCGTCCGATAGTGCGCCGCATTCAGCAGCGCATAGGCCTGTCTTAGTAGCGGCCAGGCGGCCGCGCTGCCGGGGTGCTCGAGAACCTCGAGGCGGCAATCGTCAACCGGGTAATCCGTCGCTACCACCGGTTCGCTATCGGGCTTCAACATCAGGCAGCGGTTAAGCCAGGCTTCGAGACCATCCCCCTGGCACCAGCGTACCGGTTTTTCCAGGCGGTCATGCAGCAGCTTGAAACGCTGCAGGTCGGCTACGAAACGCAGCATGAATCCCCGGCCGGTACCCTCGTATCCACCGCTCGTCGTCGCCATCACCAGCCGCGGGTAAAGCCGGGTCAGCTGGCGTAGCATCGACAGCGGAATCATCGCCGCCTCGTCGACGATTAGCAGGTCGGCTTCGGGGCAATCCAGCAACAATTGATCAGGCGCCACAAACTCGGCATCTGGGGCTTGCTGCAACAGCGCCGACGCGGACTGCCGCGAGTTCGCCGTTACCAGCACCCCGAGGCGCGGTTGCAGGCGCTTTGCGGTCGGCCTCGATCAACGCGACCCCGGGTTTCCCGGCGACCGCCCATTGCAGGAGCTGGTGCAGCACCCGGGCCTGCTCTTCAGTCTCGCCGTCGTTTATCGGCGTCGGCTGCAGTCGGGGTAACGGCGCCGGCGACTCTGGCAGCGCGCCCGGCGTCAGCCATATACCGATCTCGGGGTCGTCTCCGAGCCTATTGAAAAAGTACTCGACGAACCAGGCGCGCTCGGAACACTTGTCATCCTGCCAGCGGGCGTAGCGATCGGCATGCGTATCCCAGTCACCGGCGGCGGGAGAAAGTAGCACCAGTGCGCCACCCGCCACCACCAGTCCTGCGGCAATGCACAGCACATCGGGATTGAATCCATCGAATAAATCCATCACCACCAGCCGTGATTCGCTGCCCAGGCGATTGTCGGCCCTGCTAAAGGGCACTGCCTGCGGCAGCAGTTCCCGATTCGATAGCAGCTGCAGCGGCAGGCCCAACGACGCCAGCGCGCAGCAACGAGCGTCACACCAGTCCTGTGGCCCCTGCAACACCACTAGCTGGCGCTGCCGGCTATGCGCTAACTGCTCGAGCAGCGAAGACATCCAGGGGTTTATATCGATTGCCGGCACCGGTTTTTTTTGTTAAAAAATGCAGCCCATTATAGGTGAGTCCCGAACCATGACCAAAGATCAGCAAATCCAGGCCGAAGCCGAGGCGTTCCGTTCCCTGGTCGCCCACTTGCAGCAGCGTAGCGACGTACAGAATATCGATTTGATGAATCTTTCGGGTTTCTGTCGAAACTGCCTGTCGAAATGGTATTCCGCCGCGGCTAAGAAAATGGATCCCGAATTCGATTATGCCGACGCGCAGCAGTATGTCTATGGCATGACGATCGAGGAGTGGAAGCGGGATCATCAAACCGCGGCCTCGGAAGAACAGCAGCAGCGCTTCAAGAACACCGCTCCACTGCACGCGAAGATCAGCGGTTACTAGTCGACAGCCGGCGCTGGGGATAAAACCGCCGTAATTTCAAGCGGCTTTAATCCGGCTTCCTCAGTTCGCGCCGCAGTATCTTACCCACGTTGGTTTTAGGCAATTCGTCCCGGAATTCTATTATTTTCGGGATCTTGTATGCCGCTAAAAATTCACGGCAATGGGTTATTACGGCGGCCTCGTCCAGCGTCGGATCTTTCTTCACGATCACGGCCTTGACGATTTCGCCAGACTCTCGGTTCGGTTCACCGATGACGCCCACCTCGAGCACGCCGTCGTGGCTCGCGATTACGGTTTCGATCTCGTTCGGAAACACGTTAAATCCCGAGACCAGGATCATATCCTTGAGCCGATCGACGATGCGGAAATAACCCTGCTCGTCCATTTGCGCGACATCGCCCGTTTTCAGCCAACCGTCACTCGACAGCACCTTGTCGGTTTCGTCCGGACGTTGCCAGTAACCTTTCATCACCTGTGGCCCGCGCACGCAAAGTTCACCGGTTTCCCCCCGAGGCAGTATATTGCCCTCGTCGTCCTGTACCGATACCTCGGTAGAAGGCACCGGTAACCCTATTGCACCGTTATATTCTTTCAGATTCAACGGGTTGATGCAGACAGCGGGAGAGGTCTCGGTCAGGCCGTAAGCCTCCAGCAGCGGTGTGCCGGTCAGCTTTTGCCAGCGCTCGGCAACCGGCTGCTGTACCGCCATGCCGCCTCCGAGCGAGAGTTTCAGCGAGCTGAAATCGATGTTTTCGAAACCCGGGGTATTCATCAGGCCGTTGAACAAGGTGTTCACCCCGGTTATCGCGGTAAACCTGACTCCCTGCAGCTCCTTGATGAAGCCCGGCATGTCCCGCGGATTGGTAATCAGGTAATTCAGCGCCCCGACCTTCATGAAGGTAAGGCAGTTAGCGGTTAGCGAAAAGATGTGATACAGCGGTAGCGCGGTGATAATGACTTCCTTACCATCCTCGACGACATTCTTGATCCAGGCCGAGGCCTGCTGCATGTTGGCTATCATATTACGATGGGTCAGCATCGCCCCTTTGGCAACTCCGGTGGTGCCACCGGTATACTGCAGAAAAGCAAGGTCGTCATGGCCACAGGGTACCGGCCGATGTGGCTTGCCTGCACCCTGCGATAACGCGTTTTTAAAGGTGACGCGTTGCGGCAAGGAAAATGCCGGCACCATTTTCTTTACATACTTGACCACCAGGTTGACGATCACCGATTTCGGGAAGCGCAACAGGTCTCCGAGCTGGGTCGTGATGACGTGCTGAACCGGAGTTTCGGCGATCACCGCTTCCAGGGTGTGACAAAAATTCTCCATCACGATAATGACCTTGGCGCCCGAATCCGTTAACTGATGTTTGAGCTCGCGCGCGGTATACAGCGGGTTGGTATTGACGACGGTAAATCCCGCGCGCAGGGTCGCAAAAATTGAAATCGGATTCTGCAGCACATTGGGCATCATGATCGCGACCCGATCGCCCTTGTCCATACCGGGCAGGTTTTGCAGATAACTGGCGAGCTGATCGGTATACCGATCCATCTCGTCGTAGGTTAGCGTCGTGCCCAGATTGCTGAAACAGGGTTTATCACCAAAGCGCTTGATTGCCTGCTCGAATATGTCAGTCACCGACTGGTAACTATCGATATCGATTTCCTCCGGAATCCCGGGTGGATAACTTTTTAACCAGACCTTATCCAATTGATCGCCCCCCTCAAATTGGCAACGGTTAATCTTTACGAACCGGGGCTGGTTTAATTTTTTGTTGGTCCCTGCGCCCGCTTCTTTTTAACCGCGGCTTTCTTTTTTGTCGCGGATTTCTTTGTTACCGCCTTCTTGGCAGCTACCGCCTCGTTCGCTGCGGCATCCCGCGGCGCCATCTGCGCCGGCGTGAATTCATCGACCATAATAACCCTGGTCGTCGCCGCCATGGCATGTAGCAATACCTCTGCTTCATCGTCGTCGATATGACCGGCTTCGCGCAATCCTGCGATCCATTGCGGATAGTCCTCGAGCCCGTGCTGGATCAATTGATCGTGCCGCAAGCGCCGTTCTATCGGCTCGGCACGGATTACCTTGTGCAGCGCATCCTCGAGGCAACCGGTTATATCACCGGGATCATTACTGATGTAAATACCATCTGTCAAACGGTCGCGCGCTTCGCCCGGCCGGATCAGCAGCGACGCAACCCTGTGGCTGAGCGAATCATTGGGCTGTCGCAGGTTCAAACCCAGCGGAAAAATCGAGTGACGAACAATTACGCCAAGCCATTTGATCGGAAAATTGCGCAGGATCTCGTCCAGCGCCATCTGCACCTGGTACAGGCAATACTTGGCCGACCATTCGACCAGCGGCAGATCGCTTCTCGGTTGACCGTCCGCCTCGAATTTTTTCAATACCGCGGAGGCGTAAAACATGTAGGACAGCGCATCGGCGAAGCGACCGGACAGCTTTTCCTTGCGTTTGAAAGAACCACCCAGAATCATCAGCACCAGGTCTGCGCAAACCGCGAAAGCCGCGCTCATCTGCCCGAGCCGCTGGTAGTAAGCGCCGATACGGCCCGGATAGGGCGCTGGCGCCAGGCGGCTGGCGCTGATGCCGTAGATAACGGCACGACAGAAATTAGTCAGAAAATACTCGGCGTGGCCGCGCAGTGCCTTATCGAAACTACGCTCGGCCTCCGACAAATCCTCGAGCGTTGCGGCCTCCATCTCGCGCACCAGGTAGGGGTGACACCGTATCGCACCCTGACCGAAAATAATCATGCTGCGGGTCAGAATATTGGCACCCTCCACGGTTATCCCCACCGGGATAGTCTGATAGGCGCGCGCGATGTAGTTCGAGGGACCTATGCAGATACCGCGCCCGCCGTGCACGTCCATCGCATCGTTGACGACCTGCCGCATTTGCTCGGTGTTGTAACATTTGAGAATCGCGGTAATGACAGAGGGTTTTTCACCGCTATCGAGACCGCTCAGGGTGAGCAGGCGTCCGGCTTCCATCATGTAGGTGTGCCCGCCGATACGCGCCAGGGCTTCCTCGACGCCCTCGAATTTGCCGATCGATGTATTGAACTGCTTGCGCAGGTGGGCGTAGGCGCCGGTGGTGCGGGTGCAGGCCTTGCCCGCGGCAACGCCTACCGCCGGCAGCGAGATACCGCGCCCGACTGACAGGGATTCGACCAGCATGCGCCAGCCCTTGCCGATGTTTTCCTGGCCGCCGATGATGAATTCCATCGGGATGAATACGTCCTTGCCGCTATTGGGACCATTCTGAAAAGCGGCATTTAGCGGGAAATGACGATTTCCGATTTCGATGCCCGGCGTATCTGCCGGGATCAGCGCGCAGGTAATACCCAGTTCCTCCTCGCCGCCGAGCAAACCGTCGGGGTCGAACACCTTGAAGGCCAGACCCAGCACCGTGGCGACCGGGCCGAGAGTAATATAGCGTTTATCCCAGTTCAGGCGTAATCCCAGCATGCGCTCGCCCTGATATTCACCCTCGCATACCACGCCCGTATCCGGAATCGCGCCCGCATCGGAACCGGCAAACGGCCCGGTCAGGGCAAAACAGGGAATTTCTCGACCGTCAGCCAGGCGCGGCAAGTAGTGATCCTTCTGTGCGTCGGTACCATAATGCAGCAACAGTTCCGCTGGCCCCAGCGAATTCGGCACCATCACCGTAACCCCGGCCGAAATGCTGCGCGCGGCAATCTTGGTCACGACGCAGGAATGCCCGTGGGCGCTAAACTCGAGCCCACCATAGCGCCTGGGGATAATCATGCCGAAAAATCCATGCTGCTTCAGAAAATCCCAGACCTCGGGGGGTAAATCCATACGATTGTGGGTAATATCCCAGTCGTCGAGCATCGCGCAGAGCTGTTCTACCGGACCGTCGATAAAAGCCTGCTCCTCCGCACTCAGCTCGGGTAAGCGGTAGCCCTGCAACAGGTTCCAGTCCGGGTTACCACGAAACAACTCCGCCTCCCACCATACGCTGCCCGCCTCGATGGCGGCGCGCTCGGTGTCGGACATCGGTGGCAGCACCTTGCGGATGCGACGCAGCAGCGGCTGCGACAGCCACTGCAGCCGCAGCTGCGGCGAACCCAGTAGCAGCGCGGGTACCAGGAATGCGGTCCAGAACAGCAACCCCCAGAACAGGTTAAAACCACCGCCCAGCGTGAATAGAACCAGGAACAGGCCAGTGACTAGCGCAAGGGTGCGGAACGGGATTCGGTGGCGCGCAATTGCGTAAAACAATGCGAACAGGGCAACCAGCAGGAGCAGGAT
>JAACFA010000071.1 GCA_009937625.1 Gammaproteobacteria bacterium | reverse complement strand
ATGCCGTCGACCAGCCCCGCGCATGCCGGGATGTCCTTCGAGCAAAAGCTTGCCGACTGGCGTCGCCTGCTCGATTACCTCGGCTAGCCCGGGGTAAAGTCGTCGGTCAGGACTTGAGCAGGCGCTTGCGAATATGGGCCATCGGTGCCTGGTCGTTGTAGACAACTTGCTGATTCTCGAGGGTAACGCCCAGCGAAGCCCATAAGGTATCGAGGTCGACAGGATGTGGATCAGCCTTCATTTTCAGGTAAAGCGGTACCAGCACGGCGACTCCAGTAGCCCGGTCGCCGGCTTCGAATACTTCCATCGCGGTGGAGCTGGCGTGCATCGACAGGCCGGCATCGAGCACACCGCGCAGCGCTTCGCGCAGGCTTTTTCGATTGTCGGTCAGGTTTCGAATTTCGATGTCGGCGAGCATACAAAAGATTGCGCCTCCCCAGTAGGTGCGCCCCCAGGTCGGGGTATTATCGAGTCCACGGTCACCGTCCTTTGGCAGCCCCTGCGGCATTCGTTCGATAAAGTAGCGCCAGATCTGGTCCTCGGTCAGCTGTCCGTGCTGCGCGCGGGCGATCGATTCGACGTAAGTGGCAAGACCTTCCAGCAGCCAGGCGTGTTGCTGCGGCACGTCGGCCATCGCCAGATGCACCATTTCGTGCACCAGCACCCAGTCGCGCCGCAGCATCTCGGGGTTGATATCTTCACCGACGTTGATGCGTATCATCGGCGCTTCCCCTCCGAAGGCGCGGCCGAAACGCACCGCGGGCCCGTCGGTAACCAGGAGGTCGATATGCACGCTTCTGACCGGGAAGCGGCCATAGTAGTGCAGCACCGCCTTTGCGGAATAGACCACCCAGTCGAGCAGGATGTCCCGCTTTTCCCGCAGCACGCGGTCGCGAATTTCGACGCTGATGCGGCTACCGTCGAGGTCGAACGCAAACTGACTCTTGCCAAGTATCTCGATTTTCGGATCCGCATCTTCCACCAGCGTGGCATGAAGGTTGCCGGAGAAGGCCAGCAGCATTAGCAGGAGTCGACCCAGGGTGGCTAGCCTCATCGTTTCGGCCCGCAATGTCGGAGTATGCCGAGCCGCAAAGGTTTAGTCCGGGCCCTGGTCACAGCGCTTTGCCTTCAGGCCGGCGTCATACCAGTCGGCGCGATCGCGCCAGAAGATGTTGTCCTGGGGATCGATACCGGCGGGTTCGCTCAAACTGCCTGCAGGAATGATCAACTTGCCGCTTTTAAGGCTGGTATAAGGCACTAGCGAGCCGCAGTGGGTACAGAAGCATTTGGAGATGACGTCAGGCGCGTCGGGCGTGTAGCGTTTGATCAGTTCTTCGCCGGCGAGCCATTCGAGGCGGTCGGCACCGGTAAAGATGTTAGCCGCGTGCGCGCTGCCGGTAGAGCGGCGGCACTGGCTGCAGTGGCACAGGTGAAATTCGTCGAACGGGCCTGTCACCTGGTAGCGCACACGGCCGCAGAGGCAGGCACCCTTGATTGGTTCACTCATCGATTCTCTCCGTTACTGGCTGGCGATAAGCCTGGCGATGACATCTTCGAAACGGCTCTCATGCACGTTGGCATAAGCCAGCCGGATAAACTGCTCCTGTTGCTGGCCGAAATAGCTGCCTGGTAGGCAGACGATTTCGTGCTGCTGGATCAGGCGCCTGACCACGTCCCTCGCCGAGGCATCGAATGGGTGCTGGAGGTAGGCGAAATAGGCGCCGGCGCTAACCAGCCGATATTTGAGATCGGGATTGGCAAAGGCCCGCCTGATCGCAATCGCGCGCTGCGCCAGCTCATCGGATTTCTCGAGCTTCCAGTCGTGCAGGTTTTGCAGCCCGTAGAGTGCGGCCAGTTGCCCGGCATGCGGGGCGCAGATCGCGGTGCAATCCTGTATTTTCTTGAGTTGCTCCAGCAGTGGTTGCCCCGCAACCACCGCGCCGGTGCGAAAGCCGGTCAGGCTGAAAACCTTGGAAAAACTATAAAGGTGAACAAAAGTGTCGCGCCAGTCTGCGCGGGCGAACAGCCGATGCGGTAACTGCTCGATATCGATGAAGTCGCGGTAGGTTTCGTCGACGATCAGTGCCAGCCCATGCTCGCGAGCCAGTTCGAAGAAGGCTTCGATACATTCAGGGCTGTATATTGCACCGCTGGGATTGTTCGGTGTAACCAGCAGGATAGCGCGGGTACGCGCGTTGATCAGTGCGCGCGCCTCGTCCGGATCCGGCATTGCGGTCTCCGCATCGAACGACAGGTAGCGCGGGGTGACCGCGCGCGCCGACAGCCACATCTGGTGATTGAAATAGCAGGGCAACGGCACGATGACCTCGTCACCGGCCTGGCACAGCGTGTCGATCACCGAGCAAAAGGCCTGGTTGCAGCCGGCCGTAATAAGCACGTCCGCCTCATCGACCGACCCCTGGTAGCGTTCGCTGATATTTCCCGCCAGCGCCGCGCGCAGCGCTGGAATGCCGCGAATATCGGTGTAGGTAGCACCTTCACCGGCCTTGATAGCGTCACCGAGGTAATCGCGCAGTGACTGCGGCGGCAGATGCGCCGGCACCGCCTGGCACATGTCGATCAGGTTTGGGGAAGCCGGGTCCTCGACCCAGGACCAGGCTTCGGCGATCGGCGCCGCGGCGCAATCGAGTACGTTCGGGTTTAATTTCATCGCGTCATCAGCTTGTTTTCAGCCGATGTTAGTGAATTCCGGTCCGGCTTACCAGCCCGCATTATCTGATGATTGATGCCTTAGCTGCTTCCTCCGCGGCAGGAACCATGGCGAGATATGCGGGCGCCGTAAGCTATGCCATAATTCCGCCCTGAAAAAACACAGGATTCTGCAATGAAATATCTCCACACCATGGTGCGCGTGCACGACCTCGATGAATCGCTCGGTTTTTATCGTGATTTGCTGGGCCTGGTCGAAACCGATCGTTACGAAAGCGAAGAGGGACAGTTTACGCTGGTTTACCTGGCTGCGCCGGAGGACGTGGATCAGGTCAGGGCCGAGCGCGCGCCGTTGATCGAGTTGACCTACAACTGGGACGGTGAGGTATACCAGGGTGGACGTAACTTCGGACACCTGGCGTTCGCGGTAGACGACGTCTACGCGATTTGCCAGAAGGCGCTGGACGCGGGCATTACCATCAACGTCCCCCCGCGTGACGGGCATATGGCGTTTTTCCGCTCGCCGGATAACATTTCGATCGAGCTGCTGCAAAAGGGTGATCCGCTGCCGCCGGCCGAACCCTGGGCTTCGATGCAGACCACCGGCGAGTGGTAGGCGTGGAGCGCTATCTCGAGGGTCGGGTAGCGCTTGTCACCGGCGGCTTCGCCGGAATCGGCAAAGCGATCGCGATCGCGCTGGCCGCGCGCGGCGCCACCATCGCGGTTGGTGCGCGTCGTCAACCGGAGGCGGCAATCGCGGAACTCGAGGCGGTTAGCGATGCGCTGTTTTACCAGCCGCTCGACGTCGCCGATGTCGATAGCGTCAACGCGTTTGTCCGGGCTCTCGAGGCACAGCACGGGCCGGCGGATATCCTGGTGAATTCGGCAGGCGTTTCCACCCATGAAACCGTTTGTGGCCACGACGAGCAGTCCTGGCTCGACGTGATCGACATCAACCTGAGCGGTCCGTTTCGCATGATTCGTGCCTGTTTGCCAAAAATGATCGAACGCCGCTGGGGGCGCATCATCAACATCGGATCGACCGCCGCCACTACCGCGACCGCGGATCACGCCGCCTACTGTGCCTCGAAGTCGGGCCTGCTCGGATTGAACCGGGCAGTGGCGCTCGAAGGCGCGCCGCACGGGGTCAGTTCCGTGGTGATCAGCCCGACCTGGGTGCAGACCGAGATGATGGACAATAGCATGGCGATCCAGGCAAGAAATGCGGGCAGCAGCGTGGCTGAGGAATATGCCAGGGTGATCGACGAGCAGCCGCAGCGGCGGCTGGTGCAACCCGGAGAGCTCGGAGCGCTGGCCGCATTTCTGTGTCGTGACGAGGCGCTGGGCATCACCATGGAAGACATTCAGCTCAACGCCGGTGCGTTGTGGTAATCTGGCCGCATGTCGTTTTTGAACTTACAGGCCAGTTACTTCAAGATCGAAGATCCGAGGCGTGTGCTGGAACGCTGGTTTAACCGGTTTCGGTATTGCAGGACCGTGCGTATCAACCAGCGAGAGGTGGAGGTGAAATGGACCGCCCGCGCCGAGCGCGAGATGCGGCACCTCGAGCAGGGCCTGGTGGTCGAACTGCAGCTTTACTTCTCCTGCGTAATCAAGAAACGGGCCCTGTTTCATGCGGCGGGCGGGATCGACGCGACCCGGGTCAATGACCGGCTTGGCGTGACATTCCGGTCGATTGCGTCGGCGGTTTGCGATCCGCGCGAATTTGCCAGCAGTTACCCGCAAGGCAAAAACCTCTCCAGCGGCAAGGCCGCTCGCATGGTGCCGCGAACGGTCGAAATTGATTTTCGACAGGATGACTGGGAAGCTCAATTCTATTACTAGTCAGATCAACCCTCGTTCCACTGGGATATATAAGAATCGACTAATATTAGATAAATCTAATATACTGCGCCTAAATTTCACTGGAGATAATCATGAGTATCGATCGCATTGTTATGATGTTTGCCGGCGCTGTGGTCCTGGTCAGCGTATTGCTGTCGCAGCTACATCACGTCTACTGGTTGTTTCTGACTGCCTTCGTCGGCGCTAACCTGCTGCAGGCTTCGCTCACCGGTTTCTGCCCGCTGGTGAAAATTTTGAAAGCCCTGGGCCGCAAGCCTGGACAGGCCTTTTCCTAGGTCAGCCATGGTGGCGGTATCGACCGGATAGCGCCACCGGATTCTGGCTTGACGATTTCTCGTCAGCCTCCCTCTTAAAGGGCGCGATGTCGCTCTGGCGGATGACATTGAATTGTCCGGATAGTAGAGTATTGTCCCACTCTCTACTTGATTACAGGGCTTCGGCCTTCACGGATAACCTTTTATGCTGGACACATATGATGCAGATCGCCTGGAGCAACTGGGCCCCGATGAACTCTCCGATTCGCTGGAGCGGGGTTCCAAAGTTTTCTTCCCGCAATCCCCGGTGTCTTTACCTGCGGCAGAGGACTTGTCTTTCCTGCGGCAGGAACTCCCCAACCTGTTAAAGCTGAAGAACGTCAGTTATCACCCCGAAGCCGGCAGCGTGCGCGGTCTCGGCAGTGAAGACCCCGAACTGGTGCAGCGAGCCAGTCGAATTCTGAAAAACGTGAGCGACGATATAGCCAGCTTTTTAACGACGGCCGCGCCGCGCTTGACCAACGACTGGACCGTCGGCACCTGCAGTTTTCGGCCGATTCAGGAATGCGGTAGAAATCTCGACGCGCATGCCAGTAACGAACTGGTGCACATCGATGCGGGCGCCTATGGCGCCACCAATGGCGACCGGATCCTGCGTTTTTTCATTAACGTCAACCCGGACGAAGACCGGGTCTGGGCCAGCAAGGGGAATTTTAAGGACCTGCTGCGATCCCACGGTTCGCGAGCGCATTTGAAGTATGAATCGGCGGGCAAGAATTACCTGTCCAAGGGGCCGCTGGACCATCTATGGTCGGGCCTGGTCAACGGTCTCTCCAGGGCAGGGATGCCGACGCTAAAAGTGCTGGATTCCTCGCCCTTTGATCGTGAAATGCGCAGGTTTCACAACTACATGAAAGACACCCCGGCGTTTCAACAGGAACAGCAGGGGCACGAGGAGTTCCGTTTTCCGCCGTTTTCCGCGTGGATGGTGTTTACCGATACGGTGAGCCACGCGTGCCTGTCGGGGCAGCATGCCTTCGTGCATACCAGCATTGTGCGCCTGAAAAATTGTCGCTTTCCGGAACTCGCGCCGATCAACCTGTTACGCCAGGCCGCAGTTTCAGGCTGAGATCATGGAGCCGGCATCGCAGGATTTAGCGCGGCAGGCGCTCAATGGCAAAATCCAGGCGCTCGATAACCTCGTCGACCTCGACCAGGTCCATTACGCCTTCGTTCGCGATACGGGTTCCCCATCTTAGCTCCTCCGGTTTCACGCCTCGGAATTTTTTCGCCGCTTCGGCGAACTTGTCGACGCACAGGTCCAGCGAGCCGTAGGGCCCGCTACGCCGCGACCAGGTGCTGGCATGTAAACCGATCACCGGTGTCGCCAGTGCGTTCGCCAGGTGCGCGGGACCGGAATCCGGGCTGATGACCAGGTCGGCGCGGGCGAGCAGCGCGACCAGCTGCGGTAACGTATCCTTGCCGATCAGGTTGATTGGCCTGGTTTGCATGGCCGACTCGATGGCTGTACCGATCGCGACCTCGGTGGCCGACGGACCGCCCGACAGGAGCACGGTCATCGAGTGCTGCTGCGCCGCGTAATCGGCAACCGCCGCGTAGCGTTCGGCGCGCCAGTTACGCGCCGGATGATTCGAACAGGGCGAGATCAGCAGCAGGCGTTTATCCGCCGGTACGCTCTGCTCGACGAACGCCATGGCTTCGGCGGTAACCGGGAAATCCCACTCCGGTTGTTGTGCATCGAGCCCGATCGTGCGGGCAAACGACAAATGCCCCTGGACCTGGTGTTCAAACCGGGTTTCGGGTATTTGGTGGGTCATGAACCAGCGGTGAAAGTCGCGTGCCCGGTACTTATCCCAGCCCAGTTTGATATCCGCCTTGACGCAGGCACCGGTCAGGTTTGCGCGCGCCGAGGTCTGCATTTGCAGCATGACGTCGAATCGCTCGCCCGCGAGTTCCTGCTTCAGTCGCCGGTAGCCAGGCCAGCCGGACTTCTTGTCGGTAACGACGAAACGCACGCCCTGCAGCGCCGATAACAATTTGTATTCGAAACTCGAGGTTATCCAGGTGATCCTGGTTGCAGGCCATTGATGTTGAATGGCACGCACCACCGGAACCGCATGGGTCACGTCACCAAGCGCGGACAGGCGAATAAGGCAGATAGTTTCCGGCGGGCTGTCTAGTGGCAGGTCGGGACGGGCAGTCACGATACAACTCAGTTTTGCGGAGACCAATAAAAAAGACCAGATATCGGGATATGGGGTATCCCGATACCTGGTCCAAGGTTACAACCGAAGAGCGCGTGTAACACTAATTCGGCAAGGACTCCTCAGTCCCAGTTAAGTGCACCACCGGTTTGGTACTCGGTGACGCGGGTCTCAAAAAAGTTTTTCTCCTTTTTCAGGTTTGCCTGTTCATCCAGCCACGGTAGCGCGTTTTCAGCACCCGGGAACGGGATCTCGTGATGTAACTTGTTAGCGCGGCGGTTGGCGATAAAGCGGAACTGCGCGATATGGTCTTCGGCGCTGTAGCCCAGGATCGGATCGGGTAGCAGGAATCTTGCATACTGGGCTTCCGCCGCCTCGGCTTCTTCCCACATCTGTTGAATGACTTTCGGGTCGAGCTTGAGCTTTTCCTCGTTGATAATTTGATTGCATACCCGAATACCGAACGACGCGTGTAGCACTTCGTCGCGCATGATGTATTGCAATTGTTCGGCGGAGCCCTTCATCAGGCCGCGTCGCTGCAGCGCAAAGATCGGGCTGAAGCCATTGTAAAACCAGGTACCTTCGAACACGCCGGCAAAGAAGGTATAAGCGAGCACGAAATTTTCGAGCTCATCGCGATCGTTGAGGTCGATGTCGGGACGCAACACCGAATCCAGGCGCCGGTTACACATCTGGATCTTGTGATAAATTTCCGGAACCACGCGATAGCGGTTATAGATTTCGCCCTGATCGAGGCCGATGGTTTCGATGCAGTGCTGGTAGGTCCAGGTGTGCATCGCTTCCTCGTAAACCTGGCGTGCCTGGTAAATCTGCAATTCGGGCGCCGACATTTTTTCCATTACCGCGAGCCCGATATTACGCATCGCCATGATGTCGGACGTCGTCAGGTAGGACAGCACGTTTTCGTAAACATGGCGTTCTTCCAGCGTCAGTTTGTGCTGGTAATCATGCACGTCCTGGGTCATGTTGATATCGAGCGGTGTCCAGTGGTTCTTGTTGGCGTTGAGAAAATACTCCCAGGCCCAGGGATACTTGAAGGGCGCCAGCTGATTGATATCGGCAAGGCCATTAACAACACGCTTGTCTTCCGGATTGATCGGCTTTGCCGAGGTTGGCATTGCGGCGGGTTCGGCAACGCTGTCGGCACGCGCTTGCTGCCGCGGAACCTCGGGTGCAATCGGAGTAGCGGTTGGTTCGACAGCAGTTGCCGCTACCGGTTCCGGCGCTCGTGGTACCTGTGGGGTTAATGGTTCATCCCAATTTAACATCTGTTTCTCCTACGTTTTGTATCTACTGCTGTTTTATTGACAAGCTTCGCAATCCGGGTCGAGGATCGAACAAACTTTCGGTTCTTCCTCGATTGTCGGCTCTTGCTTGGCGGTCGCGTTTTTCTCGACCGCGGTAGCGCCCAGCGAGCGCAGGTAATAAGTCGTCTTCAAACCACGCACCCAGGCCAGCTTGTACAGGTTGTCCAGCTTCTTGCCCGAAGGCTCGGCCATGTAAAGATTCAGCGATTGTCCCTGGTCGATCCATTTTTGACGTCGCGACCCGGCCTCGACCAGCCAGCGCGAATCGATTTCAAAGGCGGTGGCATAGATCAATTTCAAGTCTTCCGGTACCCGATCGATATGTTGCAGGCTGCCATCGTAGTACTTCAGATCGTTGACCATGACATCGTCCCACAGTCCCTGCCGCTTGAGGTCGTCGACCAGGTAGGGATTGACCACGGTAAACTCGCCGGACAGGTTCGACTTGACGAACAGGTTCTGATAAATCGGCTCGATCGACTGGCTGACGCCGCAGATATTGGAAATGGTCGCGGTCGGCGCAATCGCCATGGTGTTGGAGTTGCGCATGCCAATGCTCATGACGCGCTGACGCAGGCTGTCCCAGTTCATGCGAGCGCTATCGTCCTGCTGCAGGTAGTCGCCGCGCGCCTCGCGCAGGCGTGCTACCGAATCGATAGGCAGTATACCCTGGCTCCACAGCGAACCCTGGTAGCTGGAATAGCTGCCGCGTTCCTCTGCCAGCTGGGTCGACGCCTGGATCGCGTAGTAGCTGACCGCTTCCATCGACTCGTCGGCGAATTCGATCGCGCCTTCCGAAGCGTAGGGAATATGCTGCTTGTAGAGCGCGTCCTGGAATCCCATGATACCGAGCCCGACCGGGCGGTGGCGCAGGTTCGAAGTGCGCGCCTGCGGCACGCTGTAGTAATTGTAATCAATCACGTTATCGAGCATGCGCATCGCGGTGTTGATGGTCTTCTCTAGCTTTGTCAGGTCGAGGCCATTTTCGTCGACATGCTGCGGCAGGTTGACCGAGCCCAGGTTACAGACCGCGATCTCGGTATCCGAGGTGTTGAGCGTAATCTCGGTACACAGATTTGACGAATGCACCACGCCGGAATGCTGCTGCGGCGAGCGAATATTGCAGGGATCCTTGAAAGTCATCCACGGATGGCCGGTTTCGAACAGCATGCCGAGCATCTTGCGCCACAGGTCGACCGCTTTCATGCGGCGGAAATTCTTGATCTCGCCGCGGTCGGCTTTTTCTTCGTAAGCCGCATAGGCGGTTTCAAAATCTGCACCGTAAAGATCATGCAAATCGGGTACTTCGCAGGGTGAAAACAACGTCCACTGGGCGTCCTCGGCGACCCGTTTCATGAACAGGTCGGGAATCCAGTTGGCGGTATTCATATCATGCGTGCGCCGGCGTTCCTCGCCAGTGTTCTTGCGCAGGTCGAGGAAATCTTCGATATCGAGGTGCCAGGTTTCGAGGTAGGCACACATTGCGCCTTTGCGCTTGCCGCCCTGGTTAACCGCAACCGCGGTGTCGTTGGCGACCTTAAGGAAAGGCACGACTCCCTGCGATTTACCGTTGGTACCCTTGATGTGCGAGCCCATGGCGCGCACCCGGGTCCAGTCGTTACCGAGGCCGCCGGCAAACTTTGACAGCATGGCATCGTCCTTGATCGCGCTGAAAATGCCGTCCAGGTCGTCGGGTACCGTCGTCAGGTAACAGCTCGAGAGCTGCGGACGCAGCGTGCCCGAATTGAACAGGGTAGGGGTGCTGCTCATGAAATCGAACGATGACAGCAGGTTGTAAAATTCGATTGCGCGCGCTTCACGCTGGACTTCGTTGATCGCCAGTCCCATCGCCACCCGCATGAAAAAAGCCTGCGGCAATTCGAAACGAGTGTCGTGATGATGGATAAAATACCGGTCGTAAAGAGTCTGCAGCCCCAGGTAGGTGAACTGGTGGTCGCGTTCCGGCTGCAGCGCGTTACCGAGCAATTCCAGGTCAAACTTGAGCAACTCCTTGTCCAGCAGCTCGAGCTCGGTCGCTTTCTTGATATAGTTGCCGAAATAACCGCGATAGCGCTCCGCCATCTCGGTGAAAGTGGCGTTAGGCGCGCCATCGTTGATAAAAGTCAGGGATTCGGTGCGCAGCTCGTCGAGCAGCAGGCGCGCCGCAACGTTCGAATACTCGGGTTCGCGGTCGATCAGACCGCGCGCGCTCATGACCAGCGTGGGGCTAACGTCCTTGAGCGCAACCCCATCGAACAGGTTCTTGACCGTATCGTCATAAACCTGCTCCGCGCTTACGCTTTCCAGCCCCGTACAGGCTTCGTCGATAATGGTCCGCAGACGGGCGGTATCGAGCGGCGCTATGCTGCCGTCTTGCAGCTTGACCGTGAGCTCGACCCGCTCTTCGTCCTCCGGCCTGTTGTCCGGATGGGGGATGTGCTGCGCGCGTGCATTGGCTCGTTCCTCGCGATAAAGCACGTAGGCGCGCGCAATTTTCTGCTCGCCATTGCGCATCAGCGCGAGTTCGACCTGGTCCTGGATGTCCTCGATGTGGAAAGTGCCGCCCTCGGGTTGGCGACGAGTCAGCGTGGCGACCACCAGGTCGGTCAGCTGTTCCACGGTTTCATGAACCCGCGTCGACGCGGCCGCCTGACCGCCTTCGACCGCGAGGAAGGCCTTGGTCATGGCGATGGCTATCTTGTCCTTGTCGAAACTGGTTAACTTGCCGTTTCGGCGGACGACGTTGTAATTACTGCCGAGTGTGCTGCTATTTTCCTGAGCTTTCGCAGGCGTCGATTCGACTGGTGCGACGTCTGTCGTGGTTAAGGGTGATTCAATATTTTGCATTTATAGCCCGATCCATAGATTCCAGTGTTATGTTCGGATGAGATCCGCGCCTGTTTACGGCTGACTATTTCTTTCCCTACGCTAGTTAAAGTTATTTATAACTATCGGACACAAGTGTTTGGTCTGTTTATGGGTTGGAATGAACCAGCCGGTTTTAGTTTATTCTGTAAAGGTGAATAATTAACCTGATACACAATATAATGTGTTTTGGCTCAAGGTCAAGTACATTATGTTGTGCATGGATCTGTGGAGATGGCGGGCATAACCTGTGGATAAGTGGCTGATCTCGATTTGGAATGGCGTCAGTAAAGGCTTCGTACTTATCGCTTTTATTTTCCTCTAAGACCAGGCTATAAAAAATTATTATTATTTGGAAATGGATATAAAAATATTGTATCACTGGCCCGAAGCGGGGCCAGCAACGGGAGATCGAGATGGGACATAAACTTGGTATTGACCTTGGAGGCACCAAAACCGAGGTAGTCGTTCTGGACCCTGAAGGGCAGACTGTTTACCGCCAGCGTGTGACTACCCCGGCCGACAGTTACGACGCCATTCTCGACCTGATCTCCAGGCTGGTGCGTGCCGCCGAAACCGAACTCGGTTTGCATGTCAGCGTGGGGATCGGTATTCCGGGCGCGATTTCCCCTCGAGCCGGGCTGTTACGCAATTCGAATACGGTGTGTATGAATGGCCGGCCGTTTGCGAGCGATCTGGAGGCCAGCCTCGAGCGTGAAGTACGCATCGAAAACGACGCCAATTGCTTTGCCCTGTCGGAGGCCCGGGGTGGCGCGGGGCGGGGGCACCCGACCGTGTTTGGCGTCATTATCGGCACCGGCACCGGAGGTGGCCTGGTGATCGACGGCAAACTGGTTAACGGACCTCATGCCATCAGCGGAGAATGGGGGCACAATCCCTTGCCCTGGCAGCGCAGTATAGACGGCTCGCCCTCTTGTTATTGCGGCAAAAGCGCTTGCATCGAGACCTTTCTGTCGGGGCCGGGGCTAGAGCACAATTATCGGCTGCGCTTCGGTGAATCGCGCTCCAGCCACGAGATAATTGCCGGCGCGAGCGCCGGTGATGACGCCTGTGAAGCAATGATGGCGCTTTACCATGACCAGATGGCGCGCTCGTTGGCGCAGTTGATTAATATCCTGGATCCGCACGCTATAGTGTTTACGAAGAAGTTCCGAAACTGTTGCCCGCCTACGTTTTTTCAGATTTTGTCGAGACTCCGCTGCTGGCGGCGGCACGCGGAGACGCCAGCGGAGTTTACGGCGCGGCCCTGCTGTGGCAATAACCGCTCGCTGGTTAGGGGGCACAGTGCGATGACGTTAAACTTGACGCCCGGTAAGCGTAAATAGTATTAAAGATACACTACGGCAGGTCGATCTGGGAGCCGGTGGTGACGCATCATGAACCGCGCAAGGGTGGGGAGTACTCGCTGGCCACCAGCGCAATTCACATCGCCGATGCCTGGGTCAACACCAATCGCGTCGGCAGCAGCGGTTGCGGCTTCGAGCTGGCGATCCATCCAGAGGCCCTGGCACGAATCGGCATCGAACTCGAGGAAATCGAGCAGATTGGAAGCCGGGCCGCGCAACAAATCCAAGGCAGTGGTACGACAATTCATGAGCCGCTAGCGGGCGACGGGCCTAGCCCAGTACCAGCGTTGCCAACCCGAGAAAAGCGATGATACCGACGACGTCGGTTACCGTGGTTAAGACAACGCCACCGGCGATTGCCGGGTCGATGCCGATCTGTCGCAGAATTACCGGGATTACGGCACCTGCCAGTGCACCGGCCAGCAGGTTTACGATCAGGGCAAAAGCGATAACCAGGCCGATGTTTAAGTTTCCAAACCAGATGATCGACAACGAGGCCACTACCAGCGCCCAGATCAAACCGTTTAACAGCCCGACCGAGATTTCCTTTTTCACCAGCGAGCGATAGTTGGAGCTACCCAACTGGCCCAGTGCCAGGCCCCGTATCGCGATAGTAAGGGTTTGCGACCCGGCGATGCCACCCATGCTCGGCACGATCGTAATCAGGATTGCGAGCGCGACGACCTGGTCCAGGATCTCTTCGAAAAAGCCGATTACGTAGGCCGCCAGAAACGCGGTCAACAAATTGATCCCGAGCCAGATACCGCGGCGCCGAGAAGTCAACAGCACCGGGGAAAACATGTCTTCTTCCTCGGACAGGCCCGCCATCCCCATAATCGAATGGTCGCCCTCGTCGCGGATAACGTCGACCACGTCATCGACCGTGATACGCCCGATCAGCTTATGCTCCTCGTCGACCACCGGCGCGCTGATCAGGTCGAAGTTCTCGAACTCGCGCGCCACCTCGTTATCTGACATGTGCACGTGCATGGCGTCGATATCGGTGCGCATGATGCTCTTGACTTCGGCCTCCGGATCGTTGGTCAGCAGATCGCCCAGGTATAACGCGCCGAGATAATGATCGTGACGGTCGGTGACAAACAGTTGATCGGTCAGATCGGGTAATTCCCCCCGGATGCGCAGGTAGCGCAGTACCACGTCGAGCGAAACGTCGGCCCGTATGGTGACGTGATCGAGGTTCATCAGGCCGCCGGCAGTATCCTCACTGTAGGATAAAACCGACTCGAGCTTTTCGCGCTTGTGTGCGTCCAGCGTATGCAGGGTTTTGACGAGTTTGTCGGTCGGTAGCGCCAGGATGATGTCCGCCTGATCGTCGACGTCTGGCATGATTTCGACGATGGCGGCAATTTCTTCGGGTTCGAGCTGCTTGAGCTTGGCGTCGCTGATATCGTCCTGGGTCTCGAGCAATACCTCGCCCATGTCGCCGGGTTCGATTAGCGGCCAGATCGAATCGCGCTGCTGCGATGGCAGGGAGTCGAGCAGTAGCGCTATCTCCGCGACGCTGATAGCGCTCAGGATTTTCGATATCTCGACGCTGTCATCGGCGTCGAGCGCAACCGATATATCCTGACGTAGCTGTTCGATATCGTCTTCTACCATGATCCCGCTTACTCGTCTTCGCCGAAGCGATCGTTAATCAGCTCAACCAGCGCATCGCGACATTTCCGTTCGTCGTTGCCGTCGATCTCGAGCTCGAGCTCGACGCCTTTGCTGGCAGCCAACATCATAACCCCCATTATGCTTTTGGCGTTAACTCGATTTTCCTTGCGACTAATGAATACCTCGCTCTCGAACTGGCTGGCGCAGTTAACCAGTTTGGATGCGGCGCGCGCGTGCAATCCGAGCTTGTTGATAATGGTAATGCGTTCAGAGATCATTCCTGGTCCTGTCGAACCCCGCTGCGACCGGTTGCAAGCGCGATCTGACGGGTTTCCTCGAGTTATTGGTGCGCGTAGTTTAATACACCCGGCAGGATCGGCAAATCGGCCCGGCCGGCGATGCCGGGTCCGGTCGCGGTATCACGGTGTTATCTGCCGTCCCCGAAATGGCGCCGGATTCGGCATCGCGTTTTAACGGATTGACGGCAGGATGCCGAAACTCATTTCATGTCCCGGTGACGGATCGAAATATTATCTCGCTGTTGCCCGATTTCGTTGGCGATGCGCTCTGCCAGGTACACCGAGCGGTGCTTACCGCCGGTGCAGCCAATGGATATGGTCATATAACTGCGGTTTTCTTTTTCGAAGCGCGGGATCCAGTCGGCCAGAAAACCGTGAATCGAAACGAACATCGCATCGACCTCGGGATAGTTCTCGAGATACTTGACGACCGCTCGATCACGGCCGGTCAGTGGTCGCAGCGCCTTCTCCCAGTGCGGATTGGGCAGACAACGCACGTCGAACACGAAGTCGGTGTCGGCCGGTACCCCGTTCTTGAAACCGAAGGACTGGATCAGAATCCCCATCTCGGCCGTGCTTTGCTCGAGTAGCCGGTCGATGATCATTTGCCGCAACTCGTGCACGTTCAGGTCCGAGCTGTCGATCGCCAGGTCGGCGTTGGCGTGGATGTCCTCGAGCAGTTTTTTTTCCTGCTGGATTGCGTCCGCCAGCGGCAAGCCACCCCGGGACAGCGGATGCATACGGCGGGTCTCACTGAAGCGTTTGAGCAGGCGCGAGGTGCTACAGCTCAGGAACAGTACATCGAGCTGCAGCGGGTGGCGCGAAACATGCTGCATTATTTCATCGAAGCGGTCCGAACTGTCGACGCCGCTCCTGGCATCGATGGCGATGGCCATCAGGTCGTACGGCTCCGCGCCCGAGTCGATCATATTGTCGATCAGCTCGGATAACATGCCGAGGGGCAGGTTGTCGATACAGTAGTATCCGGCGTCTTCCAGCGTTCGCAGGGCCACGGTTTTGCCCGAACCCGACAAGCCGCTAACGATCACCAGTTTCATGTTATTGCTCGGCCGATTCGATAATTGCCGCGATTTCGTCCTTGCTGCCGGCGTTGCGAATCGCCTCGCAAACCTCTTCCTTCGAAAAAATGCTGGCCAGGGAGGACAAAATTACCAGGTGCTCCTCGGTGGCTTGTTCGGGAATAATGATCGTAAACACGAGATCGACCGGCCGATTATCGGGAGCTTCGAAATTAACCGCTTCTTTGAGTCGCAAGAAACAGGCCAGGGTTTTGTCGAGGTCATCCAGCCGCGCATGCGGCACCGCGAATCCCTGCCCCAGTCCGGTGCTGCCCAGGCGTTCACGATTCAACAGGTTGTTGTAAATCGTGGATTGCGGAAGCTGGGTGCGATCGGCGACGATGTTCGCGATCAATTCCAGAAGTTTCTTTTTGCTCGTGATTTCGGTGTCAAGAAAAATAGACTGGGGCGACAAGAGTGCGGAAACGGTCATGCTTGGGATGTTGAGTGCGGGTTGTCTGAAAACGATGCGCGAATCTTATTGAAATTGTACGACTATGCAAGTGCAATGAATTTGGTTTCGGACAAAAAAAGGGGGAGTCAGGCTCCCCCGTTGAATCTCAGGCCAGCTCGGCCGCAATGCCCTTGTGGCGGTGATTCTTTATTTTTTCTTTGTGTTTTTTCCCCTGACGATCAAGTTTATCGACGAGGCCATCGATTGCGGCATACATGTCTTCCTGGACATCGTCGGCATGCAGATTGCCGCCGCTGACGTGTAAAGTTGCTTCGGCTTTGTGACGCAGCTTTTCCACGGTTAACACGATATGGATATCCAGCGCCTGATCGAAATGGCGGTCTAGTTTGCCGACTTTTTCGTTGACATAGTTACGTATG
The DNA here is from genome assembly GCA_009937625.1 of Gammaproteobacteria bacterium. Taxonomy (GTDB): domain Bacteria; phylum Pseudomonadota; class Gammaproteobacteria. The sequence continues at coordinate 8,027 of JAACFA010000071.1, read as the reverse complement.
GAATCCGTGATATCTACATGATGGCCGCTTAAACTTACTTGCATCTGTAACCTCCTGGGCTGTGTGATTCGCATCACTGCGAATCGTTGATGTCTCAAAAGAGACGTTTACGCTCGTTGGACGGTGGAATTCTTAACGCTTCCCTGTATTTGGCTACGGTTCTCCTGGCTACGTTAATTCCCTGTTCGCCCAATAAAATTGCAATCTTGTTGTCGCTTAGCGGTTTCTCCGGTTTTTCGGCGGCAACGAATTTCTTGATAATCGCACGTATCGCCGTGGCTGAGCATTCTCCTCCGTCGGCGGTACCGACATGACTGGAGAAGAAGTACTTGAACTCTAGGATACCGCGTGGAGTATGCATGTACTTCTGCGTGGTAACCCGCGAGATGGTAGATTCATGCATTTCCAGCAGTTCTGCTATGTCGCGTAACACCATGGGTTGCATTGCTTCCTCGCCGTAATCGAGAAAGGCCTGCTGGCGTTCGACGATGGCGTCGGCTACCCGTAGTAGTGTCTCGTTGCGGCTTTGCAGGCTCTTGATAAACCAGCGCGCCTCCTGCAGGTGATTCTTTAGATAAGTATTGTCGGCGCTATTGTCGCTGCGCTTGATCAGGTTTGCATATTGGTCATTGACACGCAGTCGTGGTGCATTGTCCGGATTGATGCTGACTCGCCAGCGTCCCGCCTGCTTGCTGACATAGACATCCGGCACGATGTACTCGGCGTGGTTTTGGCTGATACTGTGACCGGGATGGGGATTGGTGGTCTGGATCAACTTGATGATCTCGGCCAGTTCGGCATCGCTAGCCTGCAGTCGCCGTTTCAGCAGGGCGACATCGTTGCTGGCAAGTTGCTCCAGGTACTTGTCTACCAGCACCAGGGCCTTGGGCAGATGCGGCGTGTCAGGGGCGTACTGGCTCAACTGGATCGCCATACATTCGGCCGGGCTACCGGCGGCTACCCCGATCGGATCGAAACGCTGCACCAGGTGCAACACGGCTTCGATTTCATCCATTTCGAGTTCCTCGTGCTCCGCAACCAGGCCTTCGTGGATATCGGCTATCGGTTGGGACAGGTAACCGCTGTCGTCTATGGAGTCGATGATCGCTAAGCCGATTTCGTGATCGAGCGGCGACAGGTGTGAGCAATCCAGCTGCCAGATCAGATGAAGCTTCAGGGTATCCTCTTCACCGGCCTGATTCTCGAACATATCGCGACTGTCGATACCGGGCGAGGCCTGCGAAGAGACGCTCGGTAAGTTGTCGTAAATTTGATCCCAGCGGGCATCGATCTCGAGATCGTCCGGCAGCTGCTGCTCCGCCCGATTTTCCGAAATGGTGCTGGCCGGTGCCTTGAAATCGGTCAAATCTTCGACATTGCCAGCGCCATCTTTACCGGCTTCGGGCTCGATGACGGTAATTTCTCCGAGATTATCGTCCTGCTCGAGTAGCGGGTTGGTCTCCAGGGTTTGCTGGATTTCGGTCTGCAGTTCCAGCGAAGAGAGTTGCAGCAACTTGATTGCCTGCTGCAACTGAGGCGTCATCGTGAGGCTTTGACCAAGGCGCAGCTGCAGGCTTTGTTTCATAGGCGGGAGGTGTCCTTGCGGGTTTTTATATAAGTATATTTATCATCGCCCATGCAGCTATTTATAGCTTAAAATTGTCTCCCAAGTAAATCTTTCTGACCATTTTATTTTCCAGAATCTGGGCTGGCTTGCCCTCGGCGAGAATGTGGCCTTCCCCCATGACGTAGGCGCGGTCGCATATTCCGAGGGTTTCGCGCACATTGTGATCGGTAATTAAAACGCCTATGCCGCGTCCGGCAAGCTGGCGCACGATCGACTGAATATCGACCACGGAAATCGGATCGACGCCGGCAAATGGTTCGTCCAGTAGCATGAAATTTGGCTGGTTAGCGACTGCACGCGCAATTTCGACGCGGCGGCGCTCGCCTCCGGACAGCGAAATGCCCTCGGTAGTGCGTAAATGTTCAACCTGGAATTCTTCGAGTAAGAGCTCGAGCTGATGTTGACGCTCGACTCTATCGAGGTCGCGACGCAGCTGCAGGATGGCCAGAATATTCTGCTCCACGGTCAGATTGCGAAACACCGAGGCTTCCTGCGGCAGATAGCCGATACCGAGCCTGGCACGCCGATGCATCGGTAGCTGGCTGATAGACCTGTCGTTAAGGCGGATAACACCGGCATCGTTTTCGATCAATCCCACGATCATGTAGAAGCAGGTGGTTTTACCGGCCCCGTTGGGGCCCAGTAAACCGACGATCTCGCCGCCGGCGACTCGCAGGGAAACCGATTTGACGATTACGCGCTGATTGTAGGATTTGGCGAGGTCGGTAGCCTCCAGTAGATTGCGGTCGCTCATCCGGGATTATTCGGTATTCGTCGAATTTTGACGCGGCTGAATCAGCATTTTTACCCGTTCATCGGCGTTGGAACTGCCGGCCTGGATATTGTTGTCTTCGGTGTTGATACGGATCAGGGTGCTTTCGATGGTATCCCCTGCGTGGGTGAAGCGAGCCTCTTCGATCAACTCCAGCAACGACTCCGATTCCAGGTAGTTAATCTGTCTTGCCTGCCCGCGCATCTCCTGTTGCTCGTTATCGAGCTGTCGCAGGCGTGCCGGATTGCCCGTCATTTCCATCAGCACCAGGTCACTATTGTCGTTGAAATGAATCACCAGTCGATCGGAGCTGATTTCGAGGCTGCCCTGTTTGAGCTTGACGTTGCCCTGGTAGATGCTGATATTTTCCTGTTCACGAACCTCGAGACTGTCGGCCTCCACCTCGATGGGCTGGTCGCGGTCGGCGTCGAGGGCCCACAGCGGCCCCCAGGTCAGCAATGCCAGCAATGCCAGGGCCGGTTTAACTGTTGCCACGGTAATACACTGCCCGGGTCTTGTTGAGGCGGTAAATTCCGGCGGCCAGGTCGAACACGGCTCCCTCGGCTTCTATCCTTGCCTGTTTACTTAGCATCAGGACGTCGGTTTCGCTGCTGACCAGATCCTTGTCCGGTTCGAAACGCATACTCTCGGTCTGGAGTTCGAACGGGTCGGCGCCGAGTTTTTGCATCACCACCTGTTGGCGCAGCCACAACAGGTTTCCTCGCTGTTGCAGTTCGCCCCGTTGCGCGTTGACTCGCCATCGATCAGCGGCTCGGTAAATACTAAGCAATGGCGTTTCTATCAGGCTGACGTCCTCGAGCGTATAATGCTCGAGTCGGGGACTACTGAACTCGTAATCCAGCTGGCCTGATTCGTTGACCGCGCGATAGTTCAGGTTGGTCAGAAAGTAGTCGATATTGTCCGGAATCTGCAGATCCGCGGTTTCCGCCCGGGGAGCCAGGCGCGATTCGTATACCCAGCCTGTCGCAATCGCGACAATGCCGAGAACCAGGACAAAAATCAGGATGCGCGATTTCATTCCAGGTAGCCGTTCTGCTGGTCTTCGAGCAAACCCTGCGCGTGCAGGATAAAATCGGTAACCTCGCGTACCGCGCCGTGCCCGCCGCAGGCGGTTGTCACCCAGTCGCAATGTTGCTTGACGAAACCATGGGCATTTTGTACCGCTATCGCAAAACCCGCGCGCTGCATGATTGGCAAGTCTGGCAGATCGTCGCCGACATAGGCAGTCTGCGAGGCCTCGTTCCCGGTATCGACTAACAGTTGCTCGAAGGCCGGCAACTTGTCGCGATTACCCTGGTAAATATGTTTAACGCCAAGATCGCCCATGCGGTGGTTGACGATCTTCGACTGGCGTCCGGTAATCACCGCGACCTCGATCCCGCAGTCGAGCAGCATGCGGATGCCGTGGCCATCGAGCGAGTTGAAAGTCTTGTATTCTTCGCCGCGGTTATCAAACTGCAGGCCACCGTCCGTCAGCACACCGTCGATGTCGACAATGAGTAGACGAATCAGTTTGGCTTTTTCGTGGGCACTCGCAGTCATCAATTTTCCTAAACGACACCCGCTCTTAATAAGTCATGCATGTTTAACGCACCCTGAACCTGGCCCTCGGCATCGACCACCATCAGGGCATTGATTTTCTTGTCATGCATCAGTTTGAGAGCCTCGCTGGCAATGCGGTCGGCTTCGATGGTAACGCAATTCGCGGTCATGAATTCCACCACCTTGGCGGTTTCGAAATTAGGCATCTTTTCGAAGGTTCGCCGCAGGTCGCCGTCAGTGTAAATGCCGACCAGCCCGTTACGTTCGGCATCGACCACACCCGCCATGCCGAGGCCCTTGGCGGTCATTTCCAGCAGCGTATCTTTCAGCGTGCTGGTGGACGAGACCAGCGGAATCGAGGTGCCGGTATGCATGATATCGCTGACTCGCAACAGCAGGCGCCGACCGAGGTTGCCGCCGGGATGAGACAGCGCGAAATCCTGCTCGGTGAATCCGCGCGCTTCGAGCACCGCCACCGCCAGGGCGTCACCCATGGCCAGGGTTGCGGTGGTGCTCGAAGTGGGCGCCAGCCCGAGCGGGCAGGCTTCCTTGCTGACGCTGACATCGAGATGAATATCCGCGCTGCGCGCCAGGGTAGACCCCGGGTTGCCGGTCAGCGCTATGAGTGGAATGTCGAGGCGTTTCAGCAGCGGCAGTAACAGCGTTATCTCGCTGGTTTCGCCGGAATTGGATAGCGCGATCACCAGGTCCTGCTCGGTAATCATGCCCAGGTCTCCATGGCTGGCTTCGCCCGAATGCATGAAGAAGGCGGGGGTTCCGGTGCTGGCCAGCGTGGCCGCGATCTTGTTGCCGATATGACCGGATTTGCCCATGCCGGTTACGACGATCCGGCCCTCGCATTTCAGGATCAGGTCACAGGCGTCGTAAAACTTGTGATCCAGCCTGGCGCTGAGTGCGGATATGGCCTCGGCTTCGGTTTGCAGGACGGCGAGGCCTAGCTCGATATATGCATGTTTTGTCATAACTAGCTCGATTTATGCGGACTATCCCACGGCGACCTCATAATACAAATATAGCTGGTAAATAACAAAAGCCGAAAACAGGAAGATGCCCTTGACCCGGGTCAGGTGGCGGGGCAGGGCGCCGGGAAAACGCGCCATCAAGATGAGCACCAGCGTCAACAGGATAACAATCGGTAAATCGCGCGTGCGCGCCGAAGGGTCGATGCTGAAGGTGGTAAACATTGCCGGCAGCCCGATCACCGCGAGCGAATTGAACAGGTTCGAGCCGATTACGTTGCCCACCGCGAGATCGGGCTGGCCTTTTTTCAGGCTCGCGACCGATGCCGCGAGTTCGGGCAGGCTGGTGCCGAGGGCCACGATTGTCAGCCCGATGATCAATTCGCTGACACCCAGTTCGAGCGCAAAGTTGGACGCACCCCAGACCAGCAGCTTGGAGCTCGCCACCAGCAGTACTATGCCGAGGATCGTCCAGCCGACCGCTAACGGCAGGCTCATCTCGTGCACCAATTCCTCGTTTTCGTGCTCTTCCCTGGCATAGGCCGCCGGATGCATTCGGTGTTCTCGAACCAGGTGGTAAAGGCTGAGCACGAGCAACCCGAGCAGGGCGAAGCCGTCGACCAGGTCGAGCCTGAGGTCGAACAGGGCCCAGGTCATCACCGCCGTCGCCAGCAGTAGCAACGGGTACTCGGTTTTGAACAATCGCGTTGCCACCGGTACCGGCACCAGGATTGCCGTGACGCCGAGGATCAGGCCGATGTTGGCGATATTGGAGCCGAGCGCATTACCGATGGCGAGATCGGGTGTGTCCTCGAGTACCGCGATCACCGAAACCACGATTTCGGGCGCCGAAGTGCCGAAACCGACGATGGTAATACCGATGATCATGATCGATACGCCCAGCAGGTTCGCCAGCGCGGCGGCACCTTCGACAAACTTGTCGGCGCTCCAGACCAGCAGGGCGAGGCCGGCAAGGACCGCGGCGATATAACTCAGCATCTTCAGGCGGTCCGTTGGGCTAGAAATCGTCGGTCGACGTGAACAGACCCACGCGCAGGTCCCTGGCGCTGTAAATTTCCCTGCCGTCGACTTGCATGGACGCGTCACCGATGCCCATTACCAGCTTGCGCATAATGACGCGTTTCATATCGATGTGGTAAGTAACCAGTTTGGCCTGCGGCAACACCTGCCCGAAGTACTTGACCTCGCCAGCCCCGAGCGCGCGACCGTGACCCGGGCCTCCTTTCCAACCCAGGAAAAACCCGATTAGCTGCCACATTGCGTCGAGCCCCAGGCAGCCGGGCATCACCGGATCGGTTTCGAAATGACATTTGAAGAACCAAAGATCGGGATTGACGTCGAGTTCGGCGATGATTTGTCCTTTTTCGAATTTACCGCCGTCCTCGTTGATATCGATAATGCGGTCAAACATTAGCATCGGGGGCAGGGGCAGCAGCGCGTTACCGGGCCCGAACAGGTTGCCTTTGCCGCATTCGATGAGTTCATCATAGCTGAAGCTGTGTCGATCGATGAGAGGTCTGGACATAGAATATCGTATGTTTCTATCAGGATTATAAGCCTGCGAACACTAACGATTATGCGACGATTTTGCCAGTAAATTTATGGAATCATTAGTTAATCCGGCAGCTGGCGTTCACTTGAAGGCCCATAACCGATAGACTCAGCGTTAAATTCGCGGTTAACAGCGGTTTGAGTCAGCTTCTATTCAGCAGGGCAATGGAAAAATCATGGCTATGAAAATACATGCATCGAGGTTTATCGGGCTTTGGATAATGTTTGTATCGAGCTTTGGGTTGCAGGCGCAGGAAAAGCTCAGCCTGCAGCAGGCGATCGAAATGGCCCTGGCACACGATCCCAGGATCGAAGAGAAAGAGGCCTTCGTGCGCCAGGCCGAAGGGTTGCTGCAGGAGGCCAAGGGCTCGGAAGGGTTTCGCTATTCGGTGGATAGCTTTCTGGCCGTGGCGACCGGCCTCGACGGCGGTTTTTACGAAGGCGGCAATGACTCCTGTTCGGGCAATTGTCAGCCGCGGGACGATGCCTATGATTTTGACGACGGCCTGTCGCTGTGGGCCGGATTGACTTTTAGTATCGTGAAACCGCTGGCTACCTTCGGTCGGCTCGAAAACTACCAGGACGCGGCGCAAAGCAATATTGCGGTCAAACAGCAGGACGTGACGCTGCAGCGCGACGAGGTTGCGCTGCAGGTGGTCAAGGCCTACTACGGCTATCTGACCGCTCGCGATAGCCGCCTGTTGCTCGAGGATACGCGCCATCGGCTCGAAAGCGCGCTCGACCTGGTCGACGGCTGGCTGGAAGACGGTTCCGGCAACGCCAGTCAATCAGACAAGTATGCGCTCGAGGCGGGATTAGGCCTGATTGATAATTTCCTTGCTGAATCCATTGGCCTGGAAAAAATCGCGATGGCGGGACTCAAATTTCTAACCGGACACGAGGATGAGTTCATCGAGCTGGAAGAGCGTCGCCTGCAGCCGCTCGGGCTGCCCGAGGGGAGCCTGCAGGAATGGATCGATCTCGCGCTCGCCAATCGCGCCGAGTTCAAGCAGGTGGAGGCCGGTCTGGCGGCACGGCGAGCCCTGGTTGCGGCCAAGCGCGCGGACACCAAACCGATCGTCTTTGCTGGCGTGGCGGGATCCCTGGCCTTTGCGCCCGAGCGCGAGTCACTCGACAACCCGCACGTCTACGATCCTTTCAACCATGCTGCGGCGTCGCCGCTAATCGGGATGCGCTGGCAGTTGGAAAAGGGCGCCCAGGATGGGCGTATCGCGCAGGCACAGGCCGAACTCGATGCGCTGGTTCACAAGGCTTCGTTCGCGCGCGAGGGAATCCCGTTCCAGGTGCGCGAGAGTTTCTATTCGATGCAGGCAAAGCATCAGTCTATCGCTTCGATGCGCAAGAGTTCCAGGGCGGCGCGTCGCTGGATGATTGCCGCCTACTCCGATTTCGAGGCGGGTCTCGAGGAAGCAGACGACATTATTAACGCGTTGCAGGTCTACGTGCTCGCCTATGCCGAGTATTTGCGGGCGGTGAATGATTTCAATAATCT
>JAACFA010000002.1 GCA_009937625.1 Gammaproteobacteria bacterium | reverse complement strand
TTGACCCCGTTCCAGATGGGAACGGCCTGGGGATAGGGATCCCCAGGCAACCCATAGTATTCATTGATGTCGACTTTCAGGCTGACCTTGTCGCCCAATCGATCCCCGGACTTGCGCCGCACCGACACCGAGACCATATTGGTAGCTGACAAGTCAACACCCTCCCAGAGCGAGGCGTGCACCTCGATCGTGTAGGTCGTGTCAGCTTTTATGGTTTCCCAGTCCGTCGGGTCCATGGAGAGGTTCAGTACGCGCACCTGGAATGGGTCATAGAGCGCCAGCCCGGGCTCCGATCCCTCGTGATGAGCACTGGCGGGAACAGAGGCCAGTGTGAACAGGGCAAGTGTAAGCAGGTAGCCCGGCTTGATTATTTGTTTCATTTGGTATCCCTCATATTTCTCGAATCAAATCAATCATGTGTACACTCTAAACGTATCGCCGAGGCAAAAAGTTCCAATCCAATGGATAGTTTTAACCTGACCTAAAGTACAGTTATTCATGGTGAATTGTGCATTTGAAAGGGGAAGATCGATATCAGTATGACGTGAACAACGGTTTCCCGAAGCAGATTCTGCTGCGGGAGCTTGCCGAGCGCGAATTGCCGGGAACAGGCCCGCGACCCGTCGCTGCCGGTGTAAATATTATCGGGAAAATGGCTTGAGGCCTATTGTTGCCGCGAGGTCCGGCGAGTAAAATCAACCCACAACCGCACCCCGACTTATCCTAATCCTGAAGGGAACCATGTTAGAAAATATTGCAGCGGCTCCGGCCGATCCGATTCTGGGTCTTAATGATAAATTTCTGAGCGACCCTCGCAGCCACAAGATTAATCTTGGCGTCGGCGTCTACAAGGATGAAAACGGCAACACGCCCGTATTGAATTCGGTCAAACAGGCGGAGAGGCGTTTGCTCGAAGCCGAAAACAGCAAGACCTACCTCGGTATTCCCGGCACCGCCGATTACGCGCTGGCGGTTCAGCAATTGCTGTTCGGCGATGGCTCGTCGGTGATCGCCGAGAGCCGGACGCAAACCGCGCAAACCCCGGGCGGTACCGGCGGCCTGCGCCTCGCCGCCGAACTGATCAGCCGACAGATCGGCGCGACCCGCGTGTGGGTGTCCGACCCGACCTGGGCTAATCATATCGGCATCTTTCAGGCCGCCGGTCTCGAGATATCGCGTTACGCGTACTACGACGCGGAGAGACACGATATGGACTTCGAGGCGATGCTGGCTGACCTGGGCCAGGCGTCGGCCGGTGACGTCGTGTTGTTTCACGGCTGCTGTCACAACCCGACCGGTATCGATCCCGATCGCGAACAGTGGGCGCGTCTGGCAGAGCTGTGTTCGACCCGCGGATTGTTGCCGCTGTTCGATTTTGCTTACCAGGGATTTGCGCGCGGCCTCGACCAAGACGCCGAGGGCTTGCGCCTGTTTGTCGAGCAATGCGATGAAATTCTGATTGCCAGTTCGTTTTCGAAAAATTTCGGCATTTACGGCGAGCGTACCGGCGCGTTCACGCTGGTGGCCGGCAACGCCGAGGTCGCCGCGACCGTGTTTAGCCAGGTCAAAAGCATTATTCGCGTGATTTATTCGAATCCGCCGAAGCACGGCTCGGCGTTGGTCGCCACTATCCTGAACGATGCCGAGCTGCGCGCGCAATGGGAAGCGGAGCTGGCGGCGATGCGTGAACGCATAAAACAAATGCGCAGCCTGCTGGTGACCACGCTGAAAAACAAGGGCGTCGATCAGGATTTCAGTTTTATCGAACGGCAGAACGGCATGTTCTCTTTCTCCGGCCTGAGCAAGGAGCAGGTTGTAAGAATGCGCGAGGACTCGGCCGTTTATGCGGTCGACTCCGGGCGTTTCAACGTGGCCGCGATGACCAACGACAACATGGATGCGCTGTGTGATGCCATCGCCGCGGTAATCGATTAGGAAGCCTGCCTGGCGTCGTCAAAGCCCCTGTACTGGCGCGATCGCCATCAGCCAGCCGCGGGCGGGGGATAGCGCAAAGACTTAAATACCGATCCATCCGTCCTGGGGATCAAAAAAGAAAAAGCCGGTCGAGTGAGCTCGAACCGGCTTTTCTTGTGTTTGGCTCCCCATCGTGGACGCATATCGAACCATTTGCCAGGCGCCTTCGCGAGAAATCAGGGCTGTTTTCGAGACTGTCGCGAAATTACAAAAATCCTGAATTTAGATCATCGAGCCTGAAAAGCTGACGCTTAAGAATTGATCGATCAGGGGCAGAAACCTGCAACCAGGTGATTGCAAATAAGCGCCTCCTGTCAAGAAAACAGATCCATAAATCGCTTCGACGGGCGGCAAGGAAAGATCCGACCAGATTACCGAAAACAGAAAATCAGAAAAAGAACAAGAACAAGAACAAGAACAAGAATCAAGAATGGATCATCCCTGACCTTTCTGTTCTATTAGGAGGCACCTTTTTAACGCAACCCGATAGCCGACAACCGGATTATTGTATTGACAGCGGAATGCCCAGCAATTGAAGTCCCTGGGCAACTTTTTTGATTGCCACTTGCATGCTGTGTATCCCCGAAGTGTAATCCCCTTCTTCCACCCACGCGACTGCTTCGCGACTGAGCTGGTTTCCGGCGTCGTTGAGTTGTTTGAACAGTCGGATTCGGCTTTTGTCGAAATCGCCGTTGGCCAGCACATTCTGGCCTAGCGTTACGTATTCGAGATAGCGATTTTGCTCGTATCGAAACTCGTCAGCCGGAGTTTGAAACTCCACCCGGTATACCAGGACTTCGTTATTTCTAATATCCACCAACGCGGCTACGACCAGATCCCTGGTCTCGATCAATATCGCCCTGGCGGATTCGATGTCACCGTTGCTCCTGTGATTTTCGGCCGTTACCAGCATGCCAGCCAACCTGGCCTGATCGAGTGGCCCGCTCGTGGGGGGCGCACGGGCGGCAAGGGCGGCTTGATAAGATTCCAGATACGCGTCGATCTCGGCGCGGACAGACTCGATTTCGATCAGGGATAGCTGGCGGGATTTTTTTCTTCGGTTGATCGACTCCGCTGCCGCCGTGAACAGCTTTATCGATTGATCGATGCCCGCTTGCGCGGCCTCGAGCTTACCCTCGTCAAGGTCCGAGATTGCTTGTTCGACCAGTTCGCGAGTCCGGATAAGCAGGTCATTGGCCACGGCAGATTCAGACTCGGCAATTTGAGCCGCAGTGCGCGATTCGAGGTACTTCTGTATCAGTGAGATCTTGCTCTCGATTCTACTGCGCTTCGCGTTTTCGTCGGCGGCCACGGGTAGAACCGCGAACGCGATCAGGAGGATCGAGTGCAACAGCAAGACGAGGTACAGCTTTCGATGTGTATCGGAAATCATTATTCTCTATGGCGGCAGCTTTATCCGCGTGGTCAAAAACAACACATCAATTAAATATCCAGGCCCTGCTCGAATTCGGTTCTCGACCCGGGCACCAGAGTCACGAAACGGGAGCAAATTACAACTGCAATCAGACCCTGAATACGACCTGCATTTTATTGATCCAGGTCAATAATCTTGAAAAAAATGAATCATCCTGGCGTTTTTGGGTGAAAGTAATTCGAAAAAAATTGAGAAGCAACGATTGCCAAAGAGGTGGCCGGGGATATCAAGCCACTGAATTGCAAATTTAATGCTTGCGCAGCCTGTCAGGTCGACACCTGTCCGCCACGCAGCTTCGGTAACTCCAGGGCAGTCGTCGATATTTGCTGCTTTATCCTCGTTGGCAGACGCCTTTACGGCTCGTTTTTGTCTTCGAATCATTCGATCCCGGAGTCATTATCCACGCTTAATGTTGCCCCCGTTTTCATCGGCGATGCTTTTGATACCGGGATGTTCCTGCTAACCGGTACCGGCGTCGCGTAGCGGTTCGGGCCGCGGCGCGCGCCGCTGGCCTGAGAATTACGCGAATACCTTGCGTTCCTGCACGGCTTTGTCGACGGCGGCGATCAGTTTTTCCTTTTCCACCGGTTTGGTCAGGTAATCCTTGACGTCCTGCTGTTTCATGAAATCAACGGCGAGATCGACGTCGGGAAAACCGGTTAATACAATCACGGGCGTGGTCGGGTATTCTCGCTGAAAAGCGGCAACTGCCTCGACACCATCGACGCCCGGCATGCGAACGTCGCAGATTATGACATCGATCGTCACCGCGTTGCCCTGCAGCAAGGTCATCGCCTGCTCGAAGTTTTCGGCTAAGAGAATCTCGTAACGGGTATCTCTGAGTTGAAGTTGAATAGCGTCCCGCACCTCCGCTTCGTCATCCAGTATCAATACGTGGTTTTTCATGAACTCTCCTCCTGGTTTGAACCTTGCCCGGCCACGGGGAAGCGGATTTCGAAGCGGGCACCCCCGCTGTCCGCGTTTTCGGCATCGATGCTGCCGCCGCAGCGAGTGACAATCTGGTGCACGATATAAAGCCCCAGACCCTCGCCTTCGTCGGGCCCTTTAGTGGTAAAAAACGGATCGAAAATCCGGCTTAAAATTTCTTCGGGGATGCCTTTGCCGTTATCGCGAATCTGTAATGAAACCCAGTCCCCTTGTCGCGCCGAGCTTATATAGATTCTGCCCTTGTCCGGAATCGCCTGAATCGCGTTGCGAAGCAGGTTAAACGCCACTTGTACGATTTCCTCGAACCTCGCCAGAAACCCGGGCGTGGGCTCGATGTTGACCAAAAACTCGACCTGATCGTCCCGCACTGACTGACGCGCCAGATCCAGAGCATCGGCAATGACGTCGTCGAAATTCACGCACTCCAGTTCTTGCTTCGATCCAGGCTGGGCGTAACGTGACAGATTTTTTACGGTTTCAGCGATACGTGCTGTTTGCCGCAAAATGCTGCCGCCGAATGCGTGGCATTGATTCAGATCGGACTCTGCGCATAGAGCCTCGGCAGTCGCCTGCAACACGTAAAGGGGGTTGTTGATTTCGTGGCCGATGCCGCTGACCAGTGTGCCGATCGTTGCCATTTTCTCGGCCTGAATCAGTTGATCGAGCATGCGCTCCTTGTCCTGCTGGGCTCGTTCGAGTTCCTGCGTTCGCTCGGCCACGAGTCTCTCGAGCTCTTCTTCGTGCTGGCGCAGTCGATCCTCCATGGCCTTGCGCTTGCTGATATCGATAATTGTTGCGACCACGACAGGCCCATTCTCGGTATGCACGGGCCGCAAGCCCACTTCGACCGGAAATCTTCTTCTGTCCTTGCTGATCCCTTCGAGGTCCCGCCCGGAGCCCATTGCCCGCGGCGCCGGGTTTTTCGCATAGTTTCTGACATGTTCCCGGTGCGAGGCGACGAATGGGTCGGGTAACAGGATTTCGATAGATTCGCCCAACAGATCCTCGAGGGCATGGCCGAACATGTCGGCCAGGGTTTGATTTGCGTACTGGATGGTTCCGCCGACATCTACCACAAGGAAACCGGACGGCGCCGACTGAAGCGCCAATTTATAAATATCGGTAGCTGTTTCGCTTGAGTTATTCATCTCGGTTGACTACCCGGGGCGGCCATTCTAGCCCGTGGTTTGGCAAATACGCAACGCTTTGTCCGTGTCACCACGGTGTCACTGCCACTTGGTAATTAAGCTGTTTAATTCACCAATCAAAAATTTTTAACAACTGTCAGGAGGGCTAGTAATCGAATGTCGTTACTTGAATTCAGGGGTAATTCTTTCACGGATCTGAGCGGATTCGACTACTTCGTGCTCGCCGGCGCGGCGGTGAATCTGGTCGTAATTGTCTGTCTCGTCGGTTTTTGGCTTGCTTCCTGATTGCATCGAGATCCCGGATAAATTCATGCAACCGAGCCTCAATTCAGCCGATACCGAAACCAGACCGCTGCCGCGGTACCGGGAGATTCTGCTCGCGGTAGACTCGTCCGACCACGCCAATCGCGGGACCGAGGACGCAATCACGCTGGCGCGCCTGTTCGGTTCGCGGATAACCGCGGCCCACGTTTATGCCGCAAAAATGCACGATCTGCGCTTCCGCCAGATGGAAGGTGGCTTGCCCGAGCAATTTCGCGAGGAACAGGAACTCGAACGGCAACGCGACGTGCACGATGACCTGATCACGCGCGGTCTTTCCATCATTGCCGACTCGTACATGGATCAGGTCGACCGCGCCTGCCGGGCGGCCGGTATGCGCTTCGTCCGGCGTGCTCTCGAAGGCAAGAATTACCGGCAAATGAGCGCCGAGGCCAATAGCGGCAATTACGATCTACTGGTGCTGGGCGCGCTCGGACTCGGTGCGGTGGCCGATTCCTGCATTGGTACCGTCTGTGAGCGAGTGGTGCGCCGGTCGGAGATCGACACCCTCGTCATCAGGTCGCCGCAGCGCTCGATTACCGACGGCCCGCTCGTCGTCGCCATCGACGGCTCGACGCAGGCTTATGGCGGCTTGCTGACAGCGCTGAAACTGGCGCAGGAATGGCAGGTTCCGCTACACGTCGTGTCGGCCTTCGATCCTTATTACCACTATGTCGCATTCAACCGCATCGCCGGTGTCCTGTCGGAAGAAGCCGGCAAGGTATTCCGCTTCCAGGAGCAGGAAAAACTGCACGAGGAGATCATCGATTCGGGGCTGGCGAAAATTTATGAAGGGCACCTGCAGATCGCAAAACGAATTGCCGACGACTTCGGCGTGCCGATCGTAACCGATTTACTCGACGGCAAACCATACGACGCGATACTGCGTTACCTGCGCGAGCTCGATCCGTCGCTGCTGGTTATCGGCAAGCTCGGTATTCATGCCGACGACGCGCTCGACATCGGCGGCAACGCGGAGAATTTGCTGCGGATGGCGCCCTGCGCGGTATGGCTCTGCCAGCGGCAACATCGCCCCCCGGTCGAGCGCCTGGCCGAGGTCAACGTATCCTGGACCAACGAAGCCGAGGCCCGGCTCGAGCGTGCTCCTTCGTTTGTACAGAACATGGCGCGTATCGCCATATTGCGTTATGCCCAGGAGCGTGGGCATACGGTCGTCACCGAGCGTATCGTCGAAGAAGCAACCGCCAGCCTGATGCCCGGCCGTGCCGAGCAATCGATGGCGGAAATCGTCGCCGCCTACGATGCGGGCGAAATCGGGCGCGATGCCGATATGGCCGGGATCGCGTGGAGCGAGGCGGCCCGAGCGGAACTGAATGCTATCGAGGATCTCGCGGTACGCGACAATATACGCTTGCGCGCCGAGAAAAAGGCGCGGGGTGACAGTTCCGACGAAGTTTCGTCGGCGCACGTGATCAGCTTTGTCGAGTCGGCGAAAAAGCGGCGCGTACCACAGAGTGCGCCTGCTAGCGCTGCCGCTGACAAGTTGTTTTACTGGGAAACCGAGGCGCTCGCGCGCATGGCGCGGGTTCCCGAAGGATTCATGCGCGACTCCTGCCAGCAGCGTATCGAATCGCTCGCGCGGCAACGCGGTACCAAGACCGTGACCCTCGAACTGGTCGAGGAGGGGCTCGAGGGCGCACGCACGGCGATGGCGAGCGAACTCAACCGCGAAAATGAGGGCGGGGCGCCCGAAACGGCGAGCAAGTGCCCGTTTTCGGGCAAAACCGTTCCCACGCCCGAGGCCGCGGAAGATTCAACCGAAGTACCCTGGACCGCGGAGGCTCGCGCGCGGCTCGAGGAGGTCCCGGCCGGTTACTGCCGGCGCCTGACCTATCGCGCGGTAACGACCCTGGCACGGCAAAACGACCTGCAGCGGATAGACCTCGATTTTCTCCAGGGGGTGTTGAATACTTTCAGCGAAAGCTCGGCCAACGTGACGACCGGAATGCGCTGGTCGACGATGGCGCGCGTGCGCATCGACCGCGCACCGGAATCGATACGCGGCATGCTGATCAGGGAAATCGAATCCTGGGCGAGGCGCGAGGGCCTCGAGGAAATCGATGAACGCACGCTGCGCTCGATCAAGCGCGAATGGCAGTCGCGCGGCATCTTTCACCTCGATCCGAGCGATCCGCGACATGATCTCTGATTCGGGAACCGTGCCGGCGCCCGACCTGTCGCTGCTCGCGATCAATTTGACGCGCCGCTGCAATCTCGCCTGCGCGCACTGTTATCTCGATGCGCAAACCCTGCGAGACGGCGACGACGACGAAATGGAAACGGCCCGGGTCAAGGCGCTGCTCGACGACGTCGCCGCTCTCGGTCACGGCACTATGATCGTACTCACCGGCGGCGAGCCGCTGCTGCGCAGGGACCTGGAGGAAATCGTCGCCCACGGTTCGTCGCTGAATTTACCGATCGTCATCGGTACCAATGCGATGATGCTGACCGAGCGGCGAATTGCGGCGCTGGGGCAGGCCGGCCTGCTGGGTTTCGGCATCAGTCTCGATTCGCTCGATCCCGGGAACCACGATCGGTTTCGGGGTCAGTCGGGAGCCTGGGTAAAAACACTGGCCGGTATAGAGCGCTGTCGACGCTACGGAATCGACTTTCAATTGCATTTCTCGGTGACCGACGACAATGCGCATGAATTGCCGGCGATGATCGAGTTTGCCCGCACTTGCGGTGCACGCGCACTCAACGTGTTTTTCATGGTCTGCATCGGACGGGCGCGGTCGCTGGCCATGCTCAAGCCCGATCGCTACGAACGCTTCCTGCAAGAACTGGTCGAAGCGCAGGCCCGATACCCCGACCTGATCGTCCGCCCCCGTTGCGCTCCCCATTTCAAGCGGGTCGCCCACCAGTTGCGACCAGAGGCCCCGGTGAATCGTATCAGCGGGCGCGAAAGCGATGGCTGCATCGCGGGTATCCATTATGCGCGAGTCAATCACCGCGGGGCCGTAACCCCCTGCCCATACGTGCAGCATGAAGTCGGTAATATCCGCGAAACTCCGCTTAGCGAACTTTGGGCAGAGGCACCGACATTTGCACAATTACGCGCGCCCGATCTTAGCGGTAAATGCGGGGTATGCGAGTACCGCCTGCTGTGCGGAGGGTGTCGCGCCAGGGCGTTTTCCAGTCGGGGTAGTTTAATGGCCGACGACGACCTCTGTGCCTACGAGCCCCGGGGTGGTGACCCGCTTCAGCCGCTGGCGGACGCTGCCGAAAAAGCGCCGCGATGGAGCCAAGACGCCGAGTTACGCCTGTCACGGGTGCCGGTATTTCTGCGCCAGATGGTCAGAAAACGTACCGAAGCCTATGTCACGGGCCTCGGCGCCGATCGAGTCACCTGCCAGCACCTGGCGGACCTGGCCGCGGCGCGTTTCGGCGCATCCCCGGCGGAACGCTTCGCCGGCCGCAAGCAACCCGTCGACTGCGCACCGGAGGACCGATGAGCGAGCTGGACGCACTCGTTGTCGGCGGTGGCGTTTCGGGACTTGTGCTGGCGCATTACCTCGCCGAGACCGGGCTCGCGGTCGAAGTCTGGGAGCGCGACGGCCGGGTCGGCGGCAAGATCAAGACGATAAGCAAGCAGGGATATCGCCTCGACAACGCCGCATCGATGGTGATGAATTTTCAGCGTGAACTCGACGGTTTCATTGATTCCGCCAGCCTTACCGCGAGCAAACGGGGACGTTCATCGAATAACCAGCGTTATATCCTGCATGCAGGACGGCTGCAGCCTGCGCCGGCCAGTATCGGTAGCTTGTTCAACACGCCGTTGCTGAGTACACGCGCCAAGCTGCGATTGCTGGCCGAACCCTTGATAATCCGCGGGACCGATCCGCACGAATCGGTTGCCGACTTCGTGACCCGCCGGCTCGGTCAGGAATTCGTAAGTAAGGTTTTCGAACCCTATCTGTCAGGGCCGCTGGCGAGCGATGTCGAACGCGCCGAAGCCTGGTCGACCATGCCCAGACTAACCGCGCTCGAACAGCGTTACGGCAGCCTGGCGCTCGGTGCGCTACTGCGCAGACTGAAACGCCGGGGCACCGCGGCAAGGCCCGAGGTCTTTTCGTTTGCCGGTGGAATGCAAACGCTGATCGAGTCACTGGCCGAGCGCCGCGGATTCGCCGTTCGCACCGGTATGGCGGTGGTTGAACTGAGGCGCGTCAAGAAAGGCTGGAATGTGCGCGCGGAAAATGACGGTGTCACCACCAGCCTGAACTGCCGGCAATTGGTTCTTTGCACACCGGCCTATACCGCGGCATCCCTGTTGCAAATCCTGGATCCGGAAATTTCACGCCTGCTCAAGACGATCGACTACGCGCCGGTCAGCGTGGTGCACACCGGGTTCGAACGCGCGCGAATTAATCATCCCCTCGACGGCAGTGGATTTTTGTTACCCGCGAACGGTGGCTACCTGCCCAATGGCTGTCTCTGGATCAGCAGCCAGTTTTCCGACCGCGCACCGACCGATCGCGTTCTGTTGACCAGTTATCTCGGCGGGGCGCGCAACCCGACGGCAGCGAATTGTTGCGAGAACCGTTGCCTGCACGCAGTCATGCCGATGTTACGCGAATTACTCGGTGCCAGGGGCGATCCGGAAATGCTCCATGTCGCGAGACATCGGCGCGCGTTGCCGCTTTATCACGATGATTATTCACGGCGTCTGGCCGCAATCGGCGAGCGCCTCGAATTCCTGCCCGGTGTACACCTGGGGGCCAATTACATCGGCGGTGTTTCGATACGCGATCGAATTCTTTACGCCAACAGGCTGACTGCCAGGATTCTGCACCGGCACAAGCAGATGTCGGGTACGGCGGATCTCGAGACCGCCTTCGAGCTTGTGCCCGCGATGGCGGCAGCGCGATGAGCCGGCGCATGGCCATGACCAGGTCTTGCGCCATTCCATCGGCCGTCAGCTTTCGCCCGTTCCGGTTGCTTACGGCCGTACTCGTACTGTTGATACTGGTTTCGCTGGCAAGCCGCTGGTATGCGGCTGAGGTTTCACTGCCACGCTATTGCGCGGAGCCCGAAGCAACGCTGCATCGCCTGGCGGCGGTTATCAGCGAGGAACGGCCGGCGGGCGACGAGTCACGGCGCGAGTTTATCGTTGCCGCGAAGTTGAGGTACCTCATGCCGGCGCAGGTTGACGAACGGGATGGGGAATATTTGCAGCGCCTGCGCGTATATCTGGAAGAACAATGTCAATAATCGAATTTGACGCTGACGCAGAAACACCCGGATTTAGCTACCGCACACAAACGGTGACACGTCCGCAGGTAAACCCTGGAAATTCGAGTAAATGATAATCGATCAAAAAGCACGAATTTTTTGCGATTTTATTGACATGGATCAATTGACACCGGGTTCTGCTGTTGCCATCGAAACTAAATGGGAATTTAATCCCATAAATTATCGGGAAAATGTCCCGGTCGGGTCGCGGTGGAGCATTAACTCTCCAGGTTGGGGGCCGCAGATCCGCTGCAAAGAGGTAACATGACCGTGAAAAATATCAACAACAATACGGTCGTCGGAGGTACGATCATGTCCCTGTCCGATAGCAGTGGGAAGCAAGCTGCAGGCATTTTCGGACACATTATCGGCTCGATTATACTCGGGGCGTTACTACTGTTGTCAAACGGCTGCGACACGGATTCGGGCACGAATCCGGAATCGCCGCCATCGATCGAAACGCTACAGGAATTTCCGATCGGCCCGGCCGGCGGCAGCATCGTTTATCGGTCGCCGATCGAAAGCATTACGGTAACGCTCGACATACCCGCCGGGGCGCTAGACGCCGATACCACGATCACGATCGAGCACGCGCAGACTTTTCCGGCTGGCACCAATCTTGTTTCCGCTGCGGTTTTCGAATTCGGCCCCGACGGCCTGGTCTTCAACCAGCCGGCCGTGCTCGGCATCAGTTACAGCGACGAGATGGTTGCCGGCCTCACCGCAGCGAACCTGCGCATCCACGAGACCGACGATGTCAACTGGATCCCGCTGCTCGGCGCGGTCGATACGACTAATCGACTCGTTACTGCCAACATCAACGGTTTCAGTATTTTTGCGCTGAAAGCGATTCCCGGCGGCGGTGGCGATCCGGGTGGCAGTGGCGATCCGGGCGGAACCTCTAATGCGACGCTTGCCTGGCTGCAGGCGAACGTGTTCGGCGGCGTGTGCAGCCAGTGCCACGTCGGCACGGCCGCGCCGATGGGTGTCGACTGGAGCAGCGAAGCCGCGACCTGCGCCAACGTTGGTCGACCCAGCGGTGAAATCAGCACGCTCAACGAAATCGAATCCGGCAACCCGGACGCAAGTTACGTCATCTGGAAGGTCGAGGGCGCCGGACCCAACGGCGAAGCCATCAGTGGTGATCAAATGCCACAATTCAATCCCGCGTTACCGCTTGCCACGATCCAGAACATGCGCGACTGGATCGCGGCCGGAACACCAGGTTGCGGCACCACCGGTGGCGGGGATCCGGGTAGCGGTGGCGATCCGGGCGGCGGCGGAGATCCCGGTGGCAGCGGCCCCGACACCTGGGCGACAATCCAGGCCGATATCCTGCAGCCACGTTGCGTATTTTGTCACGGTGGAGCGTTCCCGATGGCTGGTCTCTCGTGGGAGGCCGACCAGTACGATACGATCGTTACCAACGGCTACATGAGCACCCAGATCACCGACCTGCTCGAAATCAATCCGGGTAACCCGGACCTGAGCTATCTAATCTGGAAGCTCAATGGCCAGGGTCCGAACGGCGAGCCGACCGCGGCGGGCACCGTCCGCATGCCGGCATCCGGGCCGCCGTATCTCGATCAGGCCGACATCGACCGGATCTCTGCGTGGATTGCTGCCGGTGCGCCCGGTACGGGTGGCGATCCCGGCGGTGGCGGCGATCCCGGAGGCGGGGGCGATCCCGGCGGTGGCGGCACCGATCCGGGCTCGATCGTCCCGACCTGGTATGGCATCCAGGCCAATATTCTGGAACCTTTTTGCGTCGGCTGCCACGGTGGCACCGCACCGATGGCCGGCCTCTCATGGGAAGTCGACCAGTACGATACGATCGTTACCAACGGCTACATGAGCACCGAGATTACCGATATGCTCGAAGTGAATCCGGGTAACCCGGACCTGAGCTACGTAATCTGGAAGATTAACGGCCAGGGCCCGAGCGGCGAACCGATCGCGCCCGGCACGGTACGCATGCCGGCGACCGGCATCCCGCTCGATCAGGCATTGATCGATGTGTTTACCCAGTGGGTTGCCGACGGTGCGCCCCTCGGCGACCCGTCCGATGCCGATTCGGGCGGTTCGTCGGATCCTGGTTTCCCGGTCGGTTCCTGGATGTACGTCTGGACCGAGTCGCTGCAAATCTGCACCTTCTGCCATAGCCCGACGCCAGCGAGCCCGAGTTGTGGCGTCGAATTCGATTGCCCGCCGAAGGACGTGGTGCTGACCGCCGACAATTACAGTGGTGTAGTCGACGGTGACGAGGTCGAGCCGTTCGACCTCGACGGCAGCAAGCTGTGGGAGCGGGTCACCGATCCGGATCCGGACAAGCGCATGCCATTCGGGATGCCCCCGTTGAACTCGACCCAGCTCGGCATTATCAGTGGCTGGATACTTGACGGCGCGCCGTTTTGTCCTGACGGGGAAGTGTGTCCGTGATCGAAACATAAGTACAACCAGCGTGGCGCTGCGTCGGGGTCCCGTACCGCCGCGCGCCGCCGGAGGAGGATTAAGTGAAACCGAAGAAGAAAAATACGACGGTTTTGACAGGTTGCACTCTGCTACTTGGGGTACTGTCGCTCCTGCCCCTGTCCGGCAGCGGGCAGGACGAGTCGGTCGAGGAAATCGTCGAAACTCTGAGAATCGAAGTGGACCGGCTGACGTCCCGTGCCGAACTCGAGCGCGGGCGGAAAATCTACCTGCGCGCCTGCGCGCCCTGCCACGGCATACAGGGCGACGGCAAGGGCCCGGCTGCGCACGGCTTCGATCCGGCGCCGCGCAATTTTCGCCGCGGCGCGTACAAGTTTCGCACCACCGTCAGCGGCGCGCTGCCGCTGGACTCGGATATCGAGCGTACCGTGCGAGAGGGCGTTCCGGGTACCGAGATGCCGCGCTGGAAGGATGTTCTGTCCGAGACCGATATTGGCGCCGTGGTGCAGTACATCAAGACTTTTTATCCCTATTTCGATGACCCGGACTCGCTGCCACTGGACGAGGACATCATCGAGATTCCCGAGGAACGCCCGTTCGAGCCGAGCCCGTCATCGATTGCCGCGGGACGCAAGATTTTCATCGACCAGGATTGCGTTAAGTGCCACGGCGACGGTGGCAAGGGCGATGGCCCGCAGGCAGACGAACTGATCGACGACTGGGACGTGCCGATCCGCCCCGCCAACCTGTCGCTGCCGTATTACAAGAACGGTAAGCGCGACCAGGATATTTACCGCGTATTCACCAGCGCGTTGAACGGCACGCCGATGCCGGCCTTCGATGAACTCTCCGAGGAAGAGCGCTGGCAGCTGGTTGACTACGTGCAGTCGCTCGAGGTCGAGCAGAACTGGATTTACTGGCTGTTCAAGGAAAACCCGAACCAGGTCCGGCATCCGCCCATTAAACCACCGGAGTCCAGGGAATGATTTACCAGCCGTTATTCGTTTTTTCAAACGCCGTCAAGCTGCTTATCACGGTGTCGGTGATCGTAACGCTTTCGGCATGCGGGGCGGGCGAAGGACAGGGGCTCGACGAAGAAGGCAACCTGCTGCTCAGCGGGAGCGGCGACAATCAGTCTGATGGCGGCGGATCGGTCGGTGCCAGCGGCAACCCGAACGCTACGCTTGATTGGGTGCAGGACAATGTTTTTGGCGGAATCTGTTCGCTTTGTCATACCGGCGCGACACCCCCGTTGGGTGTCAACTGGAGTTCGAAGACAGCTAGCTGCGAAAACGTAAACCGACCCAGTGGCGAAATCGATACGCTGATGGAAATCGATCCCGGCAAGCCGGAGCAGAGTTATCTCGTCTGGAAACTGGAAGGCGCTGGGCCCAGCGGCGAAGCGATCGTTGCTGGTCAAATGCCGCTGAACAATCCGCCGTTGCCGGCGGATACGATAAAAAATGTAAAGGACTGGATTTCCGATGGGACGCCCGGATGCGCTGTGCCAAAACCGGCGGCGCGCAGCGGTGCCGTCGGATCGACTTCCGAAACTGCCGCGGTCAAAAGCAGTTTCGACTATCCCGAGGGCTCCTGGATGCAGGTCTGGGAAACCTCGTTGCGGGTGTGCTCGACCTGCCACAGCGTGCAGCCGTCGAACCCCGCCTGCGTCGCGGAAATCGAATGCCCCCCGCGCGGACTGGTGCTCGAGGCGGACAATTACTACGGCATCGTCGATGGCCGCACGGTGAACCCGCTCGATCCCGACTCGAGCACGCTCTGGAACCGCGTCAGCACAAGCGACCCCGGGCGGCGCATGCCGCCGGACGGATACCTGCCGCTGACCCAAAATCAACTGGACGTCATCCGCAACTGGATTCTGGACGGCGCGCCATTGCGGCCGTCCGATCCCAACTAAGCGCAGGTATCGAAACATGAAAATAACAAGAATCACAGCCTTCTCCCGCCTGTCGCAATCGTGCAAGGTGGCGGCGCTTTGCCTGCTCGTAACCCTGCTGTGGGGACAGTCGGACATACGCGCCGAACCTTACCTCGCAATCCAGGAGGGCTACAAGTGCTCCAAGTGCCACGTCAACATGACCGGTGGCGGCAAGCGCACCGACTTCGCCAACATTTACGTGCAGACTCGTCTTTCGGCGAATTTCATGGACTGGCGCGAATACCTGCCGCAAGCAGAGGAGGACGAGGACACCGAAGAAAATCCGATGAAGAGCGACTCGAACAGTAGTTTCTTTTCCGGCCGTTTGAACGACTACATCGCAATCGGCGGCGACTTCCGTGCGTCCTACGAAAACGTCCATACCCCCAACGAAGGCGACGACGATGGCTTCAGCAGGGATAAGTACAATATTTACCTCGAAGTCGATCTGATCCCCGAACGCGTCATTTTCTACCAGACCGTTCAAGGTGGCGATGCGGATGAAACACTCGGCTTGCTGAAGGGAGAGCTTGGGGGAGAACCCTATTACTTTAAGTTCGGGAAATTCTTCCTGCCTTACGGGCTGCGGCTGCAGGACGACACGGCATTTATCCGCGCGGTGACCGGCTTCACCTACGGCGCCACGGACGAGGGTATCGAGTTCGGCTACGAGCCGGGGCCCTGGGCAATGCACATCGCGACCACCAACGGCACCGGCGGGTCTGGCGATACCAATCTGAGCAAGCAGGTAACCGCCTCGGTTGCCTACGTGGACAAGCGTTTCCGGGTGGGCGCTTCCTACAACCGTAACAAGACTCCCGAAGATGTCGAGGTGATAATTTACGGCATTAACGGTGGCGCGCAATTCGGTCGCCTCGGGGTACTTTTGGAAGCCGACATTATCGATGTGGAAGACCCAACGGGTGATGACCTTGAGCAATACGTTAGCATCCTCGAATTCAACCTGTTGATTTCGCGCGGTCATAATCTGAAATTTTCGTACGAGTACCACGATCCGGATGAAGATATCTACGATAACGCCAACGAGCGTTACAGCATCGTATACGAACCCTTCCTGTATCAATTTGTGCAGGTTCGCGTCGGCGCGCGCGACAACGAGGGTATTCCACAGGATCCGTCCCTGAATACCTCTTCTTACTTTGCCGAGCTGCATCTGTTCTTCTGATAGCAGGGGATAACGGGAGGAATAGCCATGTCCACAGAGCCACCTGAAAACACAGTCATCGAAACGGACACCATCGTTATTTCGCAGCTCGTGACCGGGGCCGCGGACCCCGCGTTTGCCATCGACGACTACCATCAAATCGTGGGCTGGAACCAGGCGGCCGAAAATCTGCTCGGTTACGCAGCGGACGAAGTCATTGGCCTGCGCTGCGAGGAAATCCTGCAGGCGGTGCTGCCGGGTGGTGAACCGATGTGCCGGCCAAATTGCGACCTGTTTCAGTGTTTCCGCAATTGCTGCCCCGGCGCGATACCGAATTGCCGCGTCCGCTGCAAGAACGGCAACTGGATTTCTGTGAGTTATTCATCGCTGGTCATGCCCGAACAGCACCAGGGGCCACCAAAGGGCTCGGTGGTCGCGGTTGTTTTCCTGCGCGACCGCGAAGCGGGGCAGGCGCAGTTGGCACGCAACGGGTTGCTGCAGGTTTTCATGCTCGGGAAATTTGGCCTCGTCGCCAACGAAAGAAGCATCGCCATCGACAAATGGAAACGCCGACAGGCGGTAACTCTGCTGAAATTTCTCGTTACCAACCTCGATCGCCCGGTGCACCGCGAACGCATTCTCGATTACCTCTGGCCAGACGTCGACGAGGAGCGCGGCTGGGGCCGGCTCAAGGTGACCATGTACTACCTGCGCACGCAATTGCGCGCCAGCGGGGCCGGTGAAGACGCGGTGCGAACCGTCGGCAGCGCCTACCTGCTCAGGCGCGACGCGGTCTGGGTCGACGCCGAGCACTTCGAAAAACTGGCTGCCGAAGGACGTTTACTGCAAGGTAAGGACCGCTGCGACGAGGCGCTGCGCTGTTTCGACGAGGCGTTGTTTCTGTACCGTGGCGATTACCTCGAGCAGGATACCTATGCAGACTGGTGCGCCGAGGAGCGCGAACGCCTCGGTGAAATCTATTTGGACATGCTGACGCGCAAGGCCGAATGTCATGCGCAACGCGACGAATATCTGGAGGCGGTACAGGTTTGCCGCAAGGGTCTGGTGCAGGATCCCTGTCGTGAAAGCCTGCATTGCTCTTTGATGCGCTACCTGGTTCATCTCGGCAGGATAGATTCGGCAGTCGCCCAGTATCGACAATGCCACAGGGTGCTTGGCCGTGAATTCGGCGTCGACCCGATGCCCGAGACGCGAAACCTCTACCGCGAGATTCTTGCACGTCGGCGCGGTGAAACGTCGCAGTCAGTAAAACTGCACCTGGCGCCGAAGCCGGCGCGACGCGTTCGCGGCTGCTAATCACCCCTGCCTGCCGATTATCCCGCAGGTGAGTTTCGCCTGCGGCCAGGTCTACTGTCGGAGTCATGTGACACGATAGTTTGCCTGCCTTTGTTACCAGATTGTCACCGCCACGTGGTTTAAGGGCATCAATTCAACAATTCGTGGGATCGATTGGTTTGGCTTTGATGGCAAGATCACAAATATTGCAGTCGTTCGTGGCCCGGATCTGGCTTGAGCAGGCCGGTGACAAAGATCCAACCTGGCGCGGTCATATCCAGCATATTCAGGGGCAGGAAGAAGCCTATTTCCAGGACCTGGGGGAAATGTCCGAATTCATGGAGCAGGTGAGCGGTATCTCCGACACTGATTTCATCGATTTCCCGGACAAGGTGGTCGAGTTGAAAAAACACGACCCCGGCGACAACAAAAAACCCAACCCAATAAAACGCGATGACTGATTTCATCCATTCACAACCGCGCATTATTGTGCTCGCCCGAGGCAACCGATGACGATCGAACCGGAAACAGACACCTCGAGAAGCACACTCGACCGGCTCAAATCCAACTGGGGCAGCCTGCTGTTTTTCGCCACCCTGGTCGCATCGCTGGTCTTTTTCTGGTGGCTGCTGATTTATTCCGGCGGCGTCGAGATACATCACGGGTAGTCGCCGATGTCGAGCCAGTGTAAAAACGAGTTCTGCGGGTCGGCGATGTCGGCCTGTCGCAGGCTGCTGCCACTGCTGGTGATTTTGTTGATCGCGCTTTATGCTGTTGGCCACTCACCACCGATCGCTGCCGACAGTCACGGCATGGAACCCGGCACCGCCATGATGGGGGGCGATGAGGCGGCTAGCGAAGCCGAACTGGAACCCGCGCCGCGACTCAATCGTGGAGATTATCCCGATATCGGCACCAGCAGCCGTGGCATCGTCTGGGTGTTCGCCCAAATGCACCTGTTCTTCGGCGCGCTGGTGCTGGCCGTGCCGATATTCGTGCTGGTGATCGAGTTTATCGGTTTCTACACCAGGGACGACCGTTACGACGACATGGCGCACGAATTCATGAAAGTGAGCCTGACGGCCTACGCGATCACTGCGCTGTTCGGCGGCACGCTGGCGTTGTCGCTATTCCTGCTTTATCCCGATTTCATGTCCTACATGATGCGTGCCTTTGGCTCGCAGGTATTGATCTACGCACTACTGTTCTTCCTCGAAAGCATGCTGCTGTACATTTATTATTATGGCTGGGACGCGTTGCGTTACGGCAATCGCAAGTGGCTGCACCTGACGCTGGGGCTGTTGCTGAATGGCGTCGGCACGACATTGCTGGTGGTCGCGAACTCCTGGTCGACGTTCATGATGGCGCCATCGGGCATCGATCCAGCCACCGGCGCGATAACCGGCAACCTGTGGGAAATCATGAAGGGCCCGTTATGGAACCCGCTCAACCTGCATCGCTTCCTCGCCAACATCGCCTTTGGCGGCGCCGTCGTCGGCGCCTACGCCGCGTTCAAATTTCTCGCCGCGAAAACCGCGGCGGAAAAGGCGCATTACGACTGGATGGGTTATACCTCGAACTTTGTCGCCATCCTCGCCTTTTTACCGTTGCCGTTCGCCGGTTACTGGCTGATGGCGGAAGTCTACGCCTACTCGCAGCAAATGGGGATCCTGGCGATGGGCGGCATCCTGGCGTGGCTGTTCGTGATCCAGGCCGTGCTGATCTGCACCATCCTGCTGGCAGCCAATTATTACCTGTGGAACGGCATGGCCCGCACCGAGGGCGGTGAGCGTTACCGCTGGCTGGTCAAGTATATCGCGCTGGTACTAATCCTCGGTTTCCTCGTCTGGGTCACGCCGCACAACGTGATCTACACCGGCAGCGAACTCGCCCGGCTCGGCGGTGGCCATCACGCCGTGCTGGGCCCGCTCGGCATCATGCCGGCGAAGAATATCGCTGTTTTCCTGATGCTGGTGATGACCTTCCTGTCGTTCCAGCTTTACCGCCGCGCGGACAGGGAAATCACGGTCGCCTGGAAGGACTGGGGCAACGCGCTGATGATCGCGATATACGTCGTCGCCTGTGCCAACATCGTCTTCGCCGGCGTTTACTACGGTTACTTCACCAACACCGTCTACAAGGTCGGTTCGAGCGTGTTGCAGGTCATGTCGACCGTCGTCGTTATCGTGTCCGGTGTTGTCATCGACACGCTGATGTTCAAGGGGGCGAAAAAGTTGCCGGTATACTGGGGTAAGGTTTCCAACCGTTCGCAATACGCGCTGTTTGCGCTGCCGATAGCGTTCACCTGGTTGATGGCGCTAATGGGTTACATCCGTTCGTCGGTGCGCACTCATTGGCATGTCTACGCGGTCATGAAGGACAATTCGCCGGATAACTTCATTCCCGAACTGGCCACGGTCGGTAACATGGTCACCGGCATTACGCTGTTGTTTCTGATCTTCGTGCTGTTCATCTTCTGGATCGCGAACCTGAGCGGTACCAGGCAGGTTCCGCCCGCAACCGAGGGGCAGGCCGCAACGGCCGGGGGTGCGCAATGACGGCCTTGTTCAAGGCGCTCGGCTTTAGTATCGCGCTGATCCTGGTGTTCGCGTCGGTCACTTACGTGCTGCCGCAGGTCAGGGGCGAGGCGCCCGAGGAAGAGGAAGTCAATCTCGGAGAACTGACGATGGACGATTTTGTCGCGATGGGCGAAAAGCTTTATCGCGGCAAGGGCACTTGTACCCTGTGCCACAACAACCTCGGCCGCGCACCCGACCTGCTGACTTACAACGTCGTGTCGGTGTCGCTCGAGCGCATGGCCGACGAGGGCTACCAGGGCCAGGCCGGCGATGCCGAGACTTATCTGCGTGAGTCGATGGTCGAGCCCAGCGCCTATGTCGTCGAGGGATTCGGCAAAAAGGGAACCAACGATACCGAATCGCCGATGCCGGCGGTCGACCAGCCGCCGATTCAACTGTCGGCAGTCGAGATGGATGCGATTATCGCTTTCATGCAGCAAAAGGACGGCAACCCGGTAACCGTCGCTCTGCCCAGCGGCGACGACGCGCCGGCGGTCGAATCCGGGGAGGGTGCAGCCACACCGCCGGCGCTGGCGCAAAACGCCGAGGAAGCGCTCGCCAAGTTCGGTTGCGCCGCCTGTCACTCGGTGCTGCAGTCGGAGTCGCCCGTGGGGCCGAGTCTCAGGGATGTCGGTAAACGCCTGAGCGTGGAACAGATCCGCACCAGTATCGTCGATCCGAAGGCGGAAATCGCTCCGGGGTTTCCACCGATCATGCCTGAATTTCCGAACATGGCCCTGGCGGAATTGAACCTGGTCGTCCAGTTCCTGGCACAGCAGGACGGCAGCGAGCAGTGAGCATTCGAATCCCCGCTTTCTGGCAGGCGGTTCTGGTGCTCGTAGGCGCCTGGTTGCTGTTTTCGTTCGCCTTCCCGCCATTCCTGCCGCGCTCGCTGATGATTACCTATTCGATCATCGTCGTGACCGGACTGTTTTTGTACTTCTCCAGTGACGAGGATCGCTGGGCGGAATTCAAGTCGCCGATCGTCAACACCTTGCGTGATGACAACAAGGCGCTGTTGCGCTGGCCGCTGCTGGTTATCGTTTCGCTGTTGGCCGCTTATGCGGTTTATGACGGCGTCAGGCCATCGTTCGACAAACCCCTGGAACTACGACAGGTCCATCCGTCGCCGCCGGCGTCGATCAAGGTCTACGGCAAAAGCTTCGATCTGGGTACGCTGGAGAACCCGGTGCGCATGCAGGTGCTGGAACTGCTCGGCAAGAACGAGGACAGCGCCTGGGAAGCTTACCGCAAGGCGGTAACGGCGGGCAGCGAGATTTACTACGGCAACTGTTTTTACTGCCATGGCGATCAACTCGATGGCAAGGGACATTTCGCCAGTGCGCTGGATCCGTTGCCGACCGATTTCGGTGATGTCGGCACCATCGCCCAGTTGCAGGAGTCGTTCCTGTTCTGGCGCATTACCACGGGCGGGCCAGGCCTGCCCACGGGAGGCATGCCGTGGAACTCGGCGATGCCGGTCTGGCACGAAATGCTGAATGAGGAAGAAGTCTGGAATGTCATTACCTTTCTGTTCGACTATGTCGGCCAGGTGCCGCGCATGTGGGATGCCGAGATCTCGAAGGCGGTCACCGGCATGAAAGATCAGGTTGCCGCAATTCGCGCCAAAATGAGCAGCGAGGAGCTTTATCAACTACGTTGCGCCGTCTGCCACGGCGAGACCGGAGCCGGCGACGGCCCCGCGGCCGATTTTGTATACCCGCGACCGCGCGATTTCACCGCCGGACTATGGAAATACAAAACCTCGCCTGGCGATCTGGCCCCACGGGACGAAGACCTGTTCAACACGATCAAGGTCGGACTCGAGGGCACCAGCATGCCAGGCTGGTCGCGGATTTTCAGTGACCAGCAAATCGACGGCCTGGTACAGCTTATCAAGCGCTTCGATACCACCGCCATCTGGGCGCCGGAGGAAGCCGAGGACGAGGATTTCGACGACGAGGGGCGCTACCTCAAGGAGATGCTGGTGATTACCGACGAGGAATCCACGACCGGGCAGGTGGCTTACTCGGAAGAATCGGTTTCCCGAGGCAAGGAGGTTTTCGACGAAAACTGCCGCAAATGCCACGGTGAGCGCGGTCGCGGTAATCTCACCTCGGGCGAGTTTCTCGAGGACGACTGGGGTTATCGCATCTGGCCACGAGACCTGACCAAGCCCTGGACCTGGCGTGCGACCGAAACCTCGTCGGGTACCGACCGCGCCGCCGTCGACGAGGCGCAGCGCGAGGCCACGATTCGCAATATTTACCAGCGGGTATCGATCGGAATCCGTGGCACGCCAATGCCGTCGCACCGCGCGGTCGACGAGGGCGAGGAAGATGCGATCACGCTCGAGGATCGCTGGCATATCGCCAACTATACCTATTCGCTGCGCGAGGACACGACCTGGCCTGGCGAGCGCAGCGTGATCCAGGGTATCGAGGTTGCCGGAGAATTGCCGGCCGGCGTCGACGACGAAGCCTGGCTTAAAGCCCCGGTCAGTACCTTCAGGCTGTTTCCGAACATCATCAAGCAGGAACGCCTGTTCACCCCGCTAAACGATACGATCAGCGTCAGGGTGCTGTACAACTCCGACGAAATTGCGTTTCTGCTCGAGGTCAACGATCGTACCGAGAGCATTCCCGGCGGCGAAGTCATGTCGCAATTGCCGGACCAAAGCGAAACAATGTATTCCGATGCGCTGGCACTGCAATTCCCGCAGGAAGATGCCTACTCGACGGCGCCGGTCGAAAAACCGCTCTACCGCCACGGTGATACCAAGCATCACACCACTATCTGGTACTGGAACGCGGGCTCGGTGGAGCCGGCCGCGGCAGCGCGCGCAATGCTGTTCGACGCATCCGGACCCGACGCCAAGTTGAAACCGCGCGCCAGCGCCGATGACCTGTTCGCCCACGGCGAATGGCGCGAAGGCCGCTGGCGGGTACTGCTCAAGCGTCCGCGCGGTACGCAGGGTGAGCCCGCCAATGGGGACCTGGTGTTTCGCAGGGGCCAGTTCATCCCGGTCTCGTTCGCCAACTGGGACGGTAACAACGGCGAGGTCGGTTCACTGCATACGCAGACGCCATGGTACTGGCTGTTGCTGCCGCACGACACCAATTACAACCTGGTCTTCGGCGCACCGGTGGCGACCAGCCTGATCGTTCTGCTGATCGGAGTATGGATCGTCTGGTATCTGAGGCGCGAGCGTGATCGATCTACCGCATGATACCCGGAATTTGTCACCGAGGTGTCACTAGTACCGATCACAATGCTGCATAACAAATCTATAATTGGAGGTATGACATGAAAATTCTGCGCGTGGTAACGCTTACCGCAGGTTGCCTCGCGGTAATTGCCGCGGGCCCGGCTGCGGCGGCAAAATACAAGGTCGTTGACGTCAGCGACGGCGGTGGCATCAGTGGTAGCATCACCTATGACGGCGCCGCCCCCGAACCGGAAATCCTAAAGGTCGACGAGGACGTCGAGGCCTGCGGGGGCGACCGTCCGTCCAACGCCCTGCTCGTCAACGGCAGCGGCGGCATCCAGAACGTCGTGGTCAGTATCGAAAAGATCGCCGCCGGCAAAGACTGGGATATGCCGGAGGAGGAGTTTACTTACGACCAAAAGAATTGCACTTTCACGCCGCGAATCATGCTGATCAAGCCGAAGATGGCCGGTACCGTGTTAAACAGTGACAGCGTCGGTCATAATTTCCACACGATCAGCAAGGGAATTTACAACATCAACAAGAAAATCCAGCCGGGTTCCAAGCTCGAGGTAACCAACAAGAAAATCCGCAAGGCCGGGCTGGTCAAGGCCAAGTGCGATATCCACTCCTGGATGGGGGGCGCCTGGTGGGTTGCCGCCAATCCCTATACCGTGCTGTCAGACGCCGACGGCAAGTTTAGCCTGAGCAACGTTCCGCCGGGTAAATACACGCTCGCCATCTGGCACGAAAAGCTCGGTGAAACCAGGCAACAGGTCGAAGTCAAGGCCGGCGCCGATACGACCACGGATATCAAGCTCAAACTGTGACCGAATTGTCAACCCGGGCAGGTAAGAACCAGCGGCAAGATTCCCATGGCGGGACTTGACAAGGTGATCGCGAGTGGAATCTAGTGTCTTGAATGCTCTCCGGAAATGGATTCTGGCGCTCGTGATCGCCCTGGCCTTCTTTTACGGCATGGATCAGATCCTGATGTCCGCGCAGGGCTTGCCGCTGGACTGGAGCCTGTCGCCGAAAAACTAGCACCGGGCAGTTGACGCTCATGCCCGACCACGACCCCTCGTTACCGATTCATTTTTAGGTGCCGCGGCGCCTCGCCATGCGTGACAACATCGAAAAAGGAGTCGCGGAGAGGGCTTCGCTGCTGGTCGAAGGCGCCCATGTGATGCCGCAGTCACCCCGATACCAGGACATGTGTTCAGCCGCAGGTAATCGACATTAAGCGATCGATTTCCCGGGCTTGCATTCGAACTCGTGCCGCCCCGGTTTGCGTCAGATCGCGGCGATGATCGCGCGTTTCAGCGAAGATTTAACTACCGATTTATCCGTCCTGGGGGATTAAAAAAGAAAAAGCCGGCTGAGCGAACTCAAATCGGCTTCTCTGGCTCCCCATCGTGGACACATATCGAACTTTTTGCATTGTCCCTCCTCAGAAGGTGAGGCAAGCTTTTGAGGCCGTACGAGCGCTGAATATTGGGAGCTGAGACTTGATATTTGGTGACTGGTGAAAGCAGGCGG
Source organism: Gammaproteobacteria bacterium (assembly GCA_009937625.1). Classification (GTDB taxonomy): domain Bacteria; phylum Pseudomonadota; class Gammaproteobacteria. Next base: position 9,565 of record JAACFA010000002.1, on the reverse strand, counting down.
TCACCACGTGAAAAAGTTGTCTTCGAATCCCAGACAAAATGGTCTTGCCATGATAAAGAGCAGTCCGTTGCTGACGGCGACCTTGGCCTCCAGGGCCTTCAGCCGAACCTTGAAATTGGCCAGTTGGTGTTGTAGCCAAACGCCCCGCAAGCCGGTTGGCGATACAAAAACCCCCTGTTTACGCAGCTCATTACTGGCCCGGACCTGACCATGAGCTGGAAACTCAATGGTATATTCCTATACTGTCAGCTCAATCATTGGATCGATACGATTCTTCAGATTTGGCTTGCGGCGGTTCGCTTCAAACAACATTTCGATCCCACCATTATCGACTGCGGATTTGTATCGATAAATAGTATCTCTGGATATGCCCATCACTCGGCAGGCTTTCGATACATTTCCAAGTTCTTCAGCCAGATTCAACAGGCCGACTTTGTGCTTAACGATTTTTTCGATAGTTTTCAACATGATGAGTGCCTCGTATGGTTTAGATCAAAAGTTTGCACTTCAATCAAAACCGGTGACCCTCACTTTTTCAAAAGAGGTGCCAGATTAAGTCTGAACTAATTCAAGACAGGGCTGATCCGACATTCACTCGATCAAAATCGGCGGTTGTCGGATCGAGACCGAACTACTAAGCATATTACTTCATGTATTTCCAGAAACTTATCCATGCCCAGCAGCTGATATAGTACAAACTCCTTACCAGGGAAAGACGTTCATTTTTGCGCAGCACCTTCCAATGAGGGATAATCATCTTTGATTTTTTTGCTGTGACCGAATCCCTCCTCATCCTGTAAGTTGCCAGAATCTCGGGGTTGCCATGAGCGTAATCAACATACTCTCGTAGTAAAGTAAGCCAGTAAACATAATCGTCGCGCAGGCTCTCCAACTGTTGATTAAAATAGTGTTTTCCCAGTTTTTTCGTATGCAGCATGACAGTTGACGTAAAAATGGAATTTGATTTTAATATGGCATGGTAATCAACCTGCCGTGGCACGATAAACGGGGCAAGAATTTCTTCATTTGAATCTTCAGCAATTCTCCTATATGACGAAAACACGATACTGGCGTTCAATTGTTTCATGAACAAGAGCTGTTTTTCCAGGAATCGCTTATCCCAGAGGTCGTCGGCATCAAGAAACGCTAAATATTCGCCACGAACAACTTTTATCCCTGAGTTTCTTGCGCCAGACGAACCGGAATTTTTTTCAAGACAAATCAATGAAATTCTGGGATCTTTGGCAAGATACTCCCGTACAATTTCCCTGCCCCTGCCCTGGTCAGTACTGCAATCATCGATAACAATCATTTCCCATAAGGGAATAGTTTGGTTAAGAACGGACTCTATGCTTTCGGCAATGTGTCTTGATCCGTTATAGAGTGGCGTAATTATGGATACGAGATCGTTTTGCATGCCCAGGCTAAATCACGCAATCTTTTTCACGCAGCGCGTTTCGCCGGGGATCACCATTAAAAACCGTGGCCACCTGGGTGCTGGACGAAAAGAACGGTCGGAATGGCGACGATTGGAAAGTGTACTGAGCATATGTCATGGAAGCAGTTTGAGTATTTTTAAATGCGCAGTATCATAAATCGCTAAAACTTAAATCTCCATTCATTATAGTGCTGCTGAGCGTAACAAATGTAACGGCTGACAGAGGTTTGAGCCCTTATTAGTCCTGCTGGCAGGACAGCAGCAAGAGTATTTTCAATGCAGCATTACATCGAATTGATCTGGTACAAAGTCTATGCCGACCTTAGAGTCGAGGCATCCCGTGGTTACCTGGGTATTATATGGTGGGTGCTAGAACCGCTGCTCTACATGGGCGTATTCTATATTGTATTCGGAGTCCTGTTTCAGCGGGGCAGTGATGACTATGTTGCGTTCCTACTGATTGGGCTGGTGGCATGGCGCTGGTTCGATAACACGATAAAACTGGGTGCCGGTTCCCTGGTTGCAAACGGGTGGTTGATGCAGCAGGTTTATGTTCCAAAAATCGTATTCCCGACGATTACGGTTGTCACCAATACCGTAAAATTCCTCGTCGTGCTGATCATGCTGCTTGCCTTTCTTCTGCTCTATGGAATCGATCCTGGTCCTACCTGGCTGGTGCTCCCCGGGTTACTTGCTATCCAGTTATTGTTCATTTTTGCATTGACTTGGCTGGTTTCCGCTATCGTGCCTTTGCTGCCGGATTTCAGGGTGATTATCGACAGTGGGCTGACCCTGCTTTTCTTTATGTCCGGCATCTTCTTCGATCTTGAATCACTACCGCTACCGCTAGCCGATTACCTGCGTCTCAATCCGATAGCCATCCTGGTCGAGTCTTACCGCAAGCTGCTTATACAGGGTGTTTGGCCTGATTGGAACATACTTGGTGGCGTGGTAGCGTTTAGCATGATTGTACTGCTTATCGGTATCCGGCTGCATTTGCGTTACGACCAGCAATTCACCAAGATCGATCTTATCTGATGATTGCAGAGCAGCAGGGTGAACGCCTAGTAAGCCTGAAGAATATCGCTGTCTCCTACCGACGGAGGCGCGGGTTTCGGCGACAAACGCCATTTTGGGCGCTCGAAGACGTTACCCTGGAAATCTATCGCGGTGAAACGGTTGGGGTCATCGGCAGGAATGGTGTCGGTAAAAGCACGTTGCTGCGCTTGTTGGCGGGTATCGTAAGTCCAGATAGGGGCACCATCCGCTTCGAGATCCCCTGTCATACCTCGCTGTTGTCGCTACAGGTCGGTTTTATACCCCAGCTCACCGGTTGGGAAAACGCGGTGCTCAGCGGCATGCTCCTGGGCATGCGCCGCAAAAAGATCGAGGCTTGCATGGATGAGATTATTGCCTTTTCAGAACTGGGTGAGTTTATTAATCAACCCATCAGTGCCTATTCGCCCGGAATGCGGGCCAGGCTGGGGTTCTCGGTGGCATTCCAAGCTGACCCCGATATCCTGCTCTTTGACGAAGCGCTCGGTGTGGGTGATGCCGAGTTTCGGGAGAAATCGGCGAACGCCATGCGCCAGAAGATCCGTTCTAACAAGACTGTAGTCCTGGTTTCCCATAATGAGAAAACTATTCGCAACCTGTGTGATAGGGCGGTGTGGATCGAAAAAGGCGGTGCCCGGATGATAGGTGATCCTGACAGCGTGCTCGAGGCCTATTCGATGACGCAGTTATCAGCATGAATAATCCCGTTAAGCCATGCCTACTCTCGATGTTTTTCAATCAGACCCGGCAATGGACTTCATGTCGAGAACTGAAGCCCCCGGCATACGGCTTAAATTTCGCGGTAAAAGTAGTCAGCTGCGGTAAATTCGTTATGATAGCGGATTTACTAACCTGCTGATGGTTACATAGTGATCAAAATAGACTGTCTGGTTGTCGGCGCCGGCTTCAGTGGCGCAACAATCGCGGAGCGCATGGCTGCCGGACTGAACCTCAAAGTTCTGGTGCTAGAAAAGCGCGATCATATCGGTGGAAATGCCGCCGACAGGCTGAACGATTCCGGGATTTTGATTCATCCCTACGGGCCTCATATCTTTCACACCAATTCGCTCAGAATACGGGAGTATCTCTCCCGTTTCACCAGGTGGCGACCCTATGAACACAAGGTGCTGGCACAGATCGACGGCAAGCTTGTCCCACTCCCATTCAATCTCAACACCTTGCATGCACTATTTCCGGCAGCTGAGGCGCACCGGCTTGAACAACAGTTGATCAACCAGTATGGCGAGAATGCCCGGGTGCCGATTTTGAAATTACGCGAAAGCGACAGCGAAAATCTCAGGGAGTTGGCGGATTATGTCTATCGCAAGGTCTTCCTGGGCTACACCACCAAGCAGTGGGGGCTTCGGCCGGAGGAGCTTTCATCGTCGGTAACTGCCCGGGTGCCGGTTTTGATAAACCGGGACGATCGCTACTTTCAGGATACTTTCCAGGCAATGCCGAGTGCGGGTTATACTGCGCTGTTTCGGAGGATGCTGGATCATCCCAATATCACTGTCCGCACCGGGGAAGACTTTTTCCTCTCGAGAAACCAAATCCGGGCCAGACGGATATTTTATACTGGCCCGATCGATGCCTATTATGATTACCGGTTTGGCAGATTGCCCTTTCGCAGCCTGCATTTTAAGCATGAAAATATTTCGCAGGAACGGTTCCAGCCAGCTGGTACAGTGAACTTTCCCAATGATCACGATTACACCCGCTGTACGGAGTTCAAATATCTCTCGGGCCAGCGGCACCCGGATACCGCCATCGTTTGGGAATATCCCGCGGCGGAGGGCGAACCCTACTATCCGGTGCCACGCCCGGAAAATGAATCCCTTTACAAGCGCTATAGACAACTTGCTGCAAATGAAAACAATATAACTTTTATTGGAAGGCTGGCCAACTACCGTTATTACAATATGGATCAGGCCGTAGCTTCAGCGCTGTCGGGCTGTGGAGTGGCCGCGTGAAGCCTGCCCAATAGATCAGATTCAGCGTTGCGACCCTTAATATCAATCGACTTGCAAGAGCAAGATGTCCAGCTCGATGGCATCATGTTTTCATAATAGGGCATATGCTTTTGTAGCCATATGATTTAGGGCAACAAAAACTGATCTCTTGCAAGGACTTAAGAATTGCAATAGAACAATTTTCGTATGCGAGTTGTTCTTTCAGGCAAAATGTATCGGGAATAGGTCCGGGTTGGTATCTAACCATATAATCGGAATGAAAATACTATTTTATAACTGGGTACAATTCGACGATCCTGAGGGACGCGGGGGAGGTGTTGCCGTCTACCAGAAGCATCTGATAGCAAAAATGATTGAAAACAAAAAGGGAGATATTTACTTCCTGTCTTCAGGGATCGCATACAACGCTTTCATGCGCAAGGTATATTACAGGCCTACCAAAAATATTTACGGACGGAAATGCAGAACATTTGAGATAGTCAATTCCGCGGTGACTTCTCCTGGGCACTTTTGTTACGACGCGGATTCAGTGCTGAGTGATTCTGAAACCACACGGGTATTTCTTGACTTTGTGAAAAGGCATGGGCCGTTCGAGGTTGTTCACTTTGATAATCTGGAAGGTATACCGGCTGAAGTAACCAGGCTTAAAGAGACTTACCCGACTACAAACCTCATCCTGATGCTTCATAATTACTACCCATTCTGCCCCCAGGTCAATCTGTGGAAAAGCGATGAAGCAAACTGCTCTGATTACAATCGCGGGCACGATTGCATACGTTGTTTACCTTATCGGGCTAATCAGCAAGTCGTTATCGCCGCGCATCGCATTGCATTTCACCTAAAGGCGGTTGGTGTACACCCCAAATCGTGGTTTTACAGGACAGCCTTCAGGTCTATTCGGTTCTTGTACAAACCATATAAATATCTTGCCAAGAGGCGGGGAAATCTGGTCCCGAGTCGCGGTTGTACAAAAAGCAAAATTGTCCTCGAGGAATTGAACAGCCAGGCAGACTTCTTTGTACAAAGGCGAAGGACATTTGTGTCACTTATCAATGATCATGTCGATAAGGTGCTGGCAGTTTCCAGGCGTGTAGCAGTGATCGCGGAGCACTATGGCATAAATAAAGCCAAGATAGAGGTCTCCTACATCGGCACGGTTCACGCTGAAAAGCAGGCGAATTATAACTTAAGGCGGGATTATGGGGACATATTGACGATATGTTATTTGGGATATATGAGAAGGGATAAAGGATTTTATTTTCTTCTGGACGCACTAGAGGCCATGCATATAGCAATCGCGAAGCGCATTAGTATCGTAATCGCCGTGGAAAAAAAAGACTACAGGGCATATGAAAGAATCGAAATGCTCGGCAGAAAATTTAATAATATATATTTTACAAATGGGTACATTCATGAGCAGCTAGATGAAATTCTGTCTAGGGTTGATCTTGGTATCATACCTGTATTGTGGGAGGACAATTTACCGCAGGTAGCGATAGAAATAGTTAGCCGGGGTATACCTATTTTAACTAGTGATTTGGGTGGGGCCAGCGAACTCGGCGATAACTCCAAATTCGTTTTTCGCAATGGCAATACTACAGGTTTTATAAATAAGCTCGAGCAGGTATTAAAAAGAGATTTTTTGCTTGCGGAGTTTTGGGAGCATGCGATGCCGCTGGTATCGTTCGACGACCATATAAAACAATTAGAGTATATATATAAACAGAAACATTAGCGGATGATCACCAGGTTAATAAGCGACAAAAGGAATCACCAGGGATTGTAATCGATATGCCTGCGACTGCTCTATGCGCCAACCTACCTATCACAACGAGTTACTCCGTTCAAATTCACCTCCGGAATGTAGCTAGCGACGAGCTAGAACCTACCAGCGCATGGCAAAAGTAAACTTTGTTGTCGTTAGTCAACCCAGGAGCGGATCGACCTTCCTGATCAACACCCTCAGCAGCAATAAACAGGTGTTTTGTGATAATGAACTGTATAACCTATCCATGATCGCGCGACTGGATCCTAATAATGACGAGTCCGAGATGGCTGCCGTACAGTACCGCGATCGTGATCCAGTGTCTTTCTACCACGAGTTTTACGAGTCGATATTTGCCAAGGGAATCTATGCACTCGGTTTTAATTTTATGCTGGGACACCACGCCGAGGTGCTGAAAACCATAGTAGAAGATCAGGCCCTGAAAATCATATACCTCGAAAGGGAGAATAAGCTCGCTCAGGCTACCTCGTGGTTCCGGGCGCTAGAAGACCGGATCTGGGCAACGCGGGAATCCGTGCAAATCGACCTCGGGCACAAGACCAGTTTCGATCAATACGCCTATAACGAGTATTTCAGGGCCGCACAAACGCTTGACTATCTCTTCAAGCAAACCGTCCTAAACAGGGACAATGTCTTGCATGTTACCTACGCCGATTTCTCCGACATGGACGAGTTGCTGATACGAATCGCGTCCTTTCTAACAATTCGGAATGAGTTTACCGTTTCGGACCTAAAAAAGCAGAACCCAAACCGGATCGGCGACCGGTTTGTCAACGAAAAAGAGGCAAGGAAGCACCTGTCCGCTGTCAACCGGGCGCATTGGCTTGAGGACGAATTATAGTCAGTCGACAGATGCCTCGAGCCCCTGGTTCGACCAGTTCGCCTGGATATCGCTCCGGCACCACTCCCCTGTGCTATCCCGCCAACGGGAGTGTGACGGCGATAGTGCGATGCAGGCGCAATTGCCGGGAGAGTTCGCAGGTCGCGGCGTATCGAAGCAGCGCGCAATGGCGCGGGAAATTCGGCTCAGTTCCAGGCAAAAAAAGGCCCTGAACGAATGCTCGCGTTATCCCGAAGTGACGATATCAACTGCGAAGAAAAAGCCGGCTGAGCGAACTCAAATCGGCTTCTCTGGCTCCCCATCGTGGACACATATCGAACTTTTTGCCTGTCGCCTTCACGAGAGGTGAGGGCTGTTTTCGAGACTATCGCGAAATTACAAATATCCTGAATTTTTATCCTAAAGCATGAAAAGCTGACGCTGAGAAAATTTTTTTGAGCGGCTCAGAACGACCATCTCGGACTCTCAATAAATTTACTAAGGCAGGGGTAACGGTAATATTTTAATTCCCTTGATGGAAAATCTTAATCGGGCACACCTGCTTTGGTTAGGCCATCGATGAAATGCTCCATGCTGGCAGCATGGGTAATGGGCAACGCCTGTTTTACAAATGATATGGAAAGATCGGGTTGAAGTATCAATGCACGCTCAAGCGCCTCTTGGGCCTCTTCCTGTCGGTTCAGGACTCCAAGTGTTGCTAACTCACCCATATGAGCCCAAATCGCAGTTATCGGATATTGCTGGGCGCGGTGGGAACAGTCTAACGCCTCCTCGTATCGTTGCAGCATATATAACGCGATTGCTTTACTGGCTAGAAAAGTCCACATCAACGGGTCGCGTGGGCTTAGCCGCATCGCCTCGTCATGTGAGTTAATTGCCTGATCCGGGTGACCGCAGTGCCAAAGGCAATGAGCCTTTCCGTAGTGTGCAAGTGCAAAACTAGGATTGAGTTCAATGGCGCGGTCGAAAGACGCGATTGCCTGCTTGTGCTCTGCTCGAATGATGCGAATTCGCCCCAGCCCTACATGCGCAAAGGGATCATTTTCGTCAATAGATACTGCTGTAAGTCCTGCTTTCAGACCACGCTCAAGATCACCATCTCGATCCCGCGAAATACCCATTAGAAGGTGAACGTACATTGCAAATGCAAATCCCCCGTATGCGGAAGAAAAATTTGGGTCTAACTGGATCGCATTTTCTAAAAATTCCAGTGCCTTTATGGTGTCTTCAGGCTTGTATTGATATATGTGCCATAGCCCACGTTGATAAGATTCCCACGCATTTAGATTTTTTGTAGGCTTGCGTCGTGCGCGTTGACGTTCGCTGCTAATAAGCTGGGGTTCGATTGTGGTGACAATTGCTTGCGTTACTTCATCCTGAACCGCGAATATATCTTCTAACTCCCGATCGTAGCGGTCTGCCCACAAGTGTTTATCATCGATGGCATCTATTAGCTGGGCGGTGATCCGAACCCGGTCGCCTGCTCTCCGAACGCTACCTTCTACGACGTATCGCACACCTAGTTTTCTGCCTATCTCTTTAACATCAGTTGACTGGGCTTTAAAGGCAAATGACGAATTTCGGGCAATGACAAAAAATGACCGAAACTTGGAAAGCTCGGTAATAATGTCTTCGCTAATCCCTTCGGCAAAAAAATTCTGTTCCGGATCGTTGCTCATGTTCTCGAAAGCCAAAATCGCAATCGATGGTTTTGAGGGTAATGCAAAATCTGGGGGGGCTACTTCTGGTAAGACCCTCGGTGTCCAGTAATAAACTTGAACGGGATTGGCTATATTTTTGAAAGTCTGGCTGCCACCATCGAGAAACTCAGCGTCAAACTTACCCCTAATCTGTTCGTAGACAGCGGCGGAAATACAAATACCACCTGGCTCCGCGGCTGCTTCAAGACGTGCCGCCAGATTGACGCCATCACCATATATTTCGCCACGATCTTCCAAAACCTCCCCGATATTCAATCCAATCCTGATCTGAATCTTATCCTCAGCGGAAAATTCGGTATTCCTGCTTTCAAGTTCGGTTTGTATTTTTACTGCTGTTTGCACAAGCTTTAGTACGCTCGAAAATTCCGCCAGGATAGCATCGCCAGCATAGCGCAATACCGTGCCATCAGCTTGTTTTATCGCCTCACTGGCATAATCAAGCGTCTCCATGACGCGTTTATGGGTGCCCATTTCATCCTTGCCAGTCAGGCGACTATAACCCGCCACATCTGCATACAAAATTGCAGTCAGTTTGTGATTGGAGAATTTCTCAGCCATAGGGTTAGCATATCCGAAAAAAACGTATTCTCGTACCTAATACGCCAGGGGATTGTGATCACGGCACTAATATTGGGTGAGAAATAAGGGTCCGCTGTTGGCCGTTCTTTGAAGCCCAGGAAACAATTCTCAGCGTCTGCTTAGAAACAAAGCAAAAACTAAGTTAGGCAAATATCTTACCGATTTCGTCAT
>JAACFA010000070.1 GCA_009937625.1 Gammaproteobacteria bacterium | reverse complement strand
TGGCACGCCCGGCAGGATTCGAACCTGCTACCCTCGGCTTAGAAGGCCGATGCTCTATCCAAATGAGCTACGGGCGCTTCGGGTACCTTTCTAAGGATCAATTTTAGACGATTGCGGCGTGGCCAGCGTGCTCGATTCCTCACGTATGTTTATATACGCTGCGGTTCTGCGCGCGCTGGCGCCTTGCACTCGCCTAAAATTGACCCTTAGAAAGGCACCCTCGGTTCAGTTAATCTACCGGAATCCTCTCTGCAAGCTTTCCGCGACTGCTGCGCTCAACATGGATTACATACGCTAGAAAGCCTGCCCTGGTTCATTTTAGGCTGAATCCCTTACCCTAAATTTCATTTGAAAACCGGCACCAATGATACCAGATTTTCCGAGAAATTGGTCGGGGTGGAGAGATTCGAACTCCCGACCCACTGCTCCCAAAGCAGTTGCGCTACCAGGCTGCGCTACACCCCGAATTGCCCTTCCGATGCGTCCGACGCATCCGCTTGCAAGGCGCGGAATCATACGCTGATCGCCTATAGGCGTCAATCGTCGCGAATGCCCGTTGTGCGAGTCGCTGCAGCTGCCTAACAATGCTCTAATTGAGGCTAGCCACGACGCCAGCGTGTGCCGTCCGAACCGTCCTCGATGACGATACCGGCGGCGCTTAGTTCATCGCGAATGCGATCGGCATTGGCCCAGTCTTTGGCGGCGCGCGCCTGCAGGCGTTGTGCGACGAGTTCGTCGATCGCGGTATCACTGAGCCCGCTGCCGGCCTGTCCGGTACCCGACTTGAGATAGGATTCGGGATCCTCCTGCAGCAGACCGATAACGCCACCGAGATAGCGCAGCAGGCTCGCAAGCTCGTGCTGCTGTTCACTGCCCTCCGCCTTGGCGCGATTAATGTCGCGCACCAGGTCGAACAGCACCGCGATCGCGCTGGCAGTATTAAAATCGTCGCTCATCGCCTGATCGAAACGCCGCTGGTAATCACTCTGCTGAGGAATTTCGACGGTCTCGGTATCCTGCAGTGCCGCATACAGGCGCTGCAAGGCCGCACGCGCGTTGTCGAGCTGATCCTCGGAATAGTTCAGCTGGCTGCGGTAGTGACTGCCGAGAATGAAATAGCGGACTTCCTCGGCGCGGTAATTTTCCAGTACGTCTCGAACGATGAAAAAGTTGCCCAGCGACTTGGACATTTTCTCCTGGTTAACCTGGACGAAACCGTTATGCATCCAGTAGTTGACGAATTTTTCACCGTTACAGGATTCACTCTGGGCAATCTCGTTCTCGTGATGGGGAAATTGCAGATCATGTCCTCCACCGTGAATATCGAAATGATTGCCGAGCAGGCTGTTAGACATCGCCGAGCACTCGATATGCCAGCCAGGGCGCCCTTCGCCGTATCTGGACGGCCATTTCGGTTCGCCAGGCTTGGCGGATTTCCAAAGTACGAAATCGAGCGGATCGCGCTTGCCCTCATCGATTTTCACGCGTTCGCCCGCGCGCAACTCGTCGACCTTCTTGCCGGATAGCTTGCCGTAATCATCGAACTTCGCTACCGCGAAATAAACGTCGCCGTTATCGGCCTGGTAGGCGTAACCCCTCTGCTCCAGTTTTTCGATCATTTCCAGAATCGGTCCGATAGTCTCGGTAGCGCACGGCTCCAAATCGGGGCGCAATACGCCCAGCGCATCCGCATCTTCATGCATTGCATCGATGAAACGACGGGTTAAATGAAAGTATTCTTCATTGTTCTCATGGGCTCGATTGATGATCTTGTCGTCGATGTCGGTGATGTTTCGCACATAGGTCACCTCGTATCCAAGGTGTTTCAGAAACCGGGAAACCACATCGAATACGACCAGCACGCGCGCGTGCCCGATATGACAGTAGTCGTAAACCGTCATGCCACATACGTACATTCGAACCTGTCCCGCCACAATCGGTTCGAAGACTTCCTTTTTGTTGCTAAGGCTGTTGTATATGGTCAGCATTTATGTATTTCGGGCTGCTTGAAAACTGGACCTAGAGTTTAAAAGAAGCACTCTCCGAGTGAAACCGTTAATTGATACCGGCTTCCCTAAGCGCATGCAAATCAGTAGAATCCGCAAGCTTGTAAAAAACTGGAATGCTGATGAAAAAAACGTTACTACCAATCGCGGTCGTGCTCGCAGCTATCCTTTCTCTGGTACTTTACCCATACTTAAAAGGTGACAAACCAATGACCGAAAATTCTGCTGCCAACCCGACCGTGCTGATCGAAACCACGATGGGAAATATTACGATCGAACTCGATATGGAAAACGCACCCAACACCAGCGAGAATTTTCTCGCTTATGTCGATGACGGCTACTATGTCGACACGACTTTCCACCGGGTCATCCCCAATTTCATGGTACAGGGTGGAGGCATTACCGCCGACATGATGGATAAACCGAGTAAGCGTGCCCCGATCGAGAATGAAGCTAACAACGGTCTAAAAAACGACCGCGGGACGCTGGCGATGGCGCGCACTAGCGACCCGCATTCGGCCACCTCGCAGTTTTTCATCAACCACGCCGATAATGACTTTCTGAACTTCACCAGCGAGACGACGCAGGGCTGGGGTTACGCAGTGTTCGGCAAGGTAACTGACGGTATGGACGTCGTCGACGCGATCGCCCAGGTGCCCACCGGCAACAAGGGCGGTCACCAGAATGTACCTAACGAAACTATCACGATTACCGCGGTTAGCCGACAGTAATTCTGTACCTGCCGCATGAGCGACGAGTACCTGTTCATCTCGGACTGCCATCTGGATCCAGAGCGCCCACAGGTAGCAGACGCCCTGCTGCAGTTTTTACAGGAACGCGCGGCAGCGGCCAGCCATCTTTATATCCTGGGCGATCTGTTCGAAGTCTGGCTCGGTGACGATGATCCAGCCCTGGAGCATCGGCCGGTCATCGATGCGCTGCAGCGTCTGGCAGCAACGATACCGGTCTATTTCATGGCCGGTAATCGGGATTTTCTGCTAGGTCGGGATTTTAGTGCCAGGATCGGTATCAGCCTGCTCGAGGAACCCAAGTTTTTACGGCTTGGTAATCAGCGGACTCTATTGATGCATGGCGACACGCTGTGCACCGACGATCAGGATTATCAGCAATTTCGCAGCATGGTGCGCAGCCCAGCGTGGCAATCCGAGTTTCTGTCCCAACCGTTGGCCGAACGCCAGCGGATCGCCGCCGGACTGCGCCGCGACAGCGCCGACGCCATGGCGCAGAAATCGGCCGACATCATGGACGTGAATCAGCAGGCGGTGCGGGATTGCTTCGATCAAAACCGGGTCGACACCATCATCCATGGACACACGCATCGTCCCGCGGTGCATCGTTACGGGCCCGACCTGCAAAGACTGGTGCTGGGAGACTGGAATCCAGGGCCCAGTTACCTGAGCTGGGATCATCCACAGGGCTTTAGGCTGGTGGACCCGAGGGTTTAGCCGCCCTGCTCCAGCGCTTCCAGCTCGGTACTGGCAAAACCGGCCTCGATCCGCGCGGAATAGTTAAAAGGCCCGCGCAGCTTGCCTTCCATAAAGCGCTCAACCAGCTCGCGAAAGGTAGCCGGCGGGTCGAGATTCTGTTGCCCGCAAACCCAGCAGAACCAGTTGTTACCGATGCGCACATGTCCGATCTCGTCGCGATATATCGTCTCCAGAATCGCGGCCGCGGCTTCATCCCCGAACTGCCTGAACTTGGTGATCATGGCGGGCGTGACATCGAGACCCCGTGCCTCCATTACGCGCGGCACGAGCGCCATGCGATGCAGGAGGTTGTCACGGGTTTTGCATACCATGTCCCACAGCCCTCGATGCGCCGGGTACGCGCCGTAGTAACTGCCACGTCGCTCTAGTTCAGCTTCCAGCATCTGGAAATGCCGCGCCTCCTCACTTGCCACCAGCAGCCAGTCGCCGACGAAATCGGCTGGCACATCGCGAAAACGATAAACCGCGTCTAGCGCGATATTGATGGCATTGAATTCGATATGCGCAAATGCATGCAATAAGCGGACTCTTCCCGATTCGGTGGCAAAGCTGCGGCGCTCCAGCCGGCGCGGGTCGACCAGTTCCGGTTTTGACGGTCGCCCGGGATCATCGATTAGCAGAATTTTCGAATCCGCACCGCTAATATCCGGCTGCCGTTCCCACGCTTGATGCAGTCGCGCGGTCAGCTCGCATTTTCTGCGGATATCGGGCTCCAGAATTGCGGCTTCGAGCTGGCGATAGAAATCAGCCATCGAGCCCGCGCGCGAGGTCGTTGATGATATCGTCGAGATCTTCGAGTCCCACCGCGACTCGAATCAGCCCCTCGCCGATCCCAACCTGCCGCTTTAGCTCGTCGCTGACGCGGCCATGCGTGGTCGTCGCAGGATGTGTGATCGTGGTCTTCACGTCTCCAAGATTGGCGGTAATCGACAACATTCTGGTGGCATCGATTACGCGCCAGGCGCTTTCGCGCCCGCCACTGACAACGAACGATACGACACCGCCAAAGCCGCACTGCTGCGACTGCGCCAGCCGATGCTGGGGATGCGATTCGAGCCCGGGATAGTAGACCTGCTCGACCGCAGGATGATCGGCTAGAAAGCGCGCCAGGTGCAGCGCCTGCTGTGAATGCGCCTTCATCCGCAGGCTGAGCGTTTCCAGACCCTTCAGGGCGACCCAGGCGTTGAACGGGCTCAGGCTCGGACCGGTGGCCCGGATCACCCCGAATATCTCCTCGGCAACCAGCTGCTCCGGTCCCACCACCGCTCCACCAACAATGCGGCCCTGGCCATCGAGATACTTGGTGGCCGAATGCACCACCAGGTCGGCACCGAAATCGAGGGGGCGTTGCAGCGCCGGAGTGCAAAAACAATTATCGACTACCAGCAGGCAGTTGTTTTCATGAGCCAGATCAGCCAGCACCTTGATATCCGCGATTTCGGTAAGCGGATTCGACGGGGTTTCCAGAAACAACAGTCGCGTATTGCTACGAATCGCCTGCTTCCAGTCGTCCAGGTCCTTCATGCCGACAAAACTGGTGTGGATACCGAACCTCGGGAGGTATTTGTCGAACAGGGTCGTAGTCGTGCCGAACACCGAACGCGAGCTGACGATATGATCCCCTGACTCCAGCAAAGCCAGGCACAGGCTCATGATGGCCGCCATGCCTGACGCGGTTGCGACGCAAGCTTCACCGCCTTCCATTGCCGCCAGGCGGCGCTCGAAAGCCTGTGTCGTGGGATTGGTAAAACGCGAGTAAATGTTGCCCGGCTCGTCGCCAGCGAATCTCGCGGCGGCCTGGGCTGCATTTTCGAAAACAAAGCTCGAGGTGGCAAATATTGCTTCGCTGTGCTCGAGCTCCGCCGTACGCTGTTGACCGCTTCTGACGGCCAGCGTATCAAAACCAGGATTGTCGTTATTCAAGGAGTTTCTCCAAAATCGAAAAACTCGGAAGGGGGAACGGTACGGAAAGAATTCTGAACCACCCTCTTTAGCAAATTTATTTGTGGAACCGTCTGGCGGAACCCGGGCGCCTGCAAGCCGAGTAACAAATTAGCGCCGCCACGAAAAGATATGACGACGGGTCAGGCTTGTCAAGCAGCCGCGTTATCCTCGTTCCATAGACCGTGAGCAGGCTTGCGGAATTTTTTTCGGGAAATATTACCGGTCGGTCTGATTCGCTACCTGATCAACACCAGATCATTGACGAGTACGTCTTCGAACAGCTCGATCACATCATCGTTTTTCATGCGTATACATCCCGCCGAAACCGGTTCGCCGATGCGTTTTTCGTCCGAAGTACCGTGGATATAGATGTAACGGGAAAACGTGTCGCAGTCACCATCACGATTGACGCCCGCCTCCAATCCATCGAGCCATAAAATGCGCGAGGTGATTTCATCCCGTTCACGATTATCCAGATTGCCGGCGATTCTACCGGTGGGTTCGCGCGCTTCGAACACCATGCCCCTGGGTTGATCACCGCCTATTTTCTGGCGCACGCGATGGATTCCCAGCGGGGTCATGTATGAATCGATCTGGTTACCCATACCGTTGGCGGCGGTCGATATCGGGTAGCTTCGATTATTTTCGCTCTCGATATCGATCCAGTGCAGTTGTTGTTGAGTGGAATCGATCACGACGAAAGGACGTTCGTCTGCCAGGGCCGGATTTCCGCTCAATCTGGCGGCGACTTCCCGCTTAATATCCTGCCAACGCATCAGGCGTTATTATGCAATTCCATGCCAACGACGGTAATTTGTTCATCGGTCGCTGCCTTGGCCGAATCGCTGCGCAGATTACTGATCTTGTCGAGATAATCGTTACCAACGGTCTTGGTAACGTACTTACCATCGAAACAGGAACAGTCGAATTTCTTGATCCTGCGGTTACCCTTCTGCACCGCATCGATGAGGTCATCCAGCTCCTGGTAAATCAACCAGTCGGCGCCGATAAATTCCGCGATCTCGGCTTCGCTGCGGCCGTGGGCAACCAGCTCGTTAGCGGCCGGCATATCGATGCCGTAAACATTGGGATACCGCACCGGCGGCGCCGCGGAGGCGATATACACTTTCCTGGCGCCGGCTTCGCGCGCCATCTGAATAATCTGCTTGGAGGTAGTGCCGCGCACAATCGAATCGTCCACCAGTAAAACATTCTTTCCCTTGAACTCGATATCTATCGGGTTCAGTTTACGGCGTACCGATTTCTTGCGCATGGTTTGACCCGGCATGATAAAGGTGCGACCGATATAACGGTTCTTGATGAATCCCTCGCGAAACTTGACGCCCAGATGGAAGGCCAGCTCGATCGCCGCGGGACGGCTCGTATCTGGAATCGGAATGACGACGTCGATGTCGTGCTGCGGCATCTGCCGCAGTATCTTGCGCGCCAGCTTAACGCCCATGCGCAGGCGTGCCTTGTAGACATAAATATCATCGATGATCGAGTCGGGCCGCGCCAGGTAAACATACTCGAAGATGCAGGGATTGAGCTTGGACGAAGCCGAGCACAGGCGCCGATGGACGTTACCGCTGCTATCGATGTAAATCGCCTCCCCGGGCTGCAGGTCGCCGATGAGTTCGAATCCGGAGGTTTGCAGGGCAACGCTTTCAGAGGCGATCATGTATTCGTTACCTTGCGCGGATTCTCGTTTGCCGTAAACCATCGGGCGAATACCGCGGGGATCACGAAAGCCGATAATTCCCTTGCCCGTCAGCATCATTACCACCGCATAGGCACCTTCGATTCGCTTGTGCGTTTCGGTAATTGCGGTGAAAATCTCGTCCGGGGTCAGGTTCAGGCTACCGCAACTCGCGAGCTCGTGGGCAAAGACATTTAGCAAAACCTCGGAGTCCGACTCGGTGTTGATGTGACGTAAATCCGACTGGTACAGCTCCCCCTTCAACTGCTCCACGTTGGTCAGGTTGCCGTTATGCGCCAGCGTTATGCCGTAGGGAGAATTGACATAAAACGGCTGCGCCTCGGCTGACGAGGAACAACCGGCAGTGGGGTAACGCACATGTCCAATACCCATGGTCCCGGTCAGATTAAGCATATGACGGGTATGGAACACATCGCTAACCTGGCCGTTGCCCTTGCGCAGGTTCAACTTGTTGTGGTCGCAAACGACAATGCCCGCCGAATCCTGCCCTCGATGTTGCAGTACCAGCAACGAATCGTAGATCGTCTGGGCTACCGCCTGATGACTAACTATTCCGACTATTCCACACATACCTTCGCTACCCGGGCCGTCGAGCCCTGATCAAAAACTGAATTTGTCCGCCGCATCCGCTGGAATGATTCCTTTCACCCACTCGGCCAGTTGCTGAAAAAAGCCAACCATGGCGGAGTCCTGCCACCAGTCCGCTTCGGGCATCGGCGTCAGGCTTGCGAGCAGTACGACCATGGTGACGATAAGCACGCCGCGCGCACCACCAAAAACCACGCCCAGAGCCTTGTCGGTACCGCTGAGACCGGTTTTTAACACCAGTTGGCTCATGATGAAGTTGATGATAGCGCCGACCACCAGCGTGCTGACGAACAGTATCGAAAATCCGGCGACATTCCTGATCGTCGGCGCATCGACAAACGGCGCCAGCAAGTCGGCCATGGGTGCAAAATAACGGAAGGCAAGGACGCCGGCGACTATCCAGGTCACCAGCGAAATCGACTCCTTAACGAATCCGCGAATCAGACTGATTAACGCAGATAAAACGATAATCCCGAGAATCACGAGATCGAGCCAACTCATTGCTGTCCTCTTTTCACCGCCGATGGATAAGCCAACTGCATTAGATATAGATGTACATTATCAGTGCGTCGATCTATGCGCTGAACCCGGATTATCTTTCATACTTCATGATAATGCCATCAATGTCATGCTTGGCCTTGATTTTGTTCTGCGCGACTCGGGTCTGGTCGCGATTCAGAAACGGGCCCAGCCGGACGCGATAACTGGCTGTACCATCTTTTTTGAATTGCTCGATGAAGACCGCGGCAATTTTCGACTGCCGCAATTTATCGCGCACCGCCAGCGCCTTGCCGCGATCCTGAAAACTGCCGACCTGCAGCACCCAGCTATCGCCCCCGGTTTTCGTTTCCGGCGCCGTTTCGGTTTTGGATTCGGCTTTCGGTTCCGCAGCCTGCTTTACCTGCGGCTCCGAAGACTCGCCTTCATCGGTCCCGGAGCGCTGGATAGTATCGGCAGCCGATTTCTCATCGACGTGGCGTGGTTCCAGATCCGGCAAGGTATCAACCTTGGCCTGCAGTTCGACAATCTTCTGCTCGAACTCGGGATTAGCCGTTACCAGCGGTTGCGGCGGAATCACTATCTCCTGCTGCTCCCGGGGCACGCCGGAGCCATCCAGGATCATCGGCAGGAATATAACCGCGAGCGCAAAAATTACGATAACGCCAACCAGACGATTTTTAATGTTCTGATCCATATTTGTTTAGTTTGCCGGGATCGGGTACCGCTCGTAGAAGCTGTTCGACAGTAACGAAAGAGCCAGTTACCAGCATTATATCCTGATTACCCAAAGATGACAGCGCGTGATCGAGCGCCGCCGCGACATTATCGAAGCGTTCATCGATCTTGACCTGGGCGCCGATTCTAGACTGCAGGCGGCTGACGCTGAGACCTCGATCACAATCCAGGCCGGTTAGCCACCAGCTGTCTACGACCGGGGAGAGCGCCTCGACAAACAGTTCCGGCTGCTTGTCTTCGAGCATTCCGAGCAGCACAACGAGCCTGCCCTGCGCGGACTTCAGCTCGTCCAGGCTAGCGGCCAGAGCTCGCGCTGCATCCGGATTGTGCCCTACGTCCGCAAACAGCCGGCAAGGCAGCGAACAGTCTATCTGCTGCAGGCGTCCCGCCAGGCCCGCGCCGTGAAAATTATTGCGCAGCTCGTCCGGATCGAAGGCGCTCAGGTCGATCAGTCGACTAAGACCGGCGACCACCCCGGCAAGGTTGAGCGCCTGATGCGCGCCCGGCATAATATTATCGAGCGGAAACCCGAGGTCGCGAGACTGCCACAGCGGCCTGTTCGTCTCGAGCCCGGTAAGTTGATAATCCCGACCGAGCCGCATGCAGCTGCAGCGATGCCGCTCGATTTCCTCGAGCACCGATCGCGGTGGATCCGGATCGTTTAACACCACCGGAATACCGTCGCGCAGCACGCCCGCTTTCTCGAAACCGATTTGCTCGCGATCGTCGCCCAGCCAGGCCTGATGATCGATCCCGATGGGCGTCAGGTGGACCAGGTCTGCATCGATGATATTCACCGCGTCGAGGCGACCTCCCAGCCCCACTTCCAGAATGGCGTAATCCGGTTGCCACTGCTGAAACAGGTGAAGCGCGGCCAGCGTGCCGTATTCGAAATAGGTCAATGACGTATCGCCGCGCGCTGCTTCCACCGACTCGAAGGCGCTGCAAAGCTCGGCATCGCTTACCGGCTCGAGGTTGTACTTGATCCGTTCGTTGTACTTCAACAGGTGCGGGGAGGTGTAGCTTGCGACCGTATAACCCGCTCGCCGCAGCCAGATTTCGTAACCGGCTACCGTAGATCCCTTACCATTGGTGCCGGCGACCGTGATGACCTGGCGCGCTATCCGGCCGAGACCCATGCGTCCGGCAACCTGCTGCACGCGTTCCAGCCCCAGGTCGATCGCACTGGCATGCAAAACCGTTTGCCATTCGAGCCACTGGTCGAGAGTATCAAAGCGCATCAGAAATCTTTGGAAGCGGTGCGGGAATCCGTTAAGGGTTGGCTTGCCCCATCAGCATGGTGCACAGGGAGCTGATCTTGTCACGCATCTCACGTCGATCGACGATCATGTCAAGCGCGCCGTGTTCGAGCAGAAACTCGCTGCGCTGGAATCCTTCCGGCAGGGTTTCGCGCACCGTTTGTTCGATCACGCGCGGACCGGCAAAGCCTATCAATGCTCCGGGTTCGCCGATATGGATGTCGCCAAGCATGGCAAAGCTGGCAGAAACGCCTCCCATGGTCGGATCCGTCAGCACGCAGATGTAGGGCAAACCACGGCGCGACAATCTGGTGAGGGCAGCGCTGGTCTTCGCCATTTGCAGTAGCGAAAACAGGGCTTCCTGCATGCGGGCACCGCCGCTGGCGGTAAAGCAGATCAACGGCAGGCCATGCTCGACACAGGTATTGACCGCGCGCACGAATTTTTCCCCGACCACGGATCCCATCGAACCGCCCATGAACTGGAACTCGAACGCGGCGGCTACCATATCGACACCGATGACGGTGCCGCGCATGACCACCAGCGCATCCTTTTCTCCGGTCTGCTTTTGCGCCTGACCCAGGCGATCCCGATAGCGCTTGTCATCCTTGAACTTGAGCACGTCCTCGGCTTCGAGATCCGCGGCGACCTCGCTGGCGCTGTCCTCGTCGAAAAACGATGCCAGCCGACGCCGGGCGCCGATTCGCATATGAAAATCGCACTTGGTACAGACTTCCTGGCTGCGCTCCAGTTCGGCGCGATAAATGATCGCATCGCAGGCGTCACACTTTGCCCATAAACCCTCGGGAACGTTTTTCTTGTCATTGCCCCCCGAGGTCCTGATCTTGGACGGCAGCAGCATTTCAAACCAGTTCATTCATTACCCCATTAGAAAGCCCGGTCGTGGTCTCAAGCCTGTGAATCCTGATCGTCACCACGTCGAACCTCGCTAAAAAATTGATCAATCAAGTTCGTATCTTTTACGCCCTTGGCGACTTCGACACCGCTGCTGACATCGACCCCCCAGGGCTTTACCCTGGCAATCGCCTCGGCAACGTTAGACGGGTTTATACCGCCTGCCAGAATCAGCGGAGCAACGAAAGAAGTGGGGATCCTGGACCAGTCAAATGTATCACCTGAGCCGCCCAGCCGTCCAGCTGCGTTACTGTCCAGCAGGAAGCCCTGCGCCGAGGCGTAGTTCGCCGCATACTCGCCGGGGCTTTGCGTACTACCCATCGGGATCGCCTTGATATAGCTGATCTTCCAGGCTTCGCAAAAATCGGACTCCTCCTGGCCGTGAAACTGGAGGCAATCAGGCCGCAAGCGCCGAACCACCTGGTCGATCCAGTCTTCGCTTTCGTTCAGCAACACGGCAGTTACGGTCACGAACGGCGGCAGGATCCGTCGAATTTCGAGGGCCTGTTCGAGCGTGACTCTCTTCGGACTGGCCTGGTGCAATACCAGGCCGATCGCATCGGCGCCCATGGCGGCAGCATAGCGCGCGTCCTGCACTCGCGTAATGCCACATATCTTCACTCTGGTGCGGTAATTCATATCAGAATAATACGGGTTTTCTGGTACTGGCGGGCAGCTTAAATTGCGGCTCATACCAGGCCTGCAGGAAGTATAACCCCGCAGCGGGGGCCGTGACATCGGCCAAGTTACGATCACAAGCCTCGAACATCTGCCGGAACCAGGCCAGGTCCTGCTCTCCCTTACCCACGGCGATCAGGCTGCCGGCTATATTGCGCACCATGTGATACAGGAAGGCATTCGCCTTGATATCCAGGTACAGCAGCTGGTTTTCGCGAACAACCGAGATTTCCTGCAGGTCGCGGCGCGCCGATTTGGCCTGACAGCCAACCGCTCTGAAACTGCTGAAATCATGTTCGCCGACCAGCATCTGGGCGCATTCATGCATCGCCTCGTGATCCAGCGGGCGAAACTCCCAGCTCACGCGGTCTTGAAAGATAGCGCTCGGCACTTCCGCGTTAAGAATAATGTATCGATAGGCACGGGCCGTGGCGCTAAAACGCGCATGAAAATCATCGCTGACCGGTGTCACCCATTGCAGCCGAATATCGCGAGGTAAGCGGCAGTTGGCGCCGAGTAGCCACGCGCGTTGGCTGCGCTCGGCGTTGGACTCGAAATGCGCCACCTGTCCAAACGCATGCACGCCCGCGTCGGTGCGCCCGGCGCATACCAGCTCTACCGGGTGATCGGCGCAGTGTGGCTGCCGCTGCCAGCCACAGTAGGCCGTTCCCGAATACTCGATGCCAAGCGCGTACTTCACCGGGCTAAAACGTCCAGACAAGGCATAATCGGCGTTCGATAGAGACGGATAACCGGATCGATCGTTTTTTTGGATTTAGAAGCTGGCAAGGACACGGGCGTAGCGGCGACAAGACAACGGCTTAAACTAAGGAGGCGGAGTTTAACAAATTAGAAACACCGTTTTCGAGCTAATTTAACCGGCTCGCCGGACCCGCTCGATTACCCCCCGGTAAAAAAAAGCCCGCCGCAAAAACGACAGGCTGTGATCGGTCAGCACCGCGGCGGCGCCAGAGACAATCCGCTAAATCTGGTCTAGCAGCGCCTTGGCTTCCGCTTTTTGCTCCTCGTTACCTTCAGACATCACTTCCTCGAGACTACCGCGCGCACCCTCGGTATCACCCATATCGATAAACGCGCGCGCCAGGTCGAGCTTGGTAGATACCTCGTCGACATCGTCCGGCAGCATCAGGTCGCCTATATCATCGATATCGCTCAATGATTCGGTCGCAGCAGTGGGTTCTTCGAAATCCCCCGGCGCAAAGGTTCCGGTTTTAACGTCTTCGGCTTCGACATCGAGCGCGGCGCCATCGTCGTCACCTTCGACCGATTCGATTATGTCGGTGGGCTCCACGAAGTCCTCGCCGCCAAAATCGATAATAGAGATATCCTCGTCGTCGTCGATCTCCTCATCGTTAGGCAGCTTCAACTCACCGGTATCCAGGTTCAATTCGCTGGTAGCGAGCGAGGTTTCGTCCATGCCCATCATCGCGGTATCTTCCATACCGAGATCAATTTCAGAAGCATCCTCGTCCTCCGCGGGGGCCAAGTCAGGCACCACCTCGGTGTCTTCGTAATTAGGGGTGACAATCGAGGTGGGGGCATAGTCCACCTCGTCTTCATCCGGGATACCGAGTTCGACGGCATCTTCATCGGTCGCGATATCACTGTCTCCGCCGCCCACGACGTTATCCTCGAACGCCGCCATTTCGGAGTTATCGAGATCGAGATCATCGGCCTCTTCCAGCGCCGCATCGAACTCAGCCCCGATATCGACTTCCGCAGCGTCGTCTAGCGCGGCCGCCTCTTCTGCATCGATGTCGAATTCCATTGCCATCTCATCCATATCGACTTTCTCGGCGGCATCCGCGGCGTCCAGATCCAGTTCGTCGGGCAATTCGATTACGCCGGTCGCGTCGCTGCCGCCCGCCGCGCTATCGTCCATCGAGAATTCGAGTTCATCACCGATATCGTCGGGAAGCTCGAGGCCGGTCTCGCCGTCGGTCGACGCCGCTTCCGTGCGCAGATTGG
>JAACFA010000288.1 GCA_009937625.1 Gammaproteobacteria bacterium | reverse complement strand
TAATTACCGAAACGGATTTCGAGTACCTGCAAAAATTCGGTGTCTTCAGGCGCAATCTGAGCTTGCGTGACGGCGTGATCGAGACTCCAGAGGGGGACAGACTCTCAAACGACCTGACCGACCTCGATAACCGGGAACTGATCTACGAGTGCTGTCTCGGCGATAAGCTGGCGAACGCCGACGTCATACAGGGTGCCTTCTTTCTCGGCAGCCAGGAATTTTACGACTGGCTGCGAAACCTGAACGACGAAGACCGCAGGCTGATCAACATGAAGAGCGTCCAGGGCATCAACCAGCTCTATGGGCACGAGACAATCGACCGGTTGCACCGCAAAGACGCTCGCTTCGTCAACACCTGCCTGATGATGACCTTGAGTGGCTCGGCCGTCAGTGACGGACTCGACAACAATCGCCTGATCAGCGGCGTTGGCGGCCAGTATAATTTCGTCGCTATGGCGCAGGAGCTTCCCGACGGCCGCTCCATTCTCAACCTCCGCAGCACGCGAATAACCGGCAAGGGAGAAAGCTCCAGCATTGTCTGGAATTACGGGCACGTGACCATACCCAGGCATCTGCGGGATATCGTGGTTACCGAGTATGGTATTGCCGACCTGCGTGGCCAAACCGACCAGGAAGTCATGCATCGACTGCTCGATATTACCGATTCTCGTTACCAGCAGGAGCTTGTGGAAACAGCGAAAAGCAACGGCAAGATCGGTAAAGATTACACGATAAGTGCCGTATTCAGCCAAAACCGCGTCGCAGATATCTCCAGCAAGCTCGTCAAGTACAAGGACCTGGGCCTGTTTAAAACCTTCCCCTTTGGAACGGATCTTACCGAAGAAGAAATTTTCGTTGGCAGGGCGCTGAAAATTCTGAAAAAGAAAAAACAGAACACGCCGGTGATGATCGCAACCATACTGAAAGCCTTCCTGAAGCGCACCGATCCCAGTCCGTATCGAAAATACCTGCAAAGAATGGGGCTCGACAAAGCGGACAGTTTCGAGGAGAAGCTATACCAGAAACTGCTGGTTTACGAGTTCTCGAACTTCGAGAAGGCGCACTAGATCGGGCACACGAACTATTTTGTCATTGACGTAATTCCAGGATGTCACCCCGATATACGGGCAATGATGGCACCGGCGCACCGATTGGCTGACGTAAACCTGCCTCAAGTCGATAATCCATGGTTTCCGCGGGAGCTTCGGTTCCAAAAATAACGATAAGCCATAACTGTATTTCGCGAAAAATCGGGTTGATCGGTGAACCTGCATAAGTGTATTCTCGAAGTCAGGCATATCTGATGTCGATAAGAGAATTTCGATGATTAGGCGTTACCTGCACGCGCTTGTTGTTTCCTGCGGCATGCTGCTCGCAATCCCACTCAACCAGGCCGGTGCGACAGAGCAGTCCTACCGCGATTTGCTCGACACGCTGCGCGACAATGGCACCCTGGACTTGGTGCAATACTACGATCTGGTCGACGCGCTCGACGAAACCGATACCAGTCACGAAGAAACCGAGGGTGGCCCCGGGCTGGGGGGACGCCTGATGGTGGATCTGGCGAAATATAACGAAGACGAAGTTGATCTCGGTGATGGTACCGAGCTGCGCCAGGCCAGGCTCGGTCTGGAAGGTAGTTTCGATTCAGCATGGGGCTATGAGTTGGGAGTAGAATTCGCCGATGGCGATGCCGACGTCAAGGACGCTTACATCTCCTACCAGGGTTTCGAGCGCGCGCGTCTACAGATCGGTCAGTTCAAGGAGCCGTTCGGGCTCGAGGTTTTGACCAGTTCGGGTTCGATCACGTTCATGGAGCGCGCGCTGGTAAGCGAACTTGTGCCCGGGCGGCATATCGGCGTCGGTTTAGCGACGCACGGCAAGGGGTGGTCGCTTGCCGGCGGCCTGTTCGGCGGCGCCTTCGACGACGATAGCGACGACGAGGGTGACGAGGCCTGGGGTCTCTCGGCGCGGGTTACCGCCGCGCCCTGGCGTAAAAAACGCAAGACTCTTCACTTCGGTGCTGCGGTTTCGACGCGGTCACCCGACGATGAGCGGGAAATCAGCTTCGACACTGGACCCGAGAGCAATTTGACCGATGTCAGCTACCTCGACACCGATGATATCGATGATGTCGATCAGGTCGATCGCTACGGCCTCGAGGCCGCCCTGGTGCTGGGTTCCTGGTCGATACAGACGGAATACGTACAGGCGAAGATCGAGCGGCGAGAAGGCATGAGCGAGCTTGAATTCGATGGCTCCTACGTCTATGTCAGCTGGCTTATGACTGGCGAGTCTCGAAACTATCGGCGCCAGAAGGGCAGCTTTTCCGGCATCGAACCGGATTCCGATCGCGGCGCCTGGGAATTGGCACTACGTTTCAGCGAATTCGATCTCAACGACGAAGATGTCACCGGCGGTGCTGCGGAACAGGTTACGTTGGGCCTGAACTGGTACGCGAATTCCAGCACGCGCTTCATGCTCAACTATGTGCGTGTCGATAATGACGAAGACGCCGATGCTGACGGCGACGTGAGTGGTGACGATGATCCAGAAATCCTGCAGTTTCGCGCGCAGATCGATTTTTAACTTACCGAGTCAGGCCTTTTGTTCGATGTTGTTGTTCGAAACCTTAGTGAGGCGTCAGGCCTGACCTCGAGATTTTCCCGGCGAAATCCGACACGATTAGCCCCGGGAGCATCAGTCCGAAGGAACCGGGCAACGCGAGAATTTACTTGAGACGCCATTCGACGTCTTCGGCATGAAGACAGGATGAAAGTTCCTTTTCGACTTCCGAGATTTCCTCCGTGCCGGGGGTGCTGAAAATTACCGTCGCGGCTGCCTGGGCACTGGTGGAATTTGAATGCTCCCCGAACAATTTCTGATGGTTTAGCTCCCAGTCCATTCTTCCCATCAGTTGCTGCAGATCTGCCAACATGGCAGTCAGGCCCTCCAGGTTGGTATGCTTGACCGATAGTTGGTACTTTCGCTTTCTGCCGAAGAACCAGATTACGAGCCAGGCCGAGACTCCGATCAGAATCGCAATGTGCTGCAGGTTAAGCCCCACGCACAAGCCAAGGAGGGTTACGAGGATGACCTCTACCGTGTTGGTCGAATTGCGGAGGACAGAACGAAATCGAAGCAGGCCGCCAATACCGAAAACCACGAAACCAATTACGGCGCCGTACTGGAGGACAAGAAAGCCTATGGCCATGCCAATCAGGCCATACATCAGAAACAGTCTCGGAAGTTCGAGGTCACGAACATTACGCCGGGCTCGGATCCGAACAGGATGAAAGACGATCGCAGAAGAGACTGCGAGAACGATGACGCAGTCGAGAACGAACACCGTCAATAGCTCGCGGCGGAACATCAAGTCCAGGCGGGGAAGCGCGATCTGTGCCGACTGGCCGGTTGAAATTACTGCGTCGGCGTCCAGCGAGCCACCAATCATCGACTGTGCATAGGCCGGTGCGCTGGCAAGCACGGCAAAAAAGAACGCCACTGCAAATTTTTTCATGTTACAGAACGTGGCTCAACAGGGCTTTTTTTATAATGGGCATAGCTTCAGAAGTTAGCAGATTATGCGACTTTTACCAGCTTGAACCGATACTTAGGCACTGTCTCGGCGACCCAAGGACTTTTGGTCCGCGCGTCCATCGGCGAAAATGCGCTTAATAATTGAATCTGAAGGGTGAGAAACCCGGCACAAAGATTGCAGCCTATACCGGAGACAGAGATTACACGTTACGGCATTTGGGGACGCCCGGATGCCCTGCAATGAGAATGATCGTCCAGGCGAACGTATCAAGCCGGCAGCCCGCCTGCATGATGACGAGAACATGGCGGTGTATTGGCGGGGCGATAACGGTATTTATGGTCTAACATCATTGAATGCGAATATGTTTCCGCCAAACAATGGTGCTCGCCCTTATGTTGTCGATTGGCTGCCTCGCTAGTGGCACGAGTGCGGCTGTCGAGGTCTACAAATACGTTGATAGCCAGGGCCGGGTTCATCTGACCGACAGGCCGCCGCACGACGGATACCAATTGATCCAGAAAGCCGGGAAAAAGTTACGCATGTCGCGGATCAACTTCCGGGACAAAGACGCTAACCGGAAACGCTTCGCCAGCAAGATTGCCGAGGTCGCGAGTCGATATCAGGTTCCGGAGGGGTTGCTTCACGCGGTTATCGCCATCGAGTCCGCCTACGATCCGAACGCGGTATCTCGTGCCGGCGCGGTTGGACTGATGCAACTGATGCCAGCAACCGCCAAGCGCTACGGGGTCGCCAACCGGCAAGACCCGTCTGCGAACCTGACTGGCGGTACACGTTACCTCAAAGACCTGTTGTTACGTTTTGATAGCAATCTCGAGCTGGCGCTCGCCGGCTACAACGCGGGCGAAAATGCGGTCGAAAAATATGGTAACCAAATTCCGCCGTATGCCGAAACGCTGAGTTACGTGCGTAAAGTTCTGGAACTCTATTCGCAGCAGGCCGCTGAGCTATCTGGCGGTGCCTGATTATGAGCCTGCGGATCCCTTTAGGGTATTGGCAGGTAATCCTGGGTATGACCTGTGGGTCCCGAAAATCCGCGCACATTGATTTTATTGCATATTTTTGGCTAATGGATGATCCTTAGGTGCATGTTTCGGCTGATCCAATTTCTATTGACATTCGCTGCTACGTCGGTGAAAACGCGTATGCATCTGCAACTGGAGAACGCAGCGCTGCAACACCAACTTTCCCTGTATAGGAAAAGGGAGGAGCGAGCGAGAATTACTGCCACGGATCGGATATTGTGGTGCCTGTTAGCGAAACTGTGGTCTCGTTGGCGCATTGCGCTGTACTTCGTTCAGCCGCGCACAGTTATCACATGGCAGAGGCGGCGATTTCGGGGCTACTGGCGCAGACTCAGTCAATCTAGTCCCGGTCGACCTAGGATCTCACCGGAGCTTCGATCGCTCATTCGACGCATGTGGACAGCTAACCCGGCATGGGGTTCACCGAAGATAGTTGCCGAACTAGGTAAACTTGGGATCGAAGTTGCGAAATCGACAGTCGAAAAGTACCGGCCTCGCGAGCGCAAACCACCATCACCGACATGGAAGACGTTTCTCAACCAACATGCCCGGGAATTGGCGTCGATCGATTTTTTCGTGGTCCCGACAGTGACGTTTCGCGTGTTGTTTGTGCTAGTTGTTCTCTCTCATGATCGACGACGAATCGTTCACTTCAACGTCACCGAACATCCGACAGCACGGTGGACAGCACAGCAACTCGTGGAGGCGTTTCCATTTGATACAGCGCCTCGCTATTTGATTCGGGACGGCGATAGTATTTTCGGCAAAGAGGTCACCCGACGGATTGAAAGCCTTAGGATAGAAGAGATCGTTACTGCACCCGCATCGCCTTGGCAGAATCCCTATGTGGAAAGGGTGATTGGTACATTCCGCCGCGAACTGCTTGATCATGTCATTGTCCTTAACGAGCGACATCTCAAGAGACTCTTGTCGTCGTATCTGGCGTATTACCATCCGTGGCGAACGCATCGGTCACTGGAACAGGATTCACCGGATGGTCATGCGATAAGAAAAGCTGATCCGGGCAACGTCGCTGAAATTCCCGTCGTTGATGGTCTTCACCACGTATATCTTCCACAGGCCGCATGAATATTCGGGACCCACACCCACACGTATATCTCCATCAGGCTGCATGAATATTCGGGACTCACACCAAAAAGCAATATTTAATAACTTATAGATTATAATTATCTTGTCTTTTGATAATATATGTGTTATTAAAATAACATCATAAAGTAATATAAAAGTTATTAAATGAATCCAGAAGAACGCATCACAGCCCGCAGGCAACTGGATAAGCGCCTGAGCACCTTGCAGGGGGCGGGCAACCTGGCGCGCCCTCCCCGTGGCTGGA
>JAACFA010000287.1 GCA_009937625.1 Gammaproteobacteria bacterium | reverse complement strand
ACCGTAGGCAACGCCATCCCAGGGCAGCGCCTGGCCTTCATCATCGACGATTCGCAGTTCGCAACCGAAGATTCCGCGGCCGGCCTTGGTCGCAAGATCAAAGCGTTGCTCATCGGTAAAGTCCTCCTGGCCGGCCTTCGGCGTATTTGCGGTGCCGAGCGGGCTCATTTCTGTCATACCCCAGCCCTGGATCGCTTGTACGTCATGCACCTTCTTGAACTGCTCGATCATGGACCGCGGTACAGCAGCACCGCCGATGACCGTTCTTTCCAGGGCATTCAGGGTCTTGCCTTGTTGCTCGCAATATTGGAGCAATGCCAGCCAGACGGTCGGCACACCCAGCGCGAGCGTCACATTCTCCGCTTCCAGGAGCTCATACAGCGCCTCGCCATCGCCCATTTTCGGCCCCGGGAAAACCAGCTTGGAGCCCATCATCAACGCCGAGTAGGGAATACCCCATGCGTTGACGTGGAACAGTGGCACGACGGGCAATATAACGTCGGTACTCGATAGATTGAGCGCATCCGGCGCAACCCCGGCGTAAGCATGCAGCACGGTCGAACGGTGGTCATAGAGGACGCCCTTCGGGTCGCCTGTCGTACCTGATGTGT
This sequence comes from Gammaproteobacteria bacterium, assembly GCA_009937625.1. GTDB lineage: Bacteria > Pseudomonadota > Gammaproteobacteria. The sequence goes on along the minus strand of JAACFA010000287.1, from coordinate 2,621 downwards.
AGCACAAGGCCGATGCCGTGCGTTCGTCGAGTTCGGGCCATTGATACTCGGCCGACTCTGCTGCTAACAGCGTTTCATAGCATACGGCGTTGGGAAGTGAGGTCTCCGGCATATGCGCTTCATCGGTCATCACGATGAAACCTTCGACGCCGGGGATCTGCGGTAACAGCTTTTCGAGCAGAGGAACGAACATCAGGTCCGTACATATCCAGCGATCTTCAGCGTGATTGATGATGAACACGAGTTGCTCTGGAAAGAGCCGTGGGTTGATCGTGTGGCAAACATAGCCGGCGCCACTCACTCCGTAATAAATCTCCAGGTGGCGATAATCATTCCAGGCAATCGTAGCCACGCGGTCGCCTGTCTTGAGCCCCAGTTTGTCGAGCGCATTGGCTAGTTTTCGGGATCTCGCAACCGAGTCGCGTACCTTGTACCTGTGCCTGGGATTGTCCATCGTGACCGAAACGATTTCCCGATCGCCGTGGAATTTTTCCGCATGTTTCGCAATAGACGAAATGAGCAGGGGTGTGTCCATCATCAGGCCGTGCATAAGCGTGTCCTCTGTTCGATCCCGAGCCGGGATAATCATGTATTTTTCATAAGCTTATAGTACATTCTCACCCGCGAAAACCGTGTTATGCTTGGGCACGATATTGAATCTACATCCCATTGAAGGGGGGGAGACATGAAACCGATTGGTACCAGCATACTCAATCTCGGTCGCGTTGTGGCGCTACCACTGGTCGGCCTGGCAATGGCCACGACCGCAGTCGCGCAGGACGCGCAGGAGGGAACCTCGTTCCTCGAGGAAATTATTGTCACATCCAAGGTAAGAGGCGAGCAAAACGTCATGGATGTGCCTGTGGCCATCACGGCGATTACCGGGCTCCAGATTGAAGCATCCGGCATCAAGGACATGTTCGACCTGCAGCAAAATGTCCCCGGGTTGATCGTCAGCCGCAGCCAGACGGCGACGACATCGAATTTTTCGGTGCGAGGCATTGGCAGTACGTCGAATAACTTCGGCGTCGAATCGTCAGTTGGGCTGTATGTCGACGGCGTCTATCGCTCCCGGCAGAGCTCCATGATTAACGAGCTGGTCGATGTCGCGGCCGTCGAGGTTTTACGCGGTCCCCAGGGAACGCTATTCGGCAAGAACACGGCCGCCGGAGCAATTAATGTCCGGACCGTTGCGCCCAGTACAGACAGCACCGACGCATTCATGGAACTGACCGCCGGCGATATGAACCTGCGCCGTATAGCCGGTGCCGCCAATATTCCGCTGACCGACAAACTCGCTTTCCGCGGTACGATCTTTTCATCGGAGCGCGATGGCTATGTCGACAATTACACGTATAACCTCGCCGCAGGGCCGGGTGAACCTTTTCTCAGCGTCCAGGAAGACCTGTTTAATGATCGCGACCGACTGGGCCTGCGGGCGCAATTAGGTTACGAAGGGGATGACTTCGATCTACGCATCATCGCTGATTATTCCGAGATTGATGAAGTCTGTTGCATCGGCACGAATCGTGTCGACAACCTGTTTGCGCACGGCGGCATAAACGCTGGTGTTGGGATACCGGGAGCCGACTTTGTCCGCATGTCACTCGGCAGCATTATCTTTACTGATTTCGACTATCCGGATCTTCTGCCGACAGCGCCGTTCCTTGGCGTCGATATCCCAATCCCCCCGAACGTCATCGAGGGCGTCAGCTGGGATGATTTTATAACGTCCGTTAATGACGTCCCGAGGTCCGAGAATACCGACATGGGCTTGTCGGTCGAGTTGAGCAAGGACTTGGACAACGGCGTCACGCTGACTTCGGTAACGGCGCTCAGAGCATTCGATACCCTTGACTATATCGACGTCGACTTTACCGACACCGATATGGCCGACCGCACCAACGATGCGGAGCAGGACTCGATATCGCAGGAACTGCGAATTGCAGGGTCATTTGGCGAGAGCAGCCGTTGGGTAGCCGGCGCCTACTATTTCGCCCAGGACATCAAGAGCAACACGGTAACGACTGCTGGAACGCAATTGCAGGCATACGCCGACGCGGGCGCGGCAGCAGCGGGCGGACCCACGCTCACTGACCTTACCAACGGCGTCACCGCTATTTCGATTGGCACAGGTGGCCTGATCCCGGTGGGTGCTCCGGCAATCCCAACCGGTATGTTTGCCGATGACAGGGTCCTCCAGGAACACAGCGGTTTCGCCGTTTTCGGGCAGGTTGACTGGACGCTGTCCGAAACCCTCGAACTCTCGCTGGGCGCTCGCTATACCGACGAAACAAAAGACATCGCGGCCACGTATACGCAAACGAATCCAGGTCCGGGCGGACCGCCTGATCTGACCGCGATCGGGACGTCCATCTTCCTGTTTGAGCAATGGGTGGCCGGCGGCCAGGTGGGGCCGCCGCCTGATCTGACACCACTGCTGGCCGTCGCAGAGCCAAACGCAGGCTGGTTTGCCTGGACGCTGGCGCCGTTTGCACCACGCGCGAATGTGGCCGAGTCGATCTCTGACGACCAGGTTACGGGCACCGCCAAGCTGACCTGGTTCGCCAACGACTCGATGATGTTCTACGGCTCTTACTCGACCGGATTCAAGTCCGGCG
>JAACFA010000286.1 GCA_009937625.1 Gammaproteobacteria bacterium | reverse complement strand
TGCTCGAAAGTTCGCTCAGTTGCTTTGCGTACGACTCGAGTTCCGGCGCCGACGATGAGCACATGAAGGTTGAGCTGTCCGGGGACATCCTGCGGTCAATGAGCAAGACACTCGACGTCTCTGTGACTAACGGCGAGAACGTCGGGATATTGAAGTTCTCTGCCGCTGATGCCCGGGGCCTATTCGAACAAGCGGCGGCTATTCTGGAGCGCGGTGGAAACAACAAGTGGCTGGCGGCGGCTGTACACGCGTTTGCTCGGGACAACGCCCTGGTGGGGGTGGATGTCAATGAACTGACCTGGATTGAGATTGACTACCAGGAAGATCTCGAGGCTGCCCGCAATCAAATCTGGCCGTCGATTGAGCCCGGCCACCGGCCCGGTCAAAAGCAGTTTGGGCTGCCGGGAGCAGTCTCTTGAAGATCGACGACCCGCAACAGGCGAGTACGGCCGCGCCGGAATCGCGATCCGTCGGCACCCGGCTTGGCCGCCACGTCGACCTGGTCGGAAAGATCGGCAACACGATCCGTGGCATCGTACAGCTGGGCCGACGTCATCGTGCGATGTTCCTGAAAGGGGCGGTGGCATCGATCGGCATCGTCGCGGTGCGACTGGCGCTGCCGTGGCCCTTCCATTCGGTGGCGGCCTTGATTACAGATACCGACTCGACAACCGGTATCACTCAGCACGTCAGTGTTCAGATTCTGCAGTTGTCCCTGCTGTTTCTCGTTTGCGTGACCATTCTGGGTCTGCTGGACTACCTGGCCCGCCTGTTTTTCAGCCGGTTCTCTATCGCCACAACCCGAGATCTTCGGCAAAAGGTATTCAGTTCGACGCTGGGCATCAGTCCGGAGAGTCGCAAGGTAGCCTCCGGGGACCTCGTGTCCCGCCTCATCGGCGATGCGGCGCGGGTAAAGGCGGGCATGCAGGGCTTCCTGCTACATGTTGCCACCAACGGGCTCTTGTTCATCGGAGTCGCAGTAGTGCTCTGGTCCGTGGATCCGCGCATGGGCCAGCTGTTCGCTGTAGCCGCTTTACTTATCAGTCTGCTTACGGCCTGGGGGGCGCTGCACGTTTTCGAGATCTCTTTGCAGCACCGATACAAAGAAGGCAAGTTGGCAAACAAGATCTACTCCAGCTTGAAGAAACCCGACTCCCGATCGAAGCTGAAACGAATCAACAAATCCAGTGGCCGCTACGAAGCGACACTTACGCGCCTGCAAGGGCGGGTAACCTGGGCTGCACACGTCGTCTTCGGGCTTGCCGTAGTCGGTTCAATCTGGAGCGGAATGCAGGCGGTCGGAGAAGGCACGGTTTCGACCGGTGGTCTCGTCCTGTTCATGTTTTACGCGCTGATGATGCGGGGCCCGATCACGCGTCTTGCGAGGCAGGGAACACGCACCGGGAAAATTCTCGGTCCGGCCTATCGGCTGATACAGATGCTGCAACCTCGCGAGGAAGCAGTCGAGACGGAATCGGTCCTGCGCCTCAGAAGCCTGAAGAAATCGCTGGACCTGAAGGGTATCGGTTCGAAGCTGCCCGCCGATGCAAATGGCGGCAATGGCCCACGCGATGGTCTGGACCTGACCATAAGGCGTGGAGAGCGGGTTGCGATCGTAGACCGTTCTGGTACGGCATCCGCGCTCTTGATAGAGGCAATAGCGGGTGAAGGGGACGTCGGTGACGGGTCCGTGACCTGGGATTCCGCGATTCTCTCCGGCATCAACCGGTCCGCACTGCGCAATCAGGTCGCCCTGTTCAGACCGAATCCGCTGGAGGAGGGCGCCGCCACGCCGCTGGAGCAGCGATTCCGGCAAATTGCGGTCGCTGCCCGGCAGCGAGCGTCCGTGCAGTGCTTCCTCGATCCGGGCGAAGGACTTTCGCCGCGGGATGTGGAACTGGTGATGTCGACCCTGTCCTCCCGGGAAATCGCCGGTGTGCCCACGACTATCGTTTCGACCCGGCAACAACACGGGCTGGATGGATTCGACCGAATCGTCCACCTGGAAGACGGCTGCGTCGTTTTCGATGGTTCCTGCGAAGATTGGCGCGGAATGTCCTCGTCGAGCGAAAGTGCGACTTTGCCAGCACAGCAGCGAGCAGCGAAGCAAGCGTCAGGAATGAGAATACTCTTCTCCGGCTATGCACCAGTCCACTTTCGGTGCTTTCAGCCTCTGTATGAGCAATTGCGGAATTGGCCCGGCGTGGACGTATTTGTATCCGGCGGCTTGCGCACAAAGATCGATGACGGCTATGAATACGACGAGGCAGCAATGTACTCGGGATTCGGGCTTCCGTCAGAGAGCATATTGTCCGTTGACGAGATTCGCGAGCTGGATTTCGACGTGCAATTCTCCTCGCATACCAAGTTGATCCTGCCGCGGCGTGTGGAGAGACGCATTCAGATATTTCACGGCGTATCCTTCCGCAATAAAGCCGTGCGGCCCGAGAACATGGGGTGCGATCATTATTTCGTGATCGGGCCGTACATGCTGAATCGATTTGTGCAGACCGGGCTCCTGCGCAAGAACGATCCACGAGTCGCAAAGATCGGTTTCATGAAGACCGACCCGTTGGTTGACGGATCACTCGACAAGGCCGAGATCCTGCGCAGCATGGGTTTCGATGGTACTCGGCCCATCATCCTGTATGCGCCGACGGGGGCGAAGTGCAATTCCCTGGAAACGATGGGCGAAGACGTGATTCGCCGATTAATGGATATCGACGAGTACGACTTGTTGATCAAGCCGCATGACCATCCGAAGAACAAGGATGTGGACTGGGCTACGTATCTGCGTCGGTACGAGGGGGCACATTGCCGCATCGTGCAACCTTGCGATGACGTCATTCCGATGCTCCATGCAGCTGACCTGCTAATCAGCGATGCCTCGTCCGTCGCCAATGAATTTACGCTGCTCGATCGGCCGATCGTGTACCTCGATACACCGGAATTACTGGTTCAGGCACGTGATGCCTGTCGCTCGATGCTCGACCTGGATACCTGGGGAAGGGGTGGCGGACTTATCGCCAGAGATGCCAGCGATGTTCCGGCACTGGTAGCGGAAAGCCTGGCAGACCCAATGCGGTTGTCGCTGGTACGCCGTCGAATTGCGGAGAACCTTTTCTTTAATCATGGCCAAGCGACGCGGGCAGCCATGAATTGGTTGCAGGCGAATATCTTGCCTGCGCGAACGACTACCGAGGAATCAAGTCATGAACTCACTGCAAGCTAAGGCGCACATCGCGCC
>JAACFA010000285.1 GCA_009937625.1 Gammaproteobacteria bacterium | reverse complement strand
ATATAGGGCATCATGGCGCGGATATTGTCCCAATCCTGCCGGTTCGAATGCTCTTTTTCAGTGCGCCCGAAGGCGGGATGAAGCGCTATGTTACTGCCCTCGTTTCAGAACAGCAGGCACCTTAGCAGAATCAGATATCTTCTCGCGAACGATATTTATCAGGAATGCATCGACATCCGCCACAAATCCTGCGTTATCATAGGCGGCACTTGTTGATTTGATATTACCGATGAACGCCACCAAGCCTTTCCTGATACTGCAGTTACGCCCGGAAGACGACACCTCGGATAGCGAATTCGAGGCAATCCTCAAGTACGGCGAGTTGCAAGCACAACACGCCCACCGACTTCGTATCGAGAAAACCGGCATTCCGGAACTGGCGCTGGAGGACTATGCCGCGGTTATCGTAGGGGGAAGCCCGTTCGATATTAGTACCCCGCCGGAGCAAAAAAGCGCCATCCAGGTCAAGATCGAGGCCGACTTCAGGCGTCTCTTCGATGAAATCGTCAGCCAGGATATCCCGTTTCTCGGTGCCTGCTCGGGCTGCGGCCTGCTGGGTTCCTACCTGGATACCCCGATATCGACCCGCTACGCGGAACCGGTGGGCGGCGCCAGGGTTGAACTGACCGAGGCCGGCGGCGCAGATCCGCTACTGGCCGGCTTCCCGCAACAAATCGACGTACTCTGCGGGCACAAGGAAGCCTGCGACACGGTGCCACGGGGCGCAACTTTGCTGTTGACCGGAGATGCCTGCCCGGTGCAGATGTTCCGCGTCGGCGAAAACGTCTACGCCACCCAGTTCCATCCCGAGGGTGACGGCGAAGGCTTCACCGTCCGGATCCACGCCTACAAGCATCACGGCTACTTTCCGCCGGAGGAAGCCGACGAACTGGTGCACGCCGTAAATCGCTCCGATACGCCCCACGCGCGCGAGATATTGCGCCGCTTCGTCGAACGTTACCGTGACACTGAAGCCAGGTAGAACTGGGCCCGTTTGATACAGGTCATCTAAATCCTCCTGTTTAAGCGCGAAAATGAAATATGAGTAAAGGCATTTAGAGATTCATAGTCTCATATGTTTCTACTCGATAGACTGTATTTCTGTACCTGGCAGGAATGGCTTGCGCGGCGGGTTATCCGGGTGCAGGTTGCATAATCTGTTTTCGAGGAAATCGATATGAAGTTCAAGTATTTTACCCGGATCCTGGTGATCGGCCTGTTGCTTGCCGCATCGCCGGCGCAGGCCGATTACGACGATAGCAATCCGTTTTACTTCGGTTTCGCACTCGGCATCCCCAGCGCCGACGAGGAATGCGACTATTATTACCACTACGACTGCGACGGCAGCGATACCTCCTTTAAATTCTATGGCGGCAAGCGCCTGCATGAGAATCTTGCCATCGAAATCTCCTACCAGGACCTGGGCAAGCTCCGCGATCGTGAGTTCAATCTCACCACGACCGCCGAATCCGAGGGCTTCAATATTTCATTGCATGGCATCATACCGATCAGCGACCTGGGATATTTTTATGGCAAGGCCGGCTACATGCTGTGGGATACCGAGTACACGCGCATCGAGACCAGCACCGAACGCAGCGACGACGAAGGCGAAGATTTTACCTACGGCCTGGGCTTCGCGTTCCTGTTTGGCGAAAAATACGATTTCCGCTTCGTCGACGGCGGCGACTGGATCACGGTGTTTTCCTTCGGCGGCTCGATTTATCTCGATTAGCCATCGCAACGGGGTATTGCGTCAATCCGCCCGGTCGGGATAATGCATTTGCAGGTTGCTTTAACCTGCCCCTGAGCATGGAGGATTGACAATGCGTAACTATCTACCGGCCATCGCGCTGCTGGCCCTGCTGACGACCACCGCGTCCGCAAACGAAGGCATGATAAGCGTCAAAAGCGCCCATTCGGTCAGCGTTACCGCCGACCGGCTCGAAAACATTCTGCAGGCCAAGGGCATGACGGTCTTCAAACGCATCGATCACGCCGCCGGTGCCGCCAGCGTCGGCAAGGAATTGCGACCGACCGAACTGGTTATTTTCGGCAATCCCAAGGTCGGCACCCCGTTGATGCTGTGCAGCCATAGCATCGCGATCGATCTGCCGCAAAAAGCCCTGATCTGGGAAATCCGAAATTTCTCGCCCTGCGCCACGATACCCAGGGCTGCGATGCGGTGCTGAACAAGGTCGCGACCGCGCTCGGCAACTTCGCTGCCAAGGCCACTGCACAGGAATAAAACTCCCGACTCGGCGGTTATCCGCACGGCCATGAACGCGAGCGGATCAGGCTGCACTTCGCCTGCGTGCCAGAGATTTAGGATCCCTAAAACTATGCAGTGACTCTGGCGCTGCAGGCGATCGCCACCGGATTTTGCCAACTGCGGCCGCAACCACGAGGACGCTCCAGCGAAAACGAAGCCGAGATTATCTTGATCGGCGACTAGTGCCCGGCCTGTCCGACACATCGACGCCGTCGCCCGTCACCGCTTATTGATTGATCCAAATCATGACGCGATCTGCAACATCTCCGTATCATCCAATCCTACTAGTTGACTTTAAATAGGATTTGGCATTCCGGCCGGGCTAGCATTATGATCTCGGCACAAGATCTGGAAAAATTACGTGAATGGACAGCAAACCGACTACCAATAGTGCTTACCTGGCAGCCAAACTCGGCCTCGCCTGCCTGGCAATGCTGACCGCGCTATCGGTTTATGTCTTCGCGCGGCCGAATTCCCCTGTCCTGCTGTCGGAACTGCACTGGCACAGCGACTGGCTCGCGGCATATTCCGACTATCTTTACAATGCGCCATCGTTTTTCTACACGCTGGCAATCGGGCTTTTTATCGGGGTCTGCGCGTCGACGCGCACCGCGGCGCGCCGGCACTGCGCGATCTGGGTCGGAATCGCCGCGGTTCTCGAAGCGACCCAGGCAACGACTATCGCGGGGCGCATCGTCGACTGGCTCGGAACGCTACTTCCCGCCGCGCTCTGGGACCTGATCGGCCCTTACTGGCAACGCGGGGTATTCGATCCGCTCGACCTGGTGGCGACGCTTGCCGGCGGCGCGTTCGCAATCCTGCTGTTGTCTCGTTTCCCCACGGAGAAGGCTGATGAAACCGAAGATTAATCCACGCCTGCGGCCAGTGTTATTAACCGCGGTATATGCTCTCGGGATTTTCGGCATCCTCGCCAGTGACAGCGGCGACGATGACGGCAGCAGTTTATTGTGTGCACTTGAGGTTAACGCTATCGCGCCGGTCAGCGGCTTGTCCGGAGAGGTATGGGTTGGGCTGCTGGCCGAGACCGCAGGCGCCACTTTAGACCGCGTTTCACGCCTCGACGGGAACGGTCGCGAGCAGGTCGCTGTCGATATCACCACCGGTAACGGCACAAACGCGGTCCGCGCGATCACGATCGCGACGGACGGCCTGGCCGCCGGCGACATTTATGTCGGCGGCGATTTCAGCGAAGGAATATTTCGGCTCAATCCCGACGGCACGCTCGATAACGGATTCGCTGTCGGCACCGGGTTCAACGGCACCGTAACCAGCATCGTGCCGACCGGCGACGGCAGCGGCGATATCTACGTCGGCGGCTATTTCAGTAGCTACCAGGGCGATCTCGTCGGCGGACTGGTGCGCCTGAACGACACCGGTACCCGCGATAACGGCTTCATCGCAATCGTACCGAGTCTCGAGGCCGTGGCGATGGAAGGCGGTGGATCGACCGACGTCTACGGTGGCGGCACGGCCTTCCCCCCGCTGGAACGCTGGACCAACACGGGCTCCGTCGACAGCACACCCGCCTTCAATCCATCGATCGGCATCAATCCCGTGTTCGTCGTCGCGCCATCGTTGGACGGCACCGACAATGTCTACGTAGGCGGCGGTTTCCCCAATCGAATCATTCGGCTCAACCAGGACGGCACACCAAACAACCTGTTCGCCATCGGCATCGGTTTTGACGACAACGCAAACAGCATCGTGCGCGCAGAAGACAATCCGCCTAGCAACGACATTTACGTTGGCGGTGAATTCACCACTTACAACGGCGCCGCCGCCAACGGCATAATACGCCTGGACGACGTAGGCACGCCGGTCGGTACTTTTCTGAGCGGAACCGGATTCAGCGACCCGTCCGACCTGTCGCCGCAGAGCCAGGTTGCGAGCCTCGCCCATGCTACCGACGGCAGCACCGACCTGTACGTCGGCGGCGGTTTCACCCGCTATAACGATCGCACCGTCAATGGACTGGTCCGCCTGAACCAGGACGGCTCGCTCGACACTGGCTTCGAGGTCCGCATTGTCGTCGACGGTTTAACCTGCGACAACGACACGGCTCGAAGGTAAGGCAACTCCTGGCGCCCGACCAATAGTGTCGGCGCCGTATTCGCCGATAAACCGTCCGCCAGAAAATATTCATCTGCAGCACACCGGGCACCGTCTGGGGCTGGAACTCGAAATTGAAAGCGCTCCGCGGCAAGCCACGCGGTTACCAGCTGGAACAGGCCTGGTTACCCATAATCGGACCGTATTGCATAATATCGGGCGGGTCTGTTGACACGGGGTTCGATAATAAGGCAGAGCAATGAGTTATATAAGCGGGTATATTCCAGACATCCGGCCCGGTAATCGGCGCATACGAGAACTCTTGATAAGTGGGTTTTAAACAGGAAATTCTAAGACTACCGAACCTGATCAGCTCGATCCGGATCCTGATCGCGCCGCTGCTGTTCGTGTTTGCCTTCCAGCAGATGGAAACCTGGTTCCTGGGCGCGCTGATTTTTTCCGGGTTCACCGACGTGCTCGACGGCTTTATCGCGCGCAGGTTCAAAATGATTACCCCGCTCGGCTCGCACCTCGACAGCTGGGGCGATTTCATGATCTACAGCACGATGGCGGTCTGCGCCTGGATCCTGTGGCCTGAAATAACGCAGCGCGAACTGCTGTATTACGCGATGATCCTGTTCAGCTTCCTGCTGCCGGCGCAGATCGGGTTGACCAAGTTCGGCAAGATGACCGCCTATCACACCTGGGCCGTGAAAATCGCGGTGTTCGCAACCTTCGTTGGTTACATCCTGCTTTACGCCGGAATTGCAGAATGGCCCTTCATCCTGGCCGCCATTCTGTGCGTGATCGCAGGTGTCGAAGAGATCCTGATTACGCTGGTCCTGCGCAAAGAGAAGACCGATGTGCGTTCTATCTTCGCCGCCCTGCGCGACCGGGGGTCAGGAAAGGGGGAAGGATAAGCGGGTATTTGTTCGATTCCACGAAAAATCGCTTAGAAGATTCCTCCGAAGAATTCATCCCTCGCATCCGTAAGTCGTCAAACTTTCGGAGCTGGCATCGGCCTTGACACTGTAAAGGGCGATCTGAACGCCCAG
>JAACFA010000284.1 GCA_009937625.1 Gammaproteobacteria bacterium | reverse complement strand
GTTGCGAACCGCGAGGGTCAGCGCGCTGTCACCGCGGGCATCGGTATGATCGATGTCGACATCGCGCTCGAGCAGGGCGAGCACTACGCTCCTGTAACCCCTGGCCGAGGCGATGTGTAGCGGTCGGGAACCCCTGGAATTCGGCCGTGCATAAAGGTTCGTATTGTCTATCAGAATGCCGGCGAGTTGCGGCCATCCAGCGAGCAATGCGGCGATTACCGTCGAGTTTCCGTTGCGGTCGATCAGATCCAGGTTGGCACCACCCTCGATCAACGAAATTATCAGGTCCTCATCGTTATGCCGGATCGCGTTAAATATTTCTTCCCCGGTAATCCCCTCGTTTTTCGCCTCGATCGTGCCTTCGTATTGCTCTAGCTTTTGCGCGGCACGCCGATCACCCTGAGCGGCGGATTTCCGGTACCACCTGCGTGCCTCGGACCTCGAACCGTCCAATTTCTCGATAAGTAGCGCCAACGAGAACTGGGCATCGGGGCTACCCGCAAGCGCCGCCCTGCGGTAAAGCTCCTGCGCCTCGACCAGGTCCCTGTTTACGCCTTTACCTGTTCGGTAAAGCCCGGCCAGTCGATATTGTGCTTCGGTATTCCCTTTATGCGCCAGCGTCTCGAGGCGCGTAACGGCCTCGGAGTAGTCGCGCAACCGGATCAGTTTTTCGATTTCCCGCAGCGCCGGATCATGATCGCTCCAGGCGGGAGTAGCCAGCATGAGGCAGCTCAACAGTAACAGGGCATATTTCATGATGCGGATACCCTGCCCCTCAGCTGGTGCCGTACTTGGTGTCCACGGAAATACCGATCTCCTTGAGAAATCCCGTTGGCAGGATTCCGCCGGCATTGACGATTACGGCCTCGTTTTCGATCCTGACTTCCTGTCCCCGCTGTTCCAGCACGACCTCACCCGGGGTAATGCTGGTGACATTCGATGACATGTATAGCTTAACCCGGGATGCCGCCGCGTACTCTTCGGTGCGCGCGCGGTTTTTTGCTTTCGCCCGGGAAAAGCTGTCGCTACGATACGATATTGCAGCTTCGCCCCCGGCATCGGCAATCGATAACGCCGCTTCGAGCGCACTGTCGCCACCGCCCACGATCAATACCTTGCGTCCGACATACTGATCCGGATCGATCAGCTGGTAAACCACTTTCGGGTGATCTTCCCCGGGGACGCCCAGCTTGCGCGGGGTTCCACGCCTGCCAATCGCGAGCAGCACCTTGTCGGCGGTATAAAGTCCACGATTGGTTTTTATCTCGAAGCCCGAATCCCGGGCCGAAATACTGGCGACCATTTCCTGGTATTGTATTTTGATTCCGCTATTGGCCTCGATATCTCTCCAGAATTCCAGCAGATCCTCCTTGCTGGTTTCCTTGAATTGCATTTTACCGGCGATCGGCAGGTCGACCGGCTGGGTCATGACAATCTTGCCACGCGGATACTTGAATACCGTGCCACCCAATGAATCCTGGTCCAGGGTAAGGTAGTTCAGCCCGAGCTCCCTGGCTTGCAGCGTCGCGGCGATCCCCGCCGGGCCGGCGCCCACAATGACTACCTGGTAGCTCTTGCTGCTCGATTTGGGAAGCGTTTTAGCCAGGGCCCTGGTCGCCGATTTGCCCTGTTCGATCGCATTTCTGATCAATCCCATTCCGCCAAGCTCTCCGGCGATATATATGCCGGGCACGTTGGTTTCGAAATTGTCGTCTACCTGGGGTATATCGACGCCGCGCTGCTCGGTGCCAAAAACCAGCGTTATCGCATCGACCGGGCAAACTTTCTTACAGGCACCATGCCCGATGCAGTTGGCTGCCTCGAGCAGCTCGGCTTTGCCGTGAAACAAACCCAGCACGTTGTGTCCGAGCTGCTGCGGGCAGGCATAAACACAAGATTTGCAGCCGATGCATTTATTACGGTCAATCAGCGGGTGTAGCGAAGCAGGTTCCGCGAGCCCGCTTTCCCTGGCCTGCTGCAGGGTTTGCGCGCTGATGCGCTGCTGCCAATGATACCGATGAACGAAGACCGCCAGCAGCAGCATGACCGGTACCAGCGACATCCAGTTATACATCGACATGATGCGAGTTCTCGTTTTGCCGAAACATGAAAATATGGAACCAGTTAAATCAGTTTTATAAAAGTTAATTAATTCTCATCTAAGGGAAATATTTCCCAAATGTAATATATATTTTTCACTATGTTGTAAGCTCTGAACTCAGATAATTAGCGCGAATTCGGTTCTTCCGCCGAGTAAATGGAATTCGACAATAATAGTTTAAGCAGGGCATATTTCTGGTGAACAAGGTCACTCCCTTCCTACTCAAGACAACCTCTGTCATCTGGTACCTGGCGCTCGCGCTGGTTTTAGCAGCGGGCTGGGCTTCGCGAGACCAGAATTACCTGGTGGCCGAATCCGGGATCGGGTACTGGCTCGGGATCGTCGGGGGCTCATTGATGCTGCTGCTATTGATTTATCCCATGAGAAAGCGCTTCCGCCGATGGTCGGTAATCGGCTCGGTCAAGTCATGGTTCCGGATTCACATGATCCTGGGGCTGGTCGGACCGTTAATGATCATTTTTCACTCGGGCTTCAAACTCGGCTCGTTCAACAGCAGCGTTGCCTTTTTCTGCATGTTGACCGTCGCCACCAGCGGCCTGCTCGGGCGCTACTTTTACCAGCGCATTCACCACGGACTGTACGGGCGTAAGCTGCAGTTCGAGGAATTTTACTCCGACGACAAATTGTCGCAGATGCTGTTACGAAGATCCGAGGCCATCCAGATAAACGTTGCCGATGAATTCGAGCAGATCGAAAAGGGCCTGACGGATCAGCATACCGTGGCCAATCGTTCGATAGGTTTCTATCGAAAGATGCGTTCACGTATCGACCGTTTGCATCGGGTGATCAAAAAATCGGGGCTTCAGAAGACCGAGAAAAAACACGTTTTTCGCCGCTTGAGGGATCTGCGCTCGATTTGCGTACTCGGCATTAACGAAATTCTGTTCTCCTACTGGCACATACTTCACATGCCGCTTTTTATCATGCTGATCCTGTCCGGGCTGATCCATGTCGGCGTGGTCCATTTTTATTGATGAGAGCATTCTGTTTCGCTCTTCTGCTCCTTGGTTGCGCCGCTAGCGAATTCGCGAACTGATCGAAGGCCATGAAAACCTGAAATCGGAATGCACCAACTGCCACGTCAGGCTGCGTGACACCACGCAGAAAAAACTGTGCCTGGATTGCCACGATCACAAGAACGTGGCCGAGGATATCGAGAACAAGCAGGGCTATCATGGCAAGGACAAGAACGCGAGAACGCTCGATTGCAAATCCTGTCATAGCGATCACAAGGGGCGAGATGCCAGGGTGGTCTGGCTTGACCAGGATACGTTCAACCACCGCTTCACCGATTACGAGTTGACCGGCAGACACAAGCTGACGGAGTGCAGCGGCTGCCACCTCGAAAATAAAAAGTACCGGGAAGCGGAGCAAGCCTGCCACGACTGCCATTCCGAGGACGATGTGCACGAGGGCGAGCTGGGCAAGGAATGTAAAAGTTGCCACAGCCCCGTGGGCTGGAGTCAATTCGCATTCGATCACGATCAAACCGAGTTCAAGCTAAAGTTTTCACACCAGCGGGTGACCTGTAACGCCTGCCACATAAAGGAGCAGTACAAGGATACGCCGCAACGCTGTGTCAGCTGCCACGCTATCAGGGATATACATGCCGAGAGGTTCGGTGACAAATGCGAAAGCTGTCACCAGGAAAAGGAATGGAGCAAGACCACGTTCGATCATGACCGTGACACAGACTACCCGCTGGAAGGAGGCCACCGCGCCCCGTCCTGCAACGACTGCCACAAACCCGGATACCTGGCCGACAAAAAGACAGACACGGTACGCGACTGCTATAGCTGCCATCGCTCGGACGACCCCCATGACGAGTTGAATGGCAATAAATGCGAGGATTGTCACGTCGTCAGAGGATGGGCTTACGCCGAATTCGATCACGATTCAAACACCGATTTCGCGCTCAACGGGGCGCACGATAGCCTGGCCTGCGAGGCCTGCCACGTCTTCGGCGCCGAAACCAAGGAAATCGATACCGACTGCTACAGCTGCCATGAACAGGACGATGTCCACGAACGAGAACAGGGCACCGAGTGCAACCAGTGCCACAAAGAAGTCGCCTGGTTGCAGGACGTCCGCTTCGACCACGATTTAACCAGCTTTCCGTTAATCGGCCAGCATGCGGCCGCGGGCTGTGAATCCTGCCACCTGACCTCGGTATTCAACGACGTCGGAAGCCAATGTGACGACTGCCATGGCGGCGACGACGTGCATGAACAGGGTCTCGGGAGGCTGATCTGGTTTTTCGACCATGACGAAACCGAGTTCGAACTGAGAAATGCCCATACCGAGGTTCATTGCCATAGCTGCCACTACACCCCGCTAGATGAATTTACCGACCGGGACTCGCGCTGTATCGACTGTCATCGACGGGACGACGTGCACGACGGTAAATTCGGCGGCAACTGTAACAGATGCCACGACGAGGACAGTTTCGACAGAGCTAAGATTAAGTTACGCCAGTTCAAAGAAAGCAAGCCGAAGCAAGAGGCCCGCGAATGAAGATACGGGTCAATTCTGGCAACGGCGTTGCGGGCCCGGGATTACTGCAGCCACGACTGGCGTTGCTGGTTTTTTTGGTACTGGGTAGCCTCTGTGTGGGCAGTGTCGATGCACTCGACCTGGAAGTGGAGTTTGACCACGATGAAACTCACTTCCCGTTAGAATTCAAGCATTCCATTGCACCCTGCGAATCCTGCCACCTGCAGGGGGTTTTTGCCGGCACCCCCCGACGCTGCGTCGATTGTCATTCCAACTCCGGTCGAATAAAGGCCAGCGCCCCTTCCAGCCAGCATATCAGGGTCATCGGCGACTGCGACTATTGTCACCGACCCGATCTATGGACCAACGTGATCAGGGTCGACCACTCGGTGGTAATCGGCAGCTGCGCGAGTTGCCACAACGGCGTCATTTCGGGGGGGAAAAATCCCGGGCATGTTCCGAGCAGCAACACCTGCGACGACTGCCATACAACTTTCAACTGGAAGTTCTACCATATCAGTATCGTCAGCAATTGCGTCCTCTGCCATAACGGCTCTATCGCTGAAACGAAGAATCCCGGCCATATACTCTCTACCTCGAGCTGCGAGGATTGTCATCGCACTTCCGACTGGACCCCGGTAACAAGAGTCGATCACGGCTCGGTGCTCGGAACCTGTTCGCGACACACATTCCCTCCAGCGACGACTGCTCGCTCTGCCATAGCGTAAGCGGCTGGACTCCAGCTTTCCCATAGCGGGGTCTGCCGAGTGAATACGACGACTTCCTTTCAATCGATAAACGCCTGCAACCCGGCCCTGCGCTGCTCGTCGGTGGATGCGGCGTTCAAAAAAACAGACCCGCCGAAGATCGGGCTTTCGGCAGTCACCGCGCGCGACCTGAAGATTAATTCGAATGCCTGGTAGCAGAATCAAGAACTTTCTTTTTTGCCTCACCTGGGCCGGTTTCTGCCTGGCTCTTCCAGTCGATGCACTGGCGGTCGGCTATGAATTCGTCGCCGTCGAAAACCTGTTCGTAAACCCGCCACAGGCGATGCAGGCACAACCCGGTGCCATCGTAATCACATCGAGCAGGCAACGATTCGAAAGTCTACCGGGTAATACCCGCCGAGCCCTGCAGGATTACTTTGTTTATCAAACCAGGGTCAGGGTAAACGGAACAATATACTTCCGGCTGGTAGTCGGGAATTACAGAAACGCTATCGATGCAGAAGCGGTACTGAATAAACTGAAGCCGACTTTCGCAAATGCCTGGGTCTATATCAGGACGGAGGCTGAGCGACAAGGCCTGGACGCGTTTCTAAAGAATGTCGGCGACGAAGAGAGAGTCGAGCCCGATACGATTGTCCCCGAAACCGCCGAACTATTGCTGGCCCGGGCGAGACAGCAGTTTATCGACCAGGATTATACTCGCGTAATCACGACAACTGACCGAATCCTGAACCAGGGGAGCCTGGACCAGGTACGAGCGGCGCTCGAGCTTGCGGGGACTGCCCGCGAGCGTCAAGGAAAATACGCCCAGGCCATAAGCCTTTACGAAACCCTGCTCGACACCGATCCGCCGCCGGAAGAAAAAGCGCGAATAGCCAGCCGCCTGGAAGGCATACGCACCATGAGCCTCGACCCCAAAGCGAGGCTGCCGGGGGCTGACAGAGAAGCCGACGAGAACAACTGGATTCTTCGCGGCGCGCTGCAGCAGTATTATCGGAATGACGTGATTGATCGACCTCGGGAGAGTTCGGAGGAAGTCAACGAGGTGCTGGTTACCGATGTCGATCTGCAAATCCAGCGGCGCAGGGAAGCCGATACGCTATCGTTCGAGATCGACGCGGGACTCGTCGCCGACCTGCTGGAAGATCAGAGCGATAACAGGATTTCCAGCGCCAGCGTGAGTTATGCCAGGGATGAATTTCGAGTGATCGGGGGACGCCAGCACCGGACGGTAACGGGTGTTCTGGGACGATTCGATGGTTTCACCTATGCCGATTTGTCGCACAGTGGTTACCAGACCAGTTACTTTCTCGGAACCCTCGCGCAATCTCCGTACGAGGGTATCGAGAGCGATAATCCGCTGATTGGCGCCAATCTCGATTTCGACCCCTACGAATGGCTCGATGTAAACCTGTACCTGATAAACCAGGAAGTCTCGGGACTTACCGACAGGCAGGCCATCGGCAGTGAATTCCAACTGCGAAGCGATCTCGGTTTCGTTTACGGCATTATCGACTATGACGTTTTCTACGAGGATTTGAATAATCTCACCTTCATTACCAACTATCGCTACG
>JAACFA010000283.1 GCA_009937625.1 Gammaproteobacteria bacterium | reverse complement strand
TAGGCAGGCCCCGGGTTGCTGACATCGCCGATTAGCGGCTTGATACCGCCGACACCGACCACGAACATCAGGTAATAAGCCAGAATTGCAAACAAAAAATTGAATGCGGGACCCGCGGCCACAATGGCTATACGACGCCAAACCGACTTGCGATTGAAGGCGCGATCCAGATCTTGTGGCGCAACCTCGCCTTCCCGCTCATCTAGCATCTTGACGTAGCCGCCAAACGGAATACTGGCAATGACGTACTCGGTCTGGTCCGGGCCCGCCTGACGCATCCACAGCGGTTTGCCGAAGCCGACCGAAAAGCGCAACACCTTAACGCCCATTTTCCGCGCCACCCAGAAATGGCCGAATTCATGAATGGTGACCAAAACGCCGATTGCGACGATAAACGCCAGCACACTGTAGACAAGTCCCAAAAAATCCATACTAGTTAACTCCGGACACTACCAACGATAGCGCCAGTTCACGTGCGCTGGCGTCAGCCTGTAGAATACTGTCCAGTCTGTCTGCCGGACCGGTTGATATTTGCTCCATGACCTGGGTAATGAGTCTCGGAATTTCGATAAAATTTATATTGCGCTGCAAAAATTGCTCCACCGCGACCTCGTTGGCCGCATTCAATATCGCCATGCTGTTGCCGCCCCGATGCCAGGCCTCGCGCGCCAGCCCAAGACAGGGATAACGCGACTCGTCCGCAAGTGTGAAGTCTAATTGACTGACCTGCAACAAATCCAATGGTTCGGCGCCACTTTCGATGCGCTCGGGCCAGGCCAGGGCGTTGGCGATCGGCGTACGCATATCGGGATTTCCCAGTTGCGCAATTACCGAACCGTCCAGGTACGACACCATGGAATGAACAATGCTTTGCCGATGCAGCACGATATCGATATCGGATTGATCGACCGCAAACAACCAGCAGGCCTCGATCATTTCGAGTCCCTTGTTCATCATGGTTGCGGAATCGACCGAGATTTTAGGCCCCATATCCCAATTGGGATGCGCGCAGGCCTGTTCCGGTGTCACGTTTTCCAGCTGCGCGATATCGATATCCCTGAAAGGCCCTCCGGAACCGGTCAATATTATCCGGTGAACTCCCGACTCGAGTGCAGCCTGACCGATGCTGCCGGGCGGCAGGCACTGAAAAATAGCATTATGCTCGCTGTCGACCGGCAACAGCTTTGCCTGGTGCTGCCGCACCTCATCCATAAACAGCGCGCCCGCCATGACCAGCGACTCCTTGTTGGCAAGCAGAACGCGCTTGCCGCCGCGAATCGCCGCCAGGGTCGGTAACAGGCCGGCCGCGCCGACAATGGCGGCAACCACTATGTCGACCCCGTCGTCGGCGGCGACCTGCGCCAGGCACGATTCGCCCGACAGCACTTCGGTCGATAAATCGGCAATAACCTCGCTCAGACGTTGGGCGCTATCGGCATCTGCCATCACCACGTATCGAGGCTCGAACTGCCGGCATAGCTGCCGCATTTTCTGATCGTTATCATTCGCCGTCAGCGCATACAGCGCAAACCTGTCGCGGTGACGTGCGACGATGTCGAGTGTAGATTGGCCGACCGAACCGGTGGCCCCGAGAATCGTAACCTGTTTCATGCCGATCCAGCTATCATGAAACCGCTGACAAACACCGGGGTAGCAGCAATAACGCTATCGATTCGATCCAGAACTCCGCCGTGGCCCGGCAGCAACTGGCCGCTGTCCTTGACACCGGCTTCACGTTTAAGAACGCTTTCGAATAAATCGCCAACTACGGATATCGCTACCGTCGCTACTCCAATCAACACGAACGGCAGCAGCCCGATACCCCACCCGTCGATCAGCCAGAAAACCAGCAAGATCCATATCAGGTTGACCAGGACGCCGCCGTATACCCCTTCCCAGGTTTTACCCGGGCTGATGGATGGCGCGAGTTTACGCTTGCCGAATTTGCGGCCGCTGAAATAGGCGCCGATGTCGGCTAGCCAGACCAGGGTGAGCATGTACAACAGGACTTCGCCGCCATGGGCCTGGTGCAGGTAAACCACACCATGACCGCAAATCCACAGCAAGTCCAGGCCCAGGCCCAGCATTACCACGCGGGCCAGCAGCGGCCGATTCTCCTGGTGCCGATAAAAACGAAACCCGATTGCAATCAACATCCATAACGCTATGCCCGCAAGCGACTGAGCGTAGACAAGCCCCGCGGTCGAGAACTCGAGAGACCACCAGTAAAGCGCGGCAAACAGTATTCCGGCAACGATCGCAGCCCAGGCCGCCGGCTTGAGCGTCAGTAGCACGAACTCCCGCGCCGCGGCGAACAGGACCAGGGTAAACAACAGGCTGACCCAACGCGTCTCGGCGAATAGTATGCCTCCGATTACAATCGTGGCCAGGATCAGCGCGGTGACGATGCGTTGTTTCAGCATTTCCCAGGAACCTCGATTTGTTCACCGGTTTTGCCGTAGCGGCGCTGGCGCCGGGCGTATTCTGCCAGCGCGTCGGCCATTTCGATCTCGGAAAAGTCTGGCCACAGCGTATCGCAAAAATAGAATTCGGTGTAAGCCAGCTGCCACAGCAGGAAATTGCTGATTCGCCGTTCGCCGCCGGTGCGTATAAAAAGGTCTGGATCCGGTGTATCGGCCAGCGACAGCTGCGCGGCGAAGACCCGATCGTCGATCTGACCCGGGTCGAGAACGCCCTGCTGTACCTGCTGCGCGACCGCACGGCAGGCACTGACGATATCCCAGTGGCCGCCGTAGTTAGCCGCGATATTTAACACCATAGACTTGTTGTCACCGGTCTCGGCCTCTGCCTGGTTAATTTGCTGCTGCAGATCCGTCGAAAACGAACTTCGTTCACCAATAAATCGGAGTCTTACCTGTTGCTTATGTAATTCCGGCGTATATTGCCGCAACGACTCCATAAACAACTCCATCAAACTGCTGACTTCTTCTGCCGGGCGGTTCCAGTTTTCACTGCTGAAGGCGAACAGGGTCAGATGCCTGACGCCGACCCGGGCGAAATATTCCACCGCCAGGCGCGTGGTTTCGACACCCTTGCGATGGCCGTAAGCGCGCGGCATCAGGCGTTTTTTCGCCCAGCGCCCGTTGCCATCCATGATTACGCAAACGTGCTCCGGGATTGATGCCTGGGATTGAGAAGCCATGATCCCGTGATCCTGTCGCGATCAAATTTCCATCAATTCCTTTTCCTTGGTCTGCAACAGAGATTCGATTTCATCGGTCGACTGGTTGGTAACCTGCTGCACAAGGTCCTGGCCGCGATGTTC
>JAACFA010000282.1 GCA_009937625.1 Gammaproteobacteria bacterium | reverse complement strand
GATTTTTCAGACGAGTCCGACCCCGAGAAAGCTGAAGAAGTTCGTCAACGTATCTGGGACAAGTTCGGGACCAAAGGCGCGGTATTCATTTCCGACATGGCGAGTTTCTCGAGCACATCACGAAAAGTCGGTGTCTGTCACTTTCTGAAAATGATCCACCGTACGCGCCAGATCGTGGCACCTGTCATCGAGGCCAACCGTGGTGTATTGCTAAAGTGCGATGCGGACAATTGCTACGCATTTTTCAAAAGCGCTGACGATGCGATTCGAGCAAGCTTCGACGTAAATGGCGCTTTATTTCAGGCAAACGACCGCTTTGACCTCGGGGAACAGGTCAACCTGTCGGTCGGTATCGACTTTGGGCGAGTCTTGCTTATCGGGGACATCGAGTTTTTTGGTGACCCGGTAAACACCGCATCAAAGCTCGGAGAAGACCTGGCCACGCGCAATGAGGTACTGGTCACACACCGCGCTATCGAAAACTCGAACTTTGAAATTCCGGAACTTGCTGAGCGCATGGTGGCGCGTATCTCGGAAATCGAGATTCAGTACGTTCGACTTCCAATGACCGAAAATTCACCGGGCCGCTAGAAGCATGACGCAGGACACCGGAGACACGCAGGCATTACGGCAGATACTGGAAGTCACTCGCAAACTCGCCGCGCCGTTCGATCTGGATACAATGCTCACGGAGGTCGTCGACGCGTCACGCGAAGTTCTCAAAGCCGAGCGCGGTACCGTGTTTTTGTACGATGAAGCCAGCGATGAACTCGTCGTTCGAGTCGGCACCGAACTCGACCAGATTCGCATTCCTGCCGACAAGGGCATCGTCGGCGAATCGGCTCAGACGCGAAAGCTGATCAACGTTCCTGATTGCTATGCGGACCCGCGCTTCAACCGGGCGATCGACAAGCAGACCGGCTACACGACGCGCTGCATGCTGACGATTCCGCTTATTGGTTACGAAGATTCGCTCGTCGGCGTTCTGCAGATTCTGAACAAGATTCACGGAGTGTTCGACGAACAGGACGAGTATGTCGGCCAGGCACTCGCCGCGCAGGCGGCGGTCGTTCTGCATCGCGCCAAAATCACCGAACAGATTATTGCCTCCGAGCGGCTGGACCGTGAAATCTCGGTCGCCCGTGACGTGCAGATGGGCACCCTTCCGAAAAACATGCCGATCATCGAAGGCTACGAATTCGGAGGCGCTTTTGCGCCGACAGACCAGACCGGCGGCGACCTGTACGACTTTGTGCCGCTGGCTGATCAGAAATTGTTCCTGCTCATGGGCGATGCTTCCGGCCACGGAATTGGCCCTGCTCTCAGCGCAACCCAGGTGCGTGCGATGCTGCGTGTCGCCCTTCGCCTCGAATCAAGCCTCGACGACGCGTTCATGCATATCAACGACCAGCTCTGCGACGATCTCCCCGACGATCGTTTCGTGACCGGGTTTTTCGGGCTTCTCGACGGAAAGACTCATACGATTCGCTTCCACTCGGGCGGTCAGGGCCCGATCATGCATTACCAGGCCGAAATGGGTGAGTACGAGTGGCATCCGGCGACGACTTTTCCGCTGGGCTACATGCACCATTCGAACCTGGATCCACCCGAAAAGTCTTTGCTCGATCCCGGCGATATCTTGGGCCTCATTTCCGATGGAATTTTCGAATACGAAAACGAGGCAGGCGCACAGTTCGGTCGCCAGGGCGTCATGAAGGTTCTGGACGAGAATTTCGGCGCCAGTGCCCAGGAGCTGGTCGACAGGATCATGGCTGCGGCGCGCGAGCATGGCGGTACGGCGCCGCAGGCGGACGACATCACGATCGTCCTTGTCCGTCGCTTACCCGCGGAGGCCGGCCGAGATGCAACGTAGCTTCCCCAGGCATCTTGACGCACTGACCCCACTCTACGAATTCGCCGAGGAGATGATGGAGGCGCACGATATCGCGGAGGGCATTCGTTTTCCGGTCCATCTCGCGATGGAAGAACTGTTTGTCAACATGGTCAAGTACAACCCGGACATCAGCACGGACATCGAGGTCGACGTCTCGCTGCAGGTCAACCAGGAAGTACGCGTCTCGCTCGTCGATGATGGCGGGGTCGAATTTGACGTGACAGCAGCCAGGCCCATCGACATTGACGCACCGCTCGAGGACCGCATACCCGGTGGTTTGGGTATTCACCTGATCCAGAGTCTCGTCGATACGCTCGAATATGAGTACCAAGATGGCCGGGGCGAAGTTATATTTACCAAGGGGTCAGGAAACAAAGATGTTTGATATCGAACACGGAAATCACGGCACTGTTATTTGCCGCGGGCGGCTGGACGCTGCACAGTGTGAGAAGGCTGAGGGCTTTCTGGCCGGGCTGGAGGGCGCAACCACACTGGATTTTGCTGGTCTCGAATACATCTCGAGCGCCGGGCTGGGTATACTGCTGAAAACACAAAAGCGCCTTGTTGCCGATGGTGGGGGGCTAAAAATAATTAACGTCAACAACCACATACATGATGTATTCCGATATTCCGGATTTCACACCATTTTCGACATAAGAGCCAAATAACAGGTCGAGAAAAAGTTTTTCCAACTTTCTGCCAGGTCAATTGTACGTATGAGTAGGACAGACGATACAGAGTTGATTGAACGGTGCAGATCAGGTGACCGTCAGGCCTTCGAAGCCTTGCTGGTGAAATACGAGAAACCCGTGTTCAACGCCGCCTACCGGATGCTCAACAGCCGGGATGACGCGAGCGATATTACACAGACCGTGTTTCTCAAAGTTTTTGAAAGCTTTGACCAATTCGACCCGACACGCCGCTTTTTCAGCTGGATTTATCGAATCACTTTGAACGAGTCCATCAACTGGCTCAGCAAGATGAACAGACTGGAGCCGCTCGCTTTTGAGGCGGCCGATGAAGGCAAAGGACCGGAACAGGAGGTCGACAGTGCCAGGGTATCGCGGGACGTCCAGGCGGCACTGATGACAATAAAAACCGACTACCGCAGCGTTGTTATTTTGAAACATTTTCTGGGATGCAGTTACATGGAAATCAGCCAGATACTCGATATCCCGGAATTGAAAGTCAAATCAAGGCTTTATACTGCGAGACAGCAACTTAAGGACGCATTGGGCGGCAAACACTAATGGCAATAGAGCAGAAATATACAGACCTGATTAACGCCGATATCGACGGCGAAATCAGCGCTTCCGAGAAGGCCGGGTTACAGGCGTTTCTCGACGAGAGCGCCGAGGGCCAGGCCCTGCATGACGACTTGTCATCGGTCTGCGCCACGCTCGA
>JAACFA010000281.1 GCA_009937625.1 Gammaproteobacteria bacterium | reverse complement strand
AAGAAACAGGATATCCAGTACGGCCGATTCATCAATCGTCCGCAAGCGATTGCCTAGATGGAGAACATGAAGTGAGTGACATCAAACTACCGATATACCTCGATTACAGTGCGACCACGCCGATCGACAAGCGCGTCGCCGACAAGATGGCCCATTTTCTGACCATCGAAGACGATTTTGGTAATCCCGCATCGCGCAGCCACGAATTTGGCTGGACCGCGGAGAAAGCCGTCGACGAGGCACGCCAGCACGTCGCCGACCTGATCAATGCCGACCCGCGCGAAATCGTCTGGACCAGCGGCGCAACCGAATCGGATAATCTGGCGATCAAGGGTGCGGCTCACTTCTATCGCAAGAAAGGGAACCACATTATCACCTTAAAGACCGAGCACAAGGCGGTGCTCGATACCTGTCGCCAACTCGAGCGCGAGGGCTTCGAAGTCACATACATGGATCCCGAGGAAAATGGTCTGCTAGACCTCGACAAGCTGAAAGCGGCGATAACCGACCAGACAATCCTGATTTCGGTAATGCACGTGAATAACGAGATCGGCGTGATCCAGGATATCGAGGCGATCGGTGAAATCGCGCGCGAAAATAAGATTATATTCCACGTCGACGCGGCACAGTCGACCGGTAA
Organism: Gammaproteobacteria bacterium; assembly: GCA_009937625.1. Classification (GTDB taxonomy): domain Bacteria; phylum Pseudomonadota; class Gammaproteobacteria. Next base: position 3,509 of record JAACFA010000281.1, on the reverse strand, counting down.
AGTCGAAATAGACCTGCAAAAGCTCAAGGTCGACCTGATGTCCTTCTGTGCTCACAAGACTTATGGCCCCAAAGGCATCGGCGCGCTTTACGTGCGCCGCAAGCCGCGGGTGCGTATCGAGGCGCAAATGCACGGCGGCGGGCACGAACGCGGCATGCGCTCAGGAACGCTGGCGACGCACCAGATCGTCGGCATGGGCGAGGCCTTCCATTCGCATGTTGCGAGACCGACTCTATGACGGCCTGAAGGACATGGAAGAAGTCTATGTGAACGGAGACCTGGAGCATCGTATCGCCGGCAATTTGAACATTAGCTTTAATTTTGTCGAAGGCGAGTCGCTGATCATGGCGCTGCGCGACCTGGCGGTTTCGTCGGGTTCCGCCTGTACCTCGGCCAGTCTCGAACCGTCTTATGTATTGCGGGCACTGGGACGCAACGACGAACTCGCGCACAGTTCGATCAGGTTTACCATCGGGCGCTTTACCACGCTCGAGGAGATCGATTACACGATCGAGCTGGTGCGTGCAGCGGTCGAAAAATTACGTGAACTGTCGCCGCTCTGGGATATGTACAAGGACGGCATCGATTTGAATTCTGTTGAATGGGTAGCGCATTAAGCGCTGCAATATAGAGGTGTAACAATGGCTTATAGTGAAAAAGTACTCGATCATTACGAAAATCCGCGCAACGTAGGCGTGCTGGAAGACGACCAGTCGGTGGGTACCGGCATGGTTGGGGCGCCGGCCTGCGGCGACGTCATGAAACTGCAAATCAAGGTTGGCGACGACGGTATTATCCAGGACGCCAAGTTCAAGACCTACGGCTGCGGTTCGGCGATTGCGTCCAGTTCGCTGGTGACCGAGTGGGTCAAGGGCAAGAGCCTCGACGAAGCGGCGGAAATCAAGAATACCCAGATTGCGCAGGAGCTCGCGCTGCCACCGGTGAAGATTCATTGCTCGGTGCTGGCCGAGGATGCGATCGCGGCGGCAATCGATAACTATCGAGAGAAAAACCAGTAACGCCAACCCGTGTTCGAAAAAGCCCGCCCCTGCGGGCTTTTTTTATCCCCCATTGTGAAGATACTGTAATCACATCGCACAGCATATAATTCTCGCCGAACAATGGTGTGAAAGCTGATGAATTTTCTGCCGATTTTTTACAATATTACGGATAAACCCTGTCTCGTCGTCGGTGGCGGGAGCATTGCCGCGCGCAAGGCGGAACTGTTGCTGAGATCCGGCGGCAGGGTGCGGCTGGTCGCGCCTGATATTGGCGCACGCGTGCAAGAGATGATGGGTAACCAGGCCCTCGAGTGCGAACAGCGTGAATTTCAGGAGGACGACCTGGACGATATGACCTGCGCCATCGCGGCCACCGATGACAGGGCGCTCAACGCCGAGATTTCGCGCCAGGCGCAGGTGCGCGGAATCCCGGTCAACGTCGTCGATAACCCTGATCTTTGCAGTTTCATCATGCCGTCGATGATCGATCGCGATCCGGTGCAGATCGCCATATCGACCGGCGGCGTGTCACCGGTGCTCGCGCGCATGCTGCGCTCCAAGCTCGAGAGCTGTATTCCCGGCGCCTACGGCGAACTCGCGCGGCTTGCGGATGAGCATCGCGATGCGGTCAAGCGGAGGCTGCCCGATGTCGATACCCGGCGGCGATTCTGGGAAACGATACTCGATGGCCAGGTTGCCGAACTGGTGTTTGCCGGACGCACCGGAGACGCGCGTCGGCAACTCGAGCAGGAGCTCGAGAATTTCGACGTCGCGGGTGTCAGGGGCGAGGTTTACCTGGTCGGCGCGGGGCCGGGCGACCCGGACCTGATTACTTTCAAGGCCTTGCGACTGATGCAGCAAGCCGACGTCGTGGTATACGATCGATTGGTATCCCAGCCAATTCTCGACATGGTGCGACGCGACGCCGAAAAAATTTACGCCGGCAAGGCCAGCTCGAACCACGCGATACCTCAGGAGAACATCAATCAGCTGCTGGTGCGGCTGGCCAGGGAAGGCAAACGCGTGCTGCGCCTGAAGGGCGGTGATCCGTTCATATTCGGACGCGGCGGTGAAGAGATAGAAGAGTTGATCGACGAAAAAGTCGAGTTCCAGGTCGTGCCCGGCATTACCGCCGCCTCGGGTTGCGCCAGCTATGCCGGGATACCGTTGACGCACCGCGATCATTCGCAGGCCTGCATTTTCGTCACCGGGCATCGGCGTGAAGGCGAAGAAGGTTTAAACTGGGAAATGCTCAGTCACGCCAACCAGACCGTCGTGTTTTACATGGGGCTGGAAAATGTCGAGCACATCTGCAGCTCGCTCAAGGACCACGGTCGGGCCGCAGATACGCCGGCTGCGCTGATCGAAAAGGGCACCACGACCGAGCAGCGGGTGTTTGTCGGTGATCTCGATTCCCTGCCGGATCTCATCGCTCGCAACGAGGTCCGCGCACCGACCCTGATATTGATTGGTGAGGTCGTTGCGCTACATGACAAGCTAGGCTGGTACAAGCCGGGCGAGGAAATAAGGTAACGGCTTTGGCAGTGACGACTCGGTCCGGCCACAGGCTTGCTTCCCTGGGATTTCTGCGGCTCGGCCTGTACGGGCTGGCCTTGCTCGATATACTGATACCTGCCTGCTATTGGCTCGTTGAAACGCTCGCGGGCAGCGCCATCGATGAATCGCTGGTATCCATCATTGCTACCCTGGTTACGCCCGTAATGGCGCCGATTCTGCTCGTGGTCATCCTGTTCGATTACGTCATGTCGAGGATACGTGTAGCCGACGAGCAGGGGGATCTGCGCGCTTATTATCTCCTCATATGCCGCATCGAATTACTGCTTATCGGGGTTATGCTGGCCTACTGGATTCCGTATTTCGTGATGCTTTGATTGGGCAACGGGAAATGCGCGCTGGAGCCGCTTTTTGGCGCGATACTGGCGCTTGTCGAGCGGGTAGATTAATCCTGTTGTTCTTGTCGCGGATCAAAAAAACGATCGCAATATGCGCGATACTGGGCCAATTAAATTTAGGGGATCGAATATGACAACCACGGATTACCTGTCCAGCCATGCATTCTTCAAGGGGCTGGATGACGACTTTATCAGGTTCCTGTCTGAATCGGCCACGAAAATACGAATCAAGGCGGGCGAATCGCTATTCAAACAGGGCACGCGCGCCGACAAGTTCTACCTGTTGCGCAGCGGCCAGGTCGTGGTTCAGGTTCCCGCGCTGATGGGGCCGACGCTCGATATACAAACCCTGGGCGAAGATCAGATACTCGGCTGGTCATGGTTGATAGCGCCTTACCGCTGGAGTTTTCAGGCGCGCGCGGTGGAAGATTCGGAACTGCTAGAGTTCGACGGAACCGCGATCCTGGCGCACTGCGAGGAAGATCCGAAGTTCGGCTACGAATTGTTCAAACGTTTCGCCTCGTTGATGTCCGAACGGCTCGACGCCGCCCGGCAGAAGATGATGGATCAGTGGGATCCACCCGGCTTCGCCTAG
>JAACFA010000280.1 GCA_009937625.1 Gammaproteobacteria bacterium | reverse complement strand
CGCAACACGGAATGGGTGCGGGATCTCAGCGAGATCGGCGCCACCCCCGACCTCCTGATCCTGCAGGAGGCCTCCGTGAAGACCAGCGTCTGGCGAGACCTGGTTCCCGACCACCATTCGTCGTTTGCCGAGGGTTTCGGCCCGGACTGGTCGCCCAGCGGTGTCATGACCGTGAGTGCCGCCGAACCGCTGACCGAGTGCGAACTCGTCGCCCACGAGCCCTGGTTCGGCACGCGCAAGGCAACCCTCATTACCGAGTACGCGCTCTCGGGTACGGAACAAACCCTGCTGGTGGTGAACATCCACGGCATCAATTTTGCGCTCGGCATCAGCGACCTCGAGAACCAGTTTGCCCAGGCGAAAGCCGTGATCGCCGAACACGACGGGCCCGTCGTGTTCTCGGGCGATTTCAACACCTGGCGGAGCCAGCGGGCGAAGGTGTTGGAGGACATGCTGGCATCGCTCGGCCTGACGGCGCTGGATTTCGACGTCGACCATCGCAAGCGATTCTTCGGCTGGGCGCTCGATCATATCTACGTGCGTGGACTGTACTCCGAACAGGCGACGACGCTTCAGTCCAGCGCCTCGGACCACAATCCGATGACCGTGCAGCTGCGACTCTCGGAAGAACCGTTGAGCGTGAGGGCGGCGCGATGAGATTGTTCTCACTGGTTACGGCACTGGCCCTGCTGCTGCCCGCGGCGGTTTTCGCCGGCAACACGGAGGCCGAGATCGAGTATCTCATCAGCGCGGTCGGCGAGAGCGGCTGCACGTTCATACGCAACGGTTCGCGCCACGACGCCGAAAATGCCGCATCGCACATGCGTATGAAATACCGCCGCGGCAAACGTTACGCGACGACGGCGGAGCTCTTTATCGAGCGCCTGGCGAGCAAGAGTTCGATAAGCGGCAAGCTGTACTTCATCGAGTGTGAAGGACTGGAACCCGTACCGTCCGGCGCATGGCTCACCGCGCGTTTGGAGGATTACCGAGGCAAGCTCCTGGTCTCGCATTGAGCCTGAACGGCCAGGTCTAAGCGGTCCTATCTCCCGACCTCGATGGTGAGAACAGACGCCGCCCAGCCGGCTCCCGATTTCGACCCCAACCCGCCCTCATCGGGACCCTTGCGATCCTGGGCCCGTGCGCTTTCGTTGAACAGTTCTTGGCTTATCAATGCCCCACGCTCGAGTTCTGTCAACTGATTGCGCAACCGTTGCGCATCCTGCAGTTCGACCATGCAGACGCCAATTACCCTGTCCGTTCCGCCTGGCGGCGCATAGTCGAAGTAAAAGCCTGCCAGATTATCGGGCTCCAGCGAGTCGGGTATCAATACGGCTTGATTGGCGCGGATTCGACCTGGCCCAAGGAAACCACTCTGCTGCTGACCAGCATTGGGAAGCAGCAGGTAAACCTGGCCAAAGGAATCGATGGCTGCAATCGTCAGATAGCAGTCCTCGCTGCTCTCGACGTGAAGTTGCAGACTGTTTTCTTTGGTTCGCGGCTGCCCGGTACGGTAGAAGCGGAGTTTCTTGTTGGCCGTATTCGCGGTGACCTTGATGGCTCGTGTCGAGACTGCCTGCGAAGTGACAGCAGACACATCGGCGGCTTTCAACAGGAAATGGAAACCGGACGGCGGTGTCTGCAGCGAAACGAGGTCGGCGAGGCTCGGCGCACTCAGCAGGATCGGACGCAGGAAATCGAACTTGTTTTCCGCTGTAGCCGCCGCTGCGTCCGTCAGTTTGTGTGCGACTCTGACGACGCCACCGGGGCCATAGATATCGTATGTGTCCCGTTCGACGACGTCGATGACAGCGTCAGCCGTCTCCAGGGTTTCAGAGACAACCAGCTCATTCTCGACTGAACGTGCGATCTCATGAGCAAGCTCAGGCTGTGACGTGCCATTGGTGGTAACAAAAATAGCTCGGGTGTGTGCGAACTCGGGCTTGTTCCCAACAGCGAGTCCAGCAGCACCATCAGCGGGCTCTGTTTCCGGGGCTGCGTCGGAAAACACGAACATCGGCAGTTCCTGTTTCTCGAGCGGTGCTTCCAGATTCGGCTCCGGGATCGGCATACCGGCCGCGCTTGCTCGCAGCGTCTCTACGTTAGCGTTCACTCCCTCGATGGCCTGACGCGGACTCACCGTCACCGGTGCGTCTGCCAGGGCCCCGACCAGGGCGGCCGTAAAGAGTCCGAGACGCATGTTGTTCGGACCGAACGGCCCATCGAGCTCGCTCTGGAAGTCCTGCGCGGCCGAAAACAGGACGTGACTTTCGGATACAGGCAAAGTCAGGACTTGCCGTGTCTGTATGGTTTCATACAGTTCCCTGCGAGTGTCAGGGGCAACCCAACGCTGGCTGACCTGAGCTGGACCGGATCGCGTTCCCGTTCCGGAGTGACACGAGTCGAGGATGACAATTACCGATCTTGATGGGATTTTCGAAATCAGTGCGTTGATATCATCGTCTGTAATATCCGCAATACCGGGAGTCCGGGAATCGTACGGCAGGATGGTCTCATCCAATCCATCATCCTCGTCACCGTTGGTGTCCGGGGCCTGTGAACCATGACCCGAAAAGTGAATCAGGACGATGTCGTCAGGCGCTGATTGCTCGCTCAATTCGATGACGGCACTGACGATACCTGCACGCGTTGCCTGCTCGTCGACCAACGTCCGTATGTTTGACGGGTCGAATCCAAACTTCTGAACAAGCAGCTTGCGAATGATCAACACGTCATTCCTGGATCCCGCAAGCGCAGGCAGATTTGCCTCGTAGTTGGATACGCCGATCAACAGCGCTCGTTGCGTTGCTGCTTCAGCAAATGCAGAGGTCAGCAGACAAGCGAGAACCAAGAAGATTCGGCGAGACGGCATACGAACCACCTGTTCAAAAGCTTTGCAGGAAGCGGGCTTCGAGTTCATCGATGGGTACGACCGCTTGTCGAAAATATCGACGCAGAGAACGATGGACTACTATAATTTTTTTCACGCTGGCTTTCGATCGATCAGTCGGAGGGCGTGTCACCTGGAAATGCGGTCAGCGTCCGATGGCTTAAGGATCATGATGCTTTGGTTGCGTAGCCGTGGCAGGGATCGTCAATACGGGAAAGTACCTAGCGACCAGCTATCTGCCTGAAATCTTTCCGTATTTCATGGCTTTCGACACCGCAATCGGACTTGATTCTAAGAATCTCGCACCCCTTTTGACTATCGACGGATTGCATTCGCGTGATAACCGTTCTATACGAAACTATAACCAAGTAAAAACAAAGAATTATCAATCCGGCAGCCCGGAATCCGTCAAC
>JAACFA010000279.1 GCA_009937625.1 Gammaproteobacteria bacterium | reverse complement strand
CGCCAGGTTGATTAGAGCAAGTAACAAGACAATTTTTTTCATTGTGTTATTCCAGTTGAAATCCAGACTGCTACAGCAATGCTTTCTGCATGCGGTAGACCGAATGCAGGTAGGGCGAATTGATCTTTACCGAATCGGGCAAGCGCTCGAGCTGAGCTCTACCCTGGGTCAGGGAATCAAACTCGTTATAGAAAACCCGATAAACACCTCTTTCATCGGTATTTACTTCATATAAATACGTTTTCGATAGATCCAGCGGCCATTCGTTACGTAGATAATAGACCAATTCGCGCGCGGCAGACTTGCTGCGCACAAATACCTGGATCGAAACCTTGTTGCGATCCGCTTTGCTAAGCCAGTTAAGGCTCTGCCGCAACTTTGTATTAAGCCATTGATTGTAATCTGCATCCAGACTCAGGTCGGAGCCGACTTCAGTTGCGAGGACTGCACTCGACGTGGCCTGATCCAGCGCTTTTTGCAGCACCGGGTCCTCTTCCAGCGGCGCCGGTTCAGGCGTAACCTCGATATTAGCCTGCTGCACCGCTGCCTCGACTTGCTGGACCACTGCTTCGACCTGTTGCATTAGCACTTCCGTCTCTTGTCTCACGTCGTCCGCGGACTGCGTTTGCGGACTCGCGGCCGGTGATTGCTGATCGTTAGCATCCGCTTGTTCGCCCGGGCTTTCCGCTAATCGGGCAACCGTCTGAGCCTGTTGCAGAGGCGCTTCGGGCGGTTCCTCGACCACGGCCGAATCCACCTGACTTTCAGCCCTGTCGCGCGCTTCTACGGGCACAGTTTCGGAAGTTTCCGGAACCTGCGTTGCAATATCTGTGATCGGCTTGTCATTTATAGCCACATTTTGCCTTTTTGCGGGCATTTCAGCGGTTTCGAGCAACGGCAGCCACTGGGAACGCGTCTGAAACAGCGCGAATGCCAGTGCAACGGCCACGATCAGGCCAAACAGCCAGTATCGTCCGCCTCCACGCGGCGTTTCCTGGTTAAAGGTACTATCGTTGACCGCGGCGGTGACGTGTTTGGGGCTCAGGTTATGCGTGCCCTCGGCGAAGGCGGACAGCAAAATCTTGTCGGCAATAATATTAATTCGGCGCAGCAGGCCTTCCGAATACTGTTCTACCTTCTTCGCCACCGACGGGTTGATCAACTCCGGCCCGGTGTAGCCAACTTCCCGCATGCGGAAATTGAGGTAATTATGTATCTCGTCCTGGGTCAGGGGAGCGAGGTTGAAATTATGCGTAATCCGCTCGCGTAACTGCCGGATCGACTGTTGCGACAGGTTATCGTCCAGTTCCGGCTGCCCGAACAGAATAATCTGCAACAGCTTGTTCTGATCGGTTTCCAGGTTCGACAGCAAACGTATCTCCTCGAGGGTCTCGAGCGGCATTCCCTGCGCTTCCTCGATGAACAGCACCACCTGCTTGTTTTCCATGTGCCGTTGCAACAGGTAGTCCTGCAATAAATGCATCACTTCGTGCTTGGAGGCATCCTTGCCCACAGGCAAGGCCAATTCGTGCGCGATCACGAACAGGATATCCTCCGGCGATACACTCGGATTTGCGATATAAACGATTTCGACCGTGTCCGGCAGCTTCAACTGCAGCATGCGGCACAGCATGGTTTTGCCACTGCCGACTTCGCCCACGACCTTGATGATACCCTCACCGCGCTGAATCGCGTAAACCAGCGCGCCGAGAATATCGCCGCGCTTGCCACCCTCGTAAAACAGGCTGGTATCGGGGGTTATCTTGAAGGGCGGGCGATCGAGGCCGAAATAATCTTCGTACATGGCCTATTCCCTGCCCTCGAGCCGATCCATGCGGCCGTACAAAGTCGTGCGATTGATGCCAAGCATTTCGGCCGCCTTGCTGACGTTGCCCTGATGTTCGCGCATCGCCAGATCAATAGCTTTTTTCTCGACCATTTTCAGCAACCGATCGAGCTCGAAATCGGCATCCTGCAATGCTTCGTTGAGCCAGCCTTCGCCGGTTGTCGCGCCGTTTGTTCCCTGTAATCCTGACATTTCTCTCTTTAGCACTTCGGACTTTACCGTCTGTCCCGGATACTTGGATGAAAGTCTAATTATTATGTTGCGCAATTCTCGCACATTTCCCGGAAAAGTATAAGAATTCCATAGCTTTAGCGCCTCGTCATCGAGCTGGAACGTGGCCAGCTGCTCGGCCACCTGCTGCATGAAATAGAGCAGCAATTCGTGAGCGTCGCCACTGCGCTCCTTAAGCGAAGGCACGCGCACGGTCAGCACGCTCAGGCGATGGTACAAATCCTCGCGGAATTGGCCGGCCTTTATCGCCGCGAAAATATCCTTGTTGGTTGCCGCCAGCACGCGGGCCGAGGAATGCCGCGGCTGGGTTTCGCCGAGCCGGTAGTACTCGCCGTTTTCCAGTACGCGCAATAGCTTGGCCTGCAGATCCAGCGGCAAATCGGCGACCTCGTCGAGCAGCAGGGTACCGGTGCCGGCTTCCTCGAAAAATCCCTTCTTGGTGTCGGTGGCGCCGGTAAACGACCCCTTGACGTGGCCGAACAGTTGCGACTCGAGCAGTTCGCCGTTAAACGCGGCACAGTTCAGGGTCAGGAAAGGCTCGAGCTTGCGCGAACTGCAACGATGCAGGTTGCGTGCCGTGACTTCCTTGCCGCTGCCCGATTCGCCCTCGATCAACACCGGGTAGGGCGAATCCGCGATCTGCCGAATCTGCATCCGCAGCAGTTCTATCTCTTCGCTCGAACCGATGATGCCTTCGATATCGGCATGCTCACCGGCATCGCCGCCACCGGCGATGATTTGTTTTTTCAGCCGCACCTTAATTTCGGCAATATCGCAGGGCTTGGAGATGAAATCGACCGCACCGTCTTCCTTGGCCTGGAACACGTGTTTCTTGTTGTCCTGACCAGACAACACCAGTACCCGCGTCGAAGGGTGCATTTGTGAAATCTTGCGAATTACCGCCAGCCCCTCGTCGGGGCGGTGGGTATTCGGCGGCAGCCCGAGGTCGACCAGCGCCAGGGTCGGGGAGTCGACCATGCGGTCGATCAGTTCGAAGCTCGAGGGACGATCCGAGGCGCGTTCCACGTCGTATTCCTCGCTCAACACGTACTCGAGGCTATCGGCGATGATCGCGTCATCGTCGACCAGCAGCAGTGTCGGTTTCTTCTCACTGTTCAGTGACATTTCGTAACCCAGCGGCTTAATCTAATTAGTATAGTGTCTATATTTCAACAACTCAAATCATACTTTAATATTGATTTGAAACTATCTGAAATATAAAGAAAATTTCTATAGGCATGTTC
>JAACFA010000278.1 GCA_009937625.1 Gammaproteobacteria bacterium | reverse complement strand
CCAGCCGCTTAGCCCACGCGAACGCGAAATCGCCCGGGTAGTGACGATAGGCAGCGCGGGACTCGATGCCTCGAAGATAGAGGAAATCAGGAGTTTACTGTTCAGTTGACGGTTAGGACGTCGGCTTCCACCCGGTCCAGCAACTTCTCCGCGGTGTTTCCAATCAGTTGGCCACTAATGCCGGTTCGCGCGAGTGTGCCGATTATGACGATGCACGGATCGATTTCGGCGCAAATAGCGCTTAGCGTGGCGACGGTTTCACCCTGTCGCAGGTGGATCCGCGAGGCATCGACGTCGTACAGCTCGGCCAGTTGTTGAGCTGACACCTCGCCGCCCTGACTCTCGATTGGTAAATTATCCGGGTTAATGCTCCCCTGGTGAGCAGCCGCGATGTGTAAATCCATTCCGACGATACTCGCCATCGCCCTGGCGTCCCGGATGATCACGTCGTTGAGCCGCGCATGCCCGACATCGGTCGATTCGAGGTCGACGCAGGCCAACAGCTCGTTGGAATCCCATTCCTGCGTCGGATGGGTGAACAGTATCGGGCAGGCGCAGTGACGCATCAGGTTGAAATCCGAGGTCGAGCTGTAGAATCGTTTCGACTTGCTGTGGTGATAACTGGATTTAATCACCAGGTCGCACTCCGATTTCGCGATCGCTCGCAGGGCGGCATCGTGCCACTGGCTATCCCAGACTACCTGCTTGGTAAAAGGCACGCCGGCAGTCCTGCAGGGCTCGAGCTGTTCATCGAGCCATTGCTCCGCGTCCACCAGGGTATTGTGTTTGGAATCCTTATCGTCCTCCCCACCCTCGCGATAGACGCACAGGAAGGCATGGATCTGGCAATCGGCCAGCTTGGCTAACAGCAGGGCCTTGACCAGCGCGGCCTGGTGGCTCGCCGTTGGATCGGCGATGGCAAACAGGCGGGTTTTTTCCTGCTTCATATCGTTTTCCCCGCCACTATTTCACGGTAAGACAACTACATTCGGCCAACTGGGTGATCTTGTTGGAGACACTGCCGAGTACCATGCTTTTCAGCTTACCAAATCCGCGATTCCCGCAAATAATCAGGTCCGCCTCGCGGTCTTTGGCGAAAGTAACGACTTCTTCCGCGGGATCGCCGAGCGTCGCCTTGACGTCCACCTGTTGCACACCCTCCGACTTTGCGCTGTTTCCGGCCTGCTCCACCAGGAAGTCGGCATAATGAAACATCGCCGCCTGCGAGTCGGCATTCGCCTGGGCCAGCGAACTCATCATCGACGCGGGCGCATTCTCAAAACGAACCACCATTTTCTCGGCCGGCTCGATCAAATGCTCGATTTCACCCATTTTGCGCATTTCTTCCGGAATGCTCATATGAGATCGATCGATTACATAGATGATACCCAGGGGGATTTGGGCCTGGCTGGCGAGACCGGCGCCGATTTCCAGAGCCTTGCTAGCATGCGCCGAGCCATCGAAAGCAACCACGATAGATTTGAACATCGAAATTCTCTCCTCGTTGAATTCGGATATTGCAGCACAATTGAGTCACGGGCTTCTTGACCCGAATCAACTTGGATCCGGCTTGTTTCAGCATGGACTCAAGCGCCGGAGCGCGCTACAAAACGAGCCCAGTAAATTTTATGCAACTCCATCACCAGCATTACCGACAGCGCCAGGCCAAGCAGGGTTAACCACTGCTCGAACGTCACCGGGCTCGCGCCGAGCACGTCGCCCAGCCACGGCGTATACATGGCTCCAATGTGAACCAGTTGCGCGATGACGGTGCCACCCAGCAGCAACTTGTTACGCAGCGGATTGTGACGGAACACCGACAGGGTTTCCGAGCGGCTATTGAACACATGCACATTCTCGAACAGCACCATCAGCAGTAAGGTGCCGTTACGTGCCTCCTCGAGGCTAAATCCCTGGTCGAGCAGGTACTTGAACAGCCCGAACGCAACCACGCCGATAACAACCGCCGAAATAATCACCCGTTCCAGCATGATGCGATTGAATATGGCTTCCTGCGGCGGCCGCGGGGGTCGGTCGAGTTCGTGGCCCTCGCCCGGTTCGAAGGCGAGCGCCACGTCCTGTATGCCATTGGTGACGAGGTTGAGCCACAACAGCTGTACCGCCAACAACGGCAGCGGCAACGCCATTATCATCGCCAGCACGAACAACACCAGCTCGGCGGCGCCCGTGGAAATCAACAGGAAAATAACCTTGCGCACATTGGCGTAGGCGATACGCCCTTCCTCGACGCCATCGACGATCGAGTCGAAATTATCGTCGGTAACAATGATTTCTGCGGTTTCACGCGCCACGTCGGTGCCACCTTTCCCCATCGCCACCCCGACCTGCGCCGCGCGCAGCGCGGGTGCGTCATTGGCGCCGTCCCCGCTAACCGCGACGTAGTGACCGTTTCGCTGCAGGGATTGCACGATATCGAGCTTCTGCGTCGGCTCGACACGCGCGAACACTGCTGCGTCTTGCGTCATCAGGTCGACTTCCGCCTCGTCGGCCGCCGCTTTCAATTGCGGGCCGGTGACGATCTGGGACTCGTCTTCCAGTAAATCGAGCTCGCGCCCGATCGCATAGGCGGTAACCGGGTGATCACCGGTCACCATCGACACCTTGATTCCGGCGGCGCGGCACTTGGCCACCGCGGGGCGGGACTCGGGGCGCAACGGATCGATCAGGCCGACCAGTCCGATCAAGGTCAGATCGACCAGGTGCTCCTGGTTGAAATCTTCCTGTTCTCCCACCTGGACGTCGCCAAAGGCGAGCGCGATCACGCGATATCCTTCGGAAGCAAGCTGCCTGGCCTGGGTCTCGATCGCGATCTTGTCGAGCGGCGTAACACCATCCGGCTGCAGTGCGGTGCTGCACATTTCCAGCAGCTTTTCGAAGGCCCCTTTGACGAATGCGCGCGACTTGCCTTCCACCCGGTTTAGACTGGCGCTGTACAGGCGTTCCGATTCGAACGGCATGCTATCGATTTCCGGAAAATGGCTGGTTTCCTCGGGACGCTTGTAACCCGCCTTGTGCGCCATGATCAGCAGCGCCACATCGACCGCATCGCCGTTATGCGCCCATTCTCCATTCTGACGACCGAGGTAACCTTCGTTGGCGAGCACCGCGCACTGGCAAGCCTGGTCGAGGAGTTTATGCTGATCGCTATCGGGCGCGCCCTGCGCGGTCAGCACGCTACCGGTAGGCGAAAAGCCAGGCGCCGCACCGTGAGTTGATTTGCGGTCAGGGTTCCGGTTTTATCGGAAGCGATATAGGTACACGAACCAAGCGCCTCGACGGCTATAAGCCGGCGAACGATGACGTCGCGTTTCGCCATGCGGCGCATTCCTATCGCCAGCGCCACCGTCAACGCCACCGGCAACCCTTCCGGAATCACCGACACCGCAAGCGCGACCGAAGACAGGAAAATTTCGGAAAGTGGCATGCCGCGTATGAATAGAATAGTGGCCATCACGACCACCGCGCCGCCGACGAACATCGCCACGCGTCGGGTGAAGCGTTCCATGCGTTCCTGCAGCGGCGCCTTGGCGCTGGTGTCGCCGGTAACCGATTCGGCAATGGTACCGAGCTCCGTCGCGAGCGCGGTCGCGACCACGACACACTGCGCCCTGCCCCGGTTCACCAGGCTGCCGGCAAAAGCCATGTTGACGCGATCACCGAGCACCGTATCCTCGTCGAGCACCAGGTCCGCGCGTTTGACGACCGCAATCGACTCACCGGACAACAGCGATTCGTCGATTTCGAGGTTATGACTCTCGAGAATGCGCATGTCGGCCGGCACGCGCTCACCCGACTCCAGCATCACCAGGTCTCCCGGCACGATTTCTTCCGAGTTGATCTGGTAGGCCTCACCGTCGCGCAACACCCGTGCCTGGGTCATCATCATTTTTTGCAGCGCATCGGCCGAGCGCTGCGCCGAATACTCCTGAACGGTGCCGATAACGGCATTCAGCAACAGCACTGCGCTGATGAAAATCGCATCCGAATATTCATCGATCGCCAAGGATACAAAAGCCGCTGCCACCAGCACATAAATCAGCGGACTTTTGAACTGGTTAATGAAGACCTGCAGCACGCCTGGTGGCGTCTTCTTCGGCAGCGCGTTGGGACCGTAGCGTTGCAGTCTGACAGCGGCCTCGTCCTGCGTCAGACCGAGCTTCGACGCCTCCAGGCTGGTCAGGATTTGTTCGGAGGCCAGCGCATAGGGGTACTCGAGCCCCGTCGTCTGAGGCGTTTTCTGCTCGACCTTAGTAGTCATGGAAGGACTGGTAAGCTCCGAATTATTATTTTGGCGAACCATAACTTATCCCGAAACGATAACGATTGATACTGGTCAAGCCTGACGTCGATAAGGCCCCGCTTGCAGTTCGGGCAACCCCGATAACCTGCTGCGAGTCATTTGACAGCCTGGATAACGGCGAAGCCAGGCGCTGTTAAAAATCCGTCAGCGGGGTTGAAATAAGCCACCGAATCAACATATTGGGTTATAATTCGCAGTCTTGGGGACGACTTGGCTTCGACGTGGGTCGCGAAACCTGAGGTGCATGCCGAGAATGTAGGGAATCTCGTTAACTCTCCTGCAAATTATAGTTGCCAACGACGACAACTACGCACTCGCCGCTTAATAACCGGTAGATTGCTGTCGGACTGGAGCCGTGTCTATGCGTCCAG
>JAACFA010000277.1 GCA_009937625.1 Gammaproteobacteria bacterium | reverse complement strand
GTCTGGCGGCTGCCGGACGGCTCCGGTAAACTCTGGGTTTTTGTGCTGCAGCCCGCCATGAAAACCCAGTTGCTAATAATGCTCGAAATGCAGGACGCGATGAACGCGCGCGTCAACCCGGACTGGCGTCAGGCCGGTAACGCCTGGTATCGCGCGATCTGGACCGAGTGCGCGGAGATGCTCGATCATTACGGCTGGAAATGGTGGAAACATCAGCAACCCGATCTCGAGCAGGTGCGGCTGGAACTGGTCGATATCATGCATTTCGCGATGAGCGACTACCTGCTGCAGGATGCGAACAACGAGATCGTTGCCGCCCGCATCGCGGCCGAGTTGTCCGATCCTCGGCACGACGAGGACATCCGCGCCGCGATCGAAAACATGGCGCAAACCACGATTGCCAGCAAGTCGATGCACTTTTCGGACTTCGCCAACGTCATGGCCCTGATCGGGATGGATTTCGACCAGTTGTATCGCACCTATGTCGGCAAGAATGTGCTGAATTTCTTTCGCCAGGACCACGGCTACAAGGACGGCAGCTACGTCAAGACCTGGGATGGCCGCGAAGATAACGAACACCTGGCGGAGCTGTTGACGACACTGGATAGTGCCAGCGATAGCTTCCGCGACGATCTGTACCAGGGACTGGCGCAACGATACCCGGACTAAGGATCGATATTTCCGGCCTCTGGCCTGCGTGACTTAAGGGATAGTTAGGGCTTTGCAAGGCCGCCATAAATGACTATTCTGCTGGCATGCGGCTGATTCTTACCAGGCACTACAAGACCAGGAACAACGAAGACGACCGAATCATGGGCTGGGGCGATTCGCCGCCGGGCCTGGACTGGAAGGCCGACATCGACTTTGTCGATGATTGCCTGCGTCAATGCGGGCTCGAGTTCGACGCGGTTTATTCCAGTGATCTAGAGCGCTCACGCCAGACCGCGGCCGTTCATGCCGTGCGTTTCGGTATTCCCATGGTTAACAGCCGACCCGAGCTCAACGAAGTTAACTATGGCCAGTTACTGAACCGGAAAAAGGATTCGGTGGCGAAGGAGTACCCGCAGCATAAAAAAAACCCCGACCTGGTTTACCCTGGCGGCGAGAGTTTTCGCCAGATGCAGCAGCGCAGCGTAGCTTTCCTCTCGTCACTGGCCCTGGAGAGACCACAGCAAACCCTTTTGATCGTATCGCACGCGGGGGTTATTCGCGGCATTGTCAGCCACTACCTCGGGCTCGATTACGCGAATCACCTGAAGCAACGTATCTCATTTCGCTATATCGGTGACTTGCTCTTCGAGAGCAGTCGCTGTATCCGTTACGACGAGCTTGGGAATCCTTCCGGCTTCGTCGAAAACGGTGTCATTGACCTGCCTTACGAATGTAACGAGAAAGTAGTCTAGTGCGGTGCTAACGCGCTGCCGGTGCATCGGTCGGCATAAAGGATCATCACCCGGTTTTCTGGATGTCGTCGGTTACCCCGAACACCTTTTCCGGCGTGCCGTCGAAGTTCTTGGCCAGGGTGGCTATGGTGAAACGCATGATCTCGGCGAAAGTCTTGTCCCGGCTTTCGTTGATCGTGATGTGAACATTGGCGCGGTCGGCTTCCGACAGCAGGTACGACTGCAGCTGCCAGATTTCCTCGAAGTGCGCCATGTAGTGCTTGGCACCGCGGTCGGGTACGTTGGTGCTGCGTTTCTTGATTCTTTGCTGTAAGTGTTTGCGT
Source organism: Gammaproteobacteria bacterium (assembly GCA_009937625.1). Classification (GTDB taxonomy): domain Bacteria; phylum Pseudomonadota; class Gammaproteobacteria. Next base: position 2,333 of record JAACFA010000277.1, on the reverse strand, counting down.
TTGAGCAGGCCCAGCATGATAGGAATGACGACTGCATCGGTCCCGGTCTGAAGCTTTTCGATCAGTGTGGGGTGTAGATGCACGCCCTCGAGAACCAGCGAAACGCGCTCTCTGGTGGCACGCGCTATGACGGCTTCGATGGCTAGAAACAGTAGATCGGCCTGCGAGCGGTAGCCCTGAATCAGCAAGTCTTCCGGCACCTCGTCGCCGACATCGTGCAGGTCGGGTAATCCGCGCCACGCGGTAAACGACGATTCGTGTAAGACCGGCACGAGTTGTCGCGGCATCATCGTGCGCATGACTTCGCGCAGCATATCGGTAGATTGGGTGCGAACGATCTCGAGGCTACTGGCGAGCAGGTTTGCGGTCGAACTTTTACCGCAGCCGGCAGTCCCGCCGAGCAGGAAGATGATCTCCCGTCCGCTATTGATAAAGTCGTGCCAGACGAGCCAGCGATGCGCAACGGCCGGCCCAAGCTGGCTCGACTGGCGCAGGTATCGATAGGTCAGCATGGACAAATGTGGAGCGGTGATCGTTTCGATCTTACGGTTCAGCAGATGCTCCTGCATCGTCTGCACGACTTTATCCAGCTCGCGCGATTTCAGGCCGATAGTCTGCAGGCTGTGGCGGTATTCCTGACGTGAAAATGCGGTAACCCGCCCATCGCAGTGTTCGACCTGTACCGTTAGCGGCAGGTTACGGTTGCGATAGCGGTTGGCGATCTGCCCCGTCTTTAGCGACTGCAGACGTTTCAGTACTAAATGGCCGAGGTCGACGGTAGAAATCAGCTCGGTATCGTCTAGCTCTTGACGAATGTCGGAGGCGATGTCCGACGCGGTATCGAAATCGACTCCCGAATCCTGCAGGCTGCGGATCAAAATACCGCGTAGAAACGGTATACGGGTTTTGTCTTCGGGGTCTTCAACTAGTGTTTTGGCCACGTGCCTCCACTGCACCGGAACATAAACGGGTTAATCATGAGAGCAATATTCTAGTGCCCTGTGAGCAAGATGCAAATTACTATGACTTATTTCGGTTTATCTAAGGAGCAGGATCGGAAGCTGAACGCGTTCGACAGGGCTCTTTGCAACCCAGGTCGACGAAGCAACGGCTCACCGGCTTTGCGCGGATATAGTTATTAAGCCCGTCAGCAGTAAGACAGGCCTAGCCGTAGCGGCCTTCGATGTAGTCCGCGGTCTCCTGGTGAGCCGGCGTGACGAACATTTCCGCAGTGTCGGTGTGTTCGATCACTTTACCCATCAACATGAAGATGCATTCCTCGCTGGCGCGCCGCGCCTGCGCCATGTTGTGGGTCACGATCAGGATCGAATACTTGCCGCGCAGTTCCCAGATCAGTTCCTCGACCGCGGCAGTTCCCTTGGGATCGAGCGCAGAGCAGGGTTCGTCCATTAACAGCACACTCGGTTTGACCGGCAGCAGGCGGGCGATACACAGCTTCTGCTGTTCCTCCAGAGACAACTCGGTCGCCTGGCGTAGCGATTCCTCGACGATTTCATCCTCGTCGTCGCGCGAATACTTGCGGTCGCGGTTGTGCAGCTTGTGACCGAAGAGAATATTTTCGCGGATCGAGGTCGGCAACGGATTAGGCCGCTGGAAAACCATGCCGACCTGTTTTCTGACCTGGACCAGTTCAACTTCCGGGGCGTATATATTGTTGCCGAAAACGTTGATCGAGCCATTGATCGTAACGTAACCGAGACGCTCGTTGATACGATTGATGCTACGCAAAAAAGTCGATTTGCCGCAGCCCGAAGGACCGATCAGGGAGGTTACCCGTCCTTTTTTTATCTGCAGGTTGACGTCGAACAGTGCCTGAAAATCCCCATACCAGAGATTCAGATCACTGGTGTCGATGGCCAGCTCGGTTTTGGCCAGAACTTCGCTGGGTGCCAGGTCTGCTGCCGCGTTCATTTGCATAGTCATTTCCTCTAACCGAAGCGGCCTTCGATGTAGTCCGTGGTGCGGGAATCCTGCGCCTGGCCGGTAAACAGATCCTCGGTGTCGCCGATTTCGACGCATTCGCCTTCGAGGAAAAACGCGGTGCGGTCCGCGAGGCGGCGCGCCTGTTGCACCAGGTTGGTGACCAGGATAATCGTCATTTCATGTTTCAATTCCTTGAGCACGTCCTCGATGCGCATGGTCGTCACCGGATCGACCGCGATCGAAAATTCGTCCAGCATCAACAACTCCGGATCCTGCGAAAGGGCGCGCGCGATGGTCAACCGCTGCTGCTGCCCGCCGGACAGCAGGCTGCCCAGCGAATCCAGCCGGTCCTTGACCTCGTCCCATAGCGCCGAGCGCGTCAGGCAGCG
>JAACFA010000069.1 GCA_009937625.1 Gammaproteobacteria bacterium | reverse complement strand
AATGTTGCATGATGTTATGCCTTCAACTGAAAACCCCCTGCCGCTAGCGGCAGGGGGTGTTTTGATTAAAGCGAAAGCCGTTGACGGGTTTCTTCCGGGATCTTGCCGTCCGCGGTCCAGCCCCTGACCTCGTAGTACTTGGGCAGCATTTCGCCAAGGCGATTCACCTGGCCCTTGGTCGGGCCATCCTTGATGGCCTCCTCGAGCAGGCGCTTGGGCAGCTTGTCGTCATCCGCGGTGAAGCCGGCCGCCTCGTTGAACAGGCGCTCCATGTTCCAGATGCGTTCACCGGTTTCGAGACAGTTCTCGACGCTCCAGTCGCCCTCACAGGCGGCATCGATCTGCGGTGCGATATTGTCCATGCCCCAGGCAAACGTCGTGAAAATACACAGCCCGGCGGAATCGACCAGCGCGGTCGCATCCTGGAACGCCTTCACCAGTTCGGGCTTGCCGTCGGTGTCGTTGAGTTCGGTCTTGACCGGGATTCCCAGAACTTCCGAGGCGATCGTGTAACCACGCAGGTGGCAGGCGCCGCGGTTCGAAGTCGCGTAGTTGAGGCCGATACCCTGGATACCGCGCGGGTCGTAGGCCGGGAATTCCTGGCCCTTGACCGTCATTGACAGATCAGGTTTACCATATTTTTCAGTCAGGCGCTTGGATCCGAGTCCGAGGTCGGCAGAGAAATCGCCACCGTTGACGAACTGCTCGGTGATCGCGACGAACGCCTTGGCATCGCCAAACCTGAGCTCGACACCGCCGGTTTCCTTGGTGGTGATGACGCCGTCTTCGAACATTTCCATCGCCGCGGCGACGGTCGCGCCATAGGTAATGGGATCCATGCCGTCTTCGTTGCACAGGAAATTGACGTAAGTCAGTGCATCGAGATCATCGACTCCGGTATCGGCACCCAGGGCCCAGGCGGCTTCGTATTCCAGACCACCGGATGCGCCCTGGTACTGCGGCTTATCCTTGACCGAGAAATGCGTCGGATCGACCGTCGAGATACGGCCGCAGGCGATGGTACAGCCGAAGCAGGCACCGTTCGTGGTCAGGTTCGGCTTGCCGTCGCTCTTGCGCGGCTCGGCCATCGCCTCGGCGGAAATATTTTCTGCGCCCTCGAAGCCGACATCGCGCATGTTGCGCGCCGGCAGACCGCCGATACCGTTGATGACGTTCATCAACACCTGGGTGCCGTAGGCCGGCAGGCCCTGCCCGGTAACGGCGTTTTCCGCGAGTACCGCCTTGCCGTCGCCGGTCGCGGACATGAAGGCCTCGGCGTCATCGACGTTGCCGATGCCCTGGGTGCCGCGCACCGCGACCGCCTTCAGGTTCTTCGATGCCATCACGGTGCCGACACCGGAACGTCCTGCGGCGCGATGCTTGTCGTTCATGACCGCGGCGAAGAGGCAACCGTTCTCAGCGGTGCGCCCGATACAGGCGACGCGCATTTGCGGATCCTGGTGGGTAGCGTGGATGATATCGTCGGTTTCCCACGCGGTCTTACCCCACATGTGCTCGGCGGACTTTAGTTCAGCGCTGTCATCCTGGATCAGCAGGTAAACCGGTTTATCCGATTTGCCTTCGAAGATGACCATGTCCCAACCGGCGAATTTCAGCTCGGCACCGAAGAATCCGCCCGAGTTAGAGCAGGCGATGGCACCCGTCAGCGGTCCCTTGGTGATGACCGAGTAACGCCCGGCGGTCGACGCCATGGTGCCGGTCAGCGGCCCGGTAGCCATGATCATTTTGTTGTCGGGCCCGAGCGGATCGCAGGCCGGATCGACCTCTTCGCTGAGGTACTTGGACGCCAGCCCACGCTGGCCCAGGTATAACTTCGCCCATTCCATATTGAGCGGTTCAGATGTACAGCTGCCTTTAGAGAGATCTACCCTCAGGATTTTTCTTGTCCATGACATGATTCTTTTCCCCCATTATCAAGCGGTTGCTTCAGCAGAAGGCAGGCTCTTGGCCGCCGATGCCAGCATTCGGTCGTAACCGGTCCAGTCCGCATCTACGTAAGTGATCGCATCGGTCGGACATCGCACTTGACGACCTTGCCGGTCGCCTGCGAGTAGTTGACGGTGCCGAACGGGCAGGCGATGGTGCAGACCTTGCAGCCGACGCACTTGTCGTCGTGGATCACCTTGGCGCCGGTCGCCATATCGACGGTGATCGCATCTACCGGGCAGGCGCGCATGCACCAGGCTTCATCACACTGCGTGCAGGTATAGGGTGCAAATCTTCCCTCGTGATGAAAGGTGAATACCTTGATGTAGGAGCGCGACGGGTTAAAAGTCCCTGTATGCTCGTAGGAGCAGGCCATTTCGCATTGAAGACAGCCGGTACACTTCCCGGGGTCGATGTTGAGGGATTTCTGCATTGTATCCTCCGATTGCGTCGTTATTATGGTTCCCGGGATAACTTATGCTTTTATCCTGACGGGACGTTTCGGTTCAAGCTGTAAAAATACCACTGTCGCCGAAGCATTTATAGTCCCAAACACCAAATTTAATCGGCTTTTACGCCATGGTGGTATTTCCCGCTAAAAAAACTGCACTTACCCCTACCAATTTAGCCGCGTCTATGCCTCAATAAACGACTGAAGTAGCAAGTCCGATTTCAATGGAAGATAAAATCACTCCCGATCCGAGTTGCGCCGACCCCTTCGATCCCAACTCGATCAGCCTGGCCGAGGCGCTCGCGCGTATCGAGCAGCGCGTGCTGCCGGTTCACGCCTGCGAGCGCTTGCCCATAAGGGAATGCCTGGACCGGGTTAATAACGAAGCCGTTCGATCGCCCCACAACGTACCGCCGCGCCCAAATTCGGCAATGGACGGGTTTGCAATCAGCATCGAGAGCCTTGCCGCGGACGGCATAACCGAGTTCGAGGAGATCGGCACGGCCTACGCCGGCAAGCCTTTCGAAGGCAGCTGCGCTCGCGGTCAGTGCGTCAGAATCATGACCGGCGCGCTGATTCCGGAAGGCACTGATGCCGTGGTCATGCAGGAACAGGCCGAGATCGGTGATTCCAGCAAGGTCAGAATCGATTCCGATCATCGCGTTGGAGAAAATATCCGTGATGCCGGCGAAGACATCGAACAGGGTGCTACCGTGATCGAGGCCGGCGTCAGGCTCAATCCCGCCGATCTCGGCGTCCTCGCCTCGCTCGGTCTGAGCCAGCTGCAGGTCAAGCGCAAACCGGTGGTCGCGTTCTTTTCTACCGGCGACGAGCTGGTCTCCGTGGGCGAGCCGCTGGAACCGGGAAAGATCTACGATAGCAATCGCTACAGCCTGCACGGCATGCTGTCGCGCCTGGCGGTGGATATCGTCGATCTGGGCGTGGTGCGCGACGATCTCGAAAGCATGCGCGAGGTGCTGACGAGGGCTTCGACCCGGGCGGACCTGATCATCAGCACCGGCGGGGTTTCGGTCGGCGAGGCCGATTACATCAAGCCGGCACTGGAAGAGCTCGGCACGACAGAATTCTGGAAAATCGCGATCAAGCCCGGGCGTCCGCTGACCTTCGGCCAGATCGGCGCCAGCATTTTTATGGGGTTGCCCGGCAACCCGGTCGCGGTCATGGTGACCTTCAGCCAGTTCGTGGTGCCTGCGATCGAGGTGCTTTCCGGCGCTCGACCGCGCCGACCGGCACTATTTCGAGCGCACGCCCTCGAGGCGATGCGCAAGAAACCCGGGCGCTACGAGTTTCAGCGCGGCATCGCGACGCTCGACGAGAATAACCAGTGGCAGGTAGCCAAAACCGGCAAACAGGGCTCCGGCATCCTGACGTCGATGAGTCGGGCGAACTGCTTCATCGTGTTACCCGACGACAATGCCGGCGTCGCGGCGGGTGACGAGGTCAGCATTCAGTTCTTCGACTGGGCGCACTAGCTATAATGGCCGACCTCCTCTACTTCGCCAGCCTCGCCGAAACCCTGGAGATGAAATCCGAGCGGCTCGAGCTACCCGCGGACTGTAACTCGGTGGAAGCCCTGGTAGCGCTGCTGCGCTCTCGCGGCGAACCTTTCGCCGGCGCCTTCGACGGCAGCACCCGGATCCTGGTCGCGATCAACCAGGAGATGAGCGAACCCTCGGCCGAAATCAGCGATCGCGACGAAATCGCGTTCTTCCCGCCCGTTACCGGGGGTTAGCAATCGATCCCGCGCGGCCGGCTTCGCGTTGGCCCCGCCCGCTCCTGTTACTCTGGCAACCCCGCAATACGCAGCGCCTCGATATAGTGTTCGACGTCGCTCTGGCGCATATAAAGCGCATCGCGGCGCTCGACCTCGAGGGTTAGATCCGGGTTGATATTCAAGGCTTCCTCGACGGCCCAACTGGCATCGTCGAGCCGACCCAGTTCCACGTACGTGGCGGCGAGATGCAACCGGGTTCGATCGAATCCAGGATTTCTCTCGACGCTATTCTCGAGCACGACCAGCGCTTCCTCGTACCTTCCCAACAAAAACAGGATTCGTCCCTCGATTCCCAGGTAAACGCCGGTCGATCTGGGGTTAATCTGGCGCGCGCGATCAAGCGCCTCCAGCGCAGGCTCCAGCTGCCCGGAATAGCTCAGGATAAAAGCCAGCGTCGCGTGACCATCGGCGTAATTCGGATGTACCTCTATTGTGCGTCTCGCGGCCTCTACCGCGGCCTGGTGCTGACGTTGCGACAGGTACAGACTGCTGCGAGTCATGTAAATCTGGGGAATACTGTCATCCAGCTCCATCGCCCGGGTGGCGTAATAAAGCCCCTGCCGAATCGATTCCTCGCGATCGAGCGACCAATAGAAGTTAACCTCGGTCGCGTGCGTCAATGCGATATTCGCGTAAGCTCTCGCGTACCCCGGATCGATTTCAGCGGCCTGCTCGAATAACCGACGTGCCTGGACCATGGATTGGGCGTTGAAACGCTGGTACTGCTCCACGCCGCGCAACAGGATATCGTAGGCTTCGGGACTGGCGGTCTCGACCTTGTCCAGGTTCCGCTTTTCGGCGGCAGTCAGGCTAACCTCGAGCGCCGCTACGATCTCCTTGTTCACATGGTCCTGCAGTGCGAATACATCGGCCATCACGCCATCGAAGCGGTCAGCCCATACGTGCCCCCCGGTTACCCCGTCGACCAACTGCGCGTTGATTCGAATCTTGTCATTGACGCGTCGAATACTGCCCTCGAGCACGTAACGCACTCCGAGTTCCTCGGCCACGGTGCGCACGTCTACCGATCTGCCCTTGAAAGAAAAAGCCGAGTTACGCGCGACTACGAACAGTCCCGATATCTTGGACAGGTCGGTGGTCAGGTCTTCCGTGATTCCATCGGCGAAGTATTCCTGTTCCGGATCGCCTCCCATGTTGTCGAACGGCAGCACCGCAATCGAGGGCTTGTCGACGCTGCCAACTGTTACGGTCTCGGGTGTTTTCGTGGCCACCCCCTGCCGGTCGATCTTATAGAGGTAGACCCCGAGCGCGAAAACGGAAAGCAGCAGGACGGTAACGGCGATTTTTAACCGGGGCCTCGCTGCTTTCTTTGTCGCCGCGGGAGCGTTTTCCGGCACCGGCATCACGGCGCCGGGCCGCAGCGCAACCCGGAAAATCCCGACGGGGTCGTCGAAGCCCTTCAGTTTACGTGCGCCGAGATTCTCCAGTTCGAACGGCAGACGCCTCGGCAGCGCCTCGCGAATCGCCGGCGTGATACACAATCCGCCCGGCTCAGCATTTTGCTCGAGACGCTGTGCCAGTACCACGCCCTCGCCGGTGATCGTGTTATCGGCAATTATGACTTCGCCGAGGGCGACGCCCACGCGAAGCTCTGGCCGGATTTCGTCATCGAGGCGCCGGTTATACTCATGTTGCGCCGCCAGGAAGGCCAACGCGGCGGAAACGGCGTCGGAGGCCCGCTCGAATTCGGCCAGCAGCGCATCGCCGCGAAGTTCGTGCACCTTGCCGCTATAAGCGGAAATGGTATCGCCGAATCGCCGGAACGAATCCCGGATACGCTCGTGGGCAAGACGCTCATCGCACTGCACCAGCGACGTCGAGCCCACGACATCAGCATGCAGAATTACGGCCAGCTTGCCGGATAAACGTTGATTTGACATTGGTAACCCCTGACTCCGGGACATTATACTTGCATTATCTAACGGGATTAAGCATGCCGCGCGTTGGACTCTTCCCGAATCAGTGGGAAACCGCGGCAGTGCTTAAGGTATGACAACCTCCATGCGGCGGATTCGATACTATGCCTGGCAGCTTACCGAGTGCTGGGTGTAGTCACTGAGGCGCATCAACTCGGTATTATTCTCCAGCGCGCTATCGATGTCGAAGCGCGCGTGCTGCAGCACCAGGCGATCGCGAAAATTGCTGAAATATTTATCGAACATTTCCCCGCCGATCGTGGCCGTGGCATAAAACGTGTCGGCCGCCTGATCGTACTCGAGTTCGATTGCCGCCAGCGGCTGCGGCGCCGGGCCACCGAGCACCCTGCCACCATGCGCCGGATCGTAGACGCTGTTCTCCGAGCAGCAATAGATCACGCCTTCACGCTGTTCGATTTCGTCCTGGCTGTTGCGGAACCGCGTTTCGCCGTGGCGATAATTAATAAAGCTCACCGAAGGCGCCGGGTGGGTCATCTTGTGCGCACAGATCGCCGAAAAGGCGACCACCGACGATTTCGGCCCCGCCCCCCCCTGCCAGCGATAGCGATTGCCGTCGCGCGTTTCGAGGTTGACCCTGGCGGTGACCGTCTTGCCCAGGTCGATCAAGAAACAGGGTGTCGATACGAAAGGATAGTGAAACAGGTAGGTTTCGCCAACCTCCAGCGCCCCGGCACCGACGGGCTTACCGGAACGGGGATCGATCAGCGCTACCCGGCCGTAGCGATGGTATTCCTGATGGTTCTGAGCCAGAAGCTCCGGGCTGGCGGTGATACCGGCGACCGCGCTCGCGCAGAGTTTAACAAATCCTCTTCGCTTCATACTGGTCTATCTCCTCGTAGCTAACGCAGCTGCATGATTAACAGTATTACACCCGCCTTAATGTATCTTGTGCCGCCCCCCATTTACAACTTTAAATTGGAGCGCAGGATTTCCAGTCCGCGGCGATAACGAAATTGATTCGATAAATCACCTGCATCGAACCTGGCAATCGATTGGGTTTCGCCGATCCTCACGCGCCGGGCCATCGTCAACGAACGCAACAGCATCAGGGCTCGGAAAATTTATGTATTGTGTCGCCGCAAGAATTTGCACAAAATCGGGAAATGCCCGACCTCGAACAAATCCTAGCCGATATAAGAATGAACCAGACCAGCGTCGCCGCCAGGCGAGACTGGAATCCCGGTTATCAGGGTGAAATCGATATCCGGATCGCGGCAGATGGCAGTTGGTATCACCAGGGCCGCCGGTTTCAGCGCGAGTCCCTGGTAAAGCTGTTTGCCGGTATATTACGACGCGAGCAGGACGAGTATTTCCTGGTAACCCCCGCGGAAAAGTTGCGCATCGAGGTCGAAGACGCGCCTTTCGTTGCGAACCTGGTGGAGCATATCGGGGAAGGAGATCGGCAGGCAATCGTGTTTACCACCAATATCGGGGAGCGTGTCGTGGTCGATGCCGAACATCCTCTGCGCGTGGAGGTCGATGCGGCGAGCGGGGAACCGAGACCCTACGTGATGCTGCACGCGGGACTGGAGGCCCTGATCAGCCGCCGCGCGTTTTTCGACCTGGCCAACCTGGCCGAGGAACGGGTGCGAGACGGCAAACGTTACCTGTACGTCACGAGCCTCGGGACAACATACGAACTGGGAACGATAGATGAGTAGCAAAGGCACCCACGAATACCGGGACGACCCGCGCAACGCGGACATCCTGATCGATATCAACGGTGAGTATTTTGCGCGCGAAGCAGCGCGGATTTCGGTTTTCGACAGCGGCTTCGTGCTCGGCGACGGTATCTGGGAAGGACTGCGCGTGCATAACGGCAAGATCGCTTTCCTTGAGCAGCACCTGGATCGACTCTACGAGGGCGCCAGGGCGCTGGATATGGAAATGGAGCTCGAGCCGCCCGAGCTGGCCGAGCGCCTGTACCGGCTACTCGAGAAAAATAACATGTCTGACGGCGTGCACATCCGGCTGATGGTGTCGCGCGGGATCAAGGCCACGCCCTACCAGGATCCGCGCGTCACGATTACGCCGCCGACCATCGTCATTATTCCCGAGTACAAGCAGGCATTGCCGGAAACCGCTACCCGCGGTATTCGCCTGTTTACCGTGCACGTGCGCCGCGGCTATCCGGACGTCCAGGATCCCAAGCTCAACAGCCATTCCAAGCTGAACTGCATCACCGCCTGCATCCAGGCCGCGAAGGCCGGGGCCGATGAAGCCCTGATGCTGGATCCGCACGGTTTCGTCGCGACCTGTAACTCGACCCATTTTTTTATCGTGCGCAAGGGCGAAGTCTGGACCTCGAGCGGAGACTATTGCCTCGGCGGTATCACGCGCGGCAACGTCATCGCCCTGTGCCAGCAAAACAGCATCCCGGTGTCGCAGAAGAATTTCAGCCTGACCGATGTCTACGGCGCAGATGAGGCCTTCGTCACCGGAACCTTCGCCGGACTGGCGCCGGTACGCGAGGTTGACGGCCGCGTCATCGGCGATGGCGAGCGCGGCCCCATGGTGGAGCGATTACAACAGCTCTACCTCGAAATGCTCGAGCAGGAATGTCATTGACCCCATTACGCATCGCGATGTGGTCAGGGCCGCGCAACATCTCGACCGCTCTGATGCGCGCCTGGGAAAACCGCGCCGATTGCGTGGTCTGGGACGAACCCCTCTACGGCTACTACCTGGATGCAACCGGCATCCAGCATCCGGGCGCAGCCGAGATCATCGCCGACCAGGGCACGGATGCGGAGGCCATTATCGCGGCCTGTACGGGTGAGATCCCCGGCGGCAAAGCTATTTTTTATCAGAAGCACATGACTTTGCACCTGCTGCCGGAACTCGACCGCGGCTGGTTGACAGCGCTGGTTAACTGTTTCCTGATCCGCGAGCCCGAGGCCGTGATCGAATCATACGCCGCGGTCCGCAGCGACGTGACCCTGGCCGATATCGGTTTCGTGCAGCAGGCCGAACTGTTCGAGCAGGTTCGAAGCCAGACCGGGGAGATACCGCTGGTGATAGACAGCCGGGAATTCTTGCTCGGACCCGAGGCCATGTTACGCGCTATCTGCGGGCGGCTCGGCATCGAGTTCTCGTCGCAAATGCTGAGCTGGCCGGCCGGTCCGCGCGACAGCGACGGGATCTGGGCAAAGTACTGGTACGAATCGGTATGGAACTCGACCGGTTTCGCACCCTACCGCGAGAAGCCCCCCCAGCTCAACCAGAGGAATCGGGCGATTGCGTCCGACGCGCGGCCTTACTATGAAACACTGTACCAACACCGGCTGCAGCCCTAGTAGCAAACGCGGTTATTGCAAGTCGAGTTTATACAAAATATCTAACAGATATTCGCCTTTCGCCACCATAGACGGAAGGGTACACTTGCGCGAAAGGCAATCACTGAATTCAATATGGCTGAACCTCAAATCATTACGCCCGCAGCGGGTAGTCGAATCGTCATGGATGAAACCGAGGTTATTCTCTTCGGTCAGCCCCCGGAAGTTCTGAAGGGGTTGCTAACCCAGGGCGTGTCCCGCTTCGACACGCTGGTTCTAACCGACATTCGCGAAAAGAACGGTTCGCTGCTGAACAACCTGGAATTTCCGCTTTATTTCTTCCTGTTTATTGCCAGGGGGCTCGCCGAAAAACGCAAGATCAACCTGGTCGGCGAGGCCGACTCGATCAGCCACGCGATGCGCCTGTTGCGCTTCACCCTGCTCGGGCCAAGCCGCGCGGAGCTCGACCGCTGGCATACCGAAGAGGGACTGAAGAACGAGTGGCTCGCGGTCTCCGAGGCGTTGGCATTGAAAGACGATAATGGTGAACTGATTCAGGTTAACGAGTTTTTTAATCCAACTCCGTTTGAAAATAATCTTGCCGTGGCCGGAGACTTTGCCATCGAACGCAAGGGAGTGGACCGTTACCTGGTAAGCAACCAGGGCGGCGACGTGTTCGTCGACCTAAACGATGGCGCCGAAATCAATCCACCCTACCCGGTGCCGGCCGACTACGTGCCCGGCGGGCTAACCAAAATGAGTATCGAGGTGCTCGGAGGCGCTTCCGGTTTTTCGACCACCGAACCCTGCACTGGCCTGGCGCTTTGCTATAACGGCGACTACCTGCTAATCGATTCGATCCCATTTCTCGATAAGCACCTGTTTGCGCGCGGTATCTCCAAGAACCAGGTTTCAGCGGTATTCCTGACCCACCTGCACGACGATCATTGCTCGATGTTTCCGTTGATGGATATGCCGCATCGAGTCGAGGTCATCACTACCCAGGAAATCTTCAACATGGCGATGGAAAAGCTCAGCTGCGGTCTCGGCTGGACTTTCGACTCGGTCGCCGAGCACTTTCAGTTGCTCCGGGTAAATCCGGGCGACACCATCAACTATTACGGCCTCACTATCCAGGTGCATAACACGGTGCACAGCATACCGACCATCGGCGCGACATTCTCGACCATCCACAAGGGCCAGTTTCGCGACGTCTGTATTGTCGGCGACAACCAGAACATGACCACGGTACGCGAATTAGGTGAATCCGGGATCGTGCGTCCCGCCACCATCGAGAACCTCGAGCGTCTCTACAAGCAGAATTTTCACCTGCTGATCGCCGACGGCGGTGGCGGCGATATTCACGGCGACCCCACCGATGCGCTCGATTCCGAGGCGGAACGCGTGGTTTTCGTGCACGTAGAAGAGGTGCCGGAAGCGCTGCAGACGACCTTTTCGCTCGCCAGCTCGGGTAAACGTTACACCCTGATCGAGGGTGACAGCATGATTTACACCTCTCAGATCAACCACTACCTGACGATGTGGCTGGGGCAACCCTTCCCTAATCGCTGGATGCGCAACCTGCTGGCCGAGCAGGAGATCTATCGCTACAACGCCGAGGACGTCATCATCGTCCAGGAGGCGGTAACGCATGGTTCGGTATACCTGATTCTGACCGGTTACTGCGAAGTCGTGCGTGTCGAAGAAGGCAAGCGCGAGACCGTGGCCATGCTGCAGGCAGGCGACGTTATCGGCGAAATGGCGATACTCACCGGTTCCGGAATTCGCAACGCCAGCGTGGTGGCCAAAACACCCGTAACGGTCTGCGTGTTCGCAGAGGAAACCTTCCGTAACTTCATTCGCTACAGCGGTTTGCAGGCTATGCTGGAAAATCGCTGGTTGCTGCGCCCGGTAATCAAGCTGTTGCCCCAGTTTGCCGAGCTGTCCTCCACCGTTACCGACAAGATTTCGCGCATCGCAGAATGGAAAGTAGTCGAGGGTGGCAATACGATCTGGCTGGATGATACGCATTTGTACATTTTCGTCGAAGGCTTCGGCTCGATCGTCCACCAGGACGGCAGCGAAGAGAAAGTCGTCGATGGCGAAGAACTGGGCTGGCGCGCCTACACCGACGCCAGACCTGTCGAAATGACCGCCACCACCGATTGCGGCCTGATTTCCATCGACGCCACTGCCTATCGCGAGTTACTCAAATCGACCCCGCAGCTCAATTACCATACGCGCAAGCGGCTGACCCTCGAGGGCGACGATAAAGTGGACTGGCTGCTCGGAGAAGTAGCAACTCACTAGGCCCGATAAGTAGCAATTTAAACGCTTTAGCGTTAGCATCGCGTTTCGCGAGAGCAGTTTCAAAAAAAGACTAAAGAACTAATAATGCCGCTTTTAAGCATCAAGAATTTGTCGATCGAATTTCCCGGACGGTACGAAACCGATTACGCGGTCGAAGACGTCAGTTTCGATCTGGAGCCCGGCGAGATACTCGGACTGGTGGGTGAATCCGGCGCCGGCAAGTCAACCATCGGCAACGGCATCGTGCAGCTCCTCAGCCCGCCGGGGCGAGTATCGAAGGGCGACATTTACCTGAATGACACCAAGATCTCGACCTTCACCGACAAGGAAATACTGAAGGTACGCGGCTCGCGAGTGGGCTTTATTTTCCAGGACCCGATGACGTCGCTGAACCCATTGTTCACGGTCGAAAATCAGCTCGTCGAAACCATCACCACGAACCTGGGCGTCGGTCCGAAGGAAGCCTCGCGTATCGCGGTCGACCTGCTGGACCAGGTCGGCATTCCCGATTCCGAAGTTCGCATCAAACAGTTTCCGCATCAGTTTTCCGGCGGTATGCGCCAGCGCGTCGTTATCGCGATCGCGCTCGCGGGCGAGCCCGAATTGCTGATCGCCGACGAACCAACCACCGCGCTCGACGTCTCGGTCCAGGATCAGATCCTGTCGCTGATTCGCAAGCTTTGCCATGAGCGCAAGGTCGGCTGCCTGCTGGTCACCCACGACATGGGCGTGATCGCGAGCGTCACCGACCGCGTGGCGGTTATGTTTATGGGCCGGCTGGTGGAAATCGGCACCACCAAACAGGTATTGACGCAGCCGCAACACGACTATACCAAGAGCCTGATCAGCGCGGTGCCACGTGCCAATATCAAGATCGACCGCTTTCCGCTGGTCGAGTATATCGAGACTACCGAGAAGGGCCTGAAGCACATCGATGTTTCTAACCACTGGCTGGGGCAGGGCCTGCGCCACGCGCATTCAGATACGCTGCTGGAGATAGAAGACCTGAACCTGAGCTTTATCACCCAGGACGCACTGCTGCCGAAAAACCGCAAGTACCTGCAGGCCACCAAAGACGTCAACCTGGTGATCAAGGCGGGTGAATCATTCGGGCTGGTGGGTGAGAGTGGATCTGGCAAATCGACCATCGCGCGCATGGTAGCGGGTTTACAGCAACCCGACAGCGGATCCATCCGCTTCGACGGCGTCGAGCTGGTCGACAATCCCGACCGCGACGCGGTGCGGCGAGCACGCCGGCAAATGCAGATGGTTTTTCAGAATCCTTATTCGTCGCTCAACGGGCGCATGAAGGTCAACGACATTATCGCCGAGCCCATGCGCTTTCATAAACTCGCGCCGCCACAGGACGTGTTACAGATCGTCGGCGACCTACTGGACCACGTTGGCCTCGGTCGCCAGATGGGGCGACGCTACCCGCACGAGTTTTCCGGTGGGCAACGCCAGCGCATCTCGATCGCGCGCGCGCTCGCCAGCCGACCGCGTTTATTGATTTGCGACGAACCCACCTCGGCGCTCGATGTCTCGGTACAGGCGCAAATCCTGAACCTGCTCAAGGACCTGCAGGATGAACTCGGGCTGACCATGCTGTTTATTAGTCACGACCTGCCCGTCATCCGGCAAATGTGCGACCGGGTTGCAATCATGCGCCATGGGCGCATACTTGAGACCGCGGAAACCGAGCCCTTCTTCGAGCATCCGCAAAACGAGTACAGCATCGAGTTACTCGACCTGATGCCGCGGTTCGACCGCATTTACGAAAATGAGGCTGTAACCCGGCCCGGACAATAAGATTTTTCGGCTTTTTAAAGTAAGAACCGTTATCGACACAACAAGCACAAGGGAGACCCTGAAATGAAAAATCGTTTTCTACTCACAACCTGCCTCGTGATGTCCAGCCTGCTGGCATTCACAACGGCACAGGCGAAGGAGTTGAAGCTGGCTTACGACGCCGACCCGGTCACGCTCGATATCCACGAGCAACTGTCAGGCGGGGTATTACAGCTAGCGCACATGTCCTTCGATCCGCTGATCCGCTGGACCAAGGAACTCGCGTTCGAACCGCGTCTTGCCACCAGCTACGAGCGGCTGAACCCGACTACGGTTCGATTCAATCTGCGCAAGGGCGTCAAGTTCCATAGCGGCAATACCATGACCGCGGCGGATTTCAAATGGACTTTCAACCGCCTCAAGGAGAGCCCGGACTTCAAGGGTATTTTTGCCAACTTTACCGATCTCAACATAATCGACGATCACACCATCGACCTGGTGACAAGTGGCCCGTACCCGCTGGTGTTGCATACCGCGACCTACATCTTCCCGCTGGACAGCCAATTCTACACCGGCACCGACGCCAACGGTAACGACAAGGGCGCCATCGTCAAGAACGGCGCATCCTTCGCTTCGACCAACCTGTCCGGCACCGGCCCGTTCAAGGTGACCTCGCGTGAGCAGGGCGTCAAGATCGTATTCGATCGTTTCGCCGACTACTGGGACAAGAGCAGTCCGGGTAATGTTTCCAGGATCATCTTCACTCCGATCAAGGACGAGCAAACCCGCGTCGCGGCGCTGCTCTCCGGCGGTGTCGATTTCATCGCCCCGGTCTCGCCGAACGATTTCGGCCAGATCCGTTCGTCCAGCAATGCAGAACTGATCACCATGCCCGGCACGCGCATCATCACCTTCCAGTTGAACCAGGAACGTCGCCCCGAGTTCCGCGATCAGCGTGTCCGCATGGCAATGGTGCACGCGGTTAACAACGAAGCGATCGTCCAGAAGATCATGAAAGGCTTCGCGACTACCGCGGCGCAGTTCAGCCCCGCGGGTTATCTCGGTCACAATCCGGCCCTCAAGCCGCGCTTCGATCTCGAGCTGGCAAAGCAATTGATGAAGGATGCGGGTTACGAGAATGGCTTCAGCGTGACCATGATGGCGCCCAATAACCGTTACGTAAACGACGACAAGATCGCCCAGGCGGTAGCCGCAATGCTGTCCAAGATCAACATCAAGGTCGATCTGCAAACCATGCCGAAAGCACAGTACTGGCCGGCGTTCGACGACCGCGCCGCGGACATCATGATGATTGGCTGGCACTCGGATACCGAGGACAGCGCCAACTTTTACGAGTTCCTGGCGATGACCCCGGACCAGAGCACCGGCATGGGCGTTTACAATTCGGGTAACTACTCGAGCGACTACGTCGACACGATGACGGTCAAGGCAAACGCCGAAACCGATTCCAAGAAGCGCGCCCAGATGCTGCAGGATATCGAGGCCAAGATCTTCCAGGACGCCGGTTTCATTCCGCTGCACTGGCAGAACCTGGCCTGGGCCGCACGCAAGGGCGTCAACGTCGAACCGATCGTCAACGCGTTGAACTTCCCTTACCTGGGTGATCTCGTCATCGACTAGGGATGGTTTGTTTGGTGAAGATCCATGCTCCGAGGAATT
>JAACFA010000276.1 GCA_009937625.1 Gammaproteobacteria bacterium | reverse complement strand
TGCGCGTGATCGAGTATCTCGATCCCGACTACCTGGCCATCGGGATCGAGGTCAATCTGTTGCGGCGCAACACCGATGCGGCGACCTGGGCGAAGTATCTCGAACTGCACGAGCATGTTTACACCAATCTAAAGGCGCAGCACCCTGACTTGCCGATTTTCGTTTCGGTCGTACCCGTGGAGATGCTGGACGGTTATGTCGATCCTCCGGCCGAATTCAGTGGCGACCTGGCAGGGTATCGCAGCACCCAGCTCGCCGCCCTGGACGAGCTCCTCATGCATAGCGATTATTATGCGGTTTCGCTATACCCCTTTTTAACCGCTTATTTCGCCAGAGATTTCCCCGCGGATATGTTCGATCAGATTTTCGCCTTGAGCACTAAACCCGCGGTCATCGCCGAGACTGGAATGATCGCCGAAGATATGACCGTCTTTTCGATTTTGTTCGAGGGCAATCAAGGCAAGCAGGATAGCTATATGCAGTCCATGCTCGCAGCGGCGGACGCAAATGGCTTGATATTCGTCAATTGGTTCGTGTTACAGGATTACGATCTGTTGTGCGACTTTTTCGGCGGTTGTGTCGGTACGGACAGAATATGGCGCGATGCGGGCGTGTACGACGGCAGTGGCAATACGCGGCCGAGTCACGATACCTGGAAATCCTGGCTCGAAAAAGAAAAGGATCGGTGACAAATGAATCTCGTTCGCATCTTGCGAATGGTACAGTTTCCCCATAAATAGATCTGTCCCAGTTTCCCGGTTGATATGGACGGTGTTGGCGAGGTAGCTTACCCAGCCTGATACAGGTTCTAGCATCGGTTTTACTGTCACGAGAATTTCGTCGGCATCTTATTAGATGCGTGTTTGCGCTAGACCAGGGCCACTCTTGCGGGTTCCTGCATAGCTTCGCGGAGACCGGGTTTCTTTCTACGTAACGTACGGTTGCAAGCAGGTGGCGCTCGTCCATCACAATGTCGTTTGCCTTGCCCGAGCTCGGTGTGTTGCTGCAACAGGCGATGCGCCTGCTGGATGCGCTGGAAGTGCGCGAACTCTACGTGGAAAAACTCGACGAGCGCGGCCTCGGCGGGCTGATCCGCGCCGGGAAAAAACATCTTCCGCTCTTCGGTAGGCTGCTAATCCAGCCGCTGGCGGACCCAGTCCTGGAAGGCCTTGACGTAGTGCTCCTCGGGCATCAGTACCCCCTGCTCGAAGGGTAGCGCCAGCAGTCCCCGCTGGTTGAGTTCGGATGCCTCGGCATCCTGCAGCATCACCAGTTTTGCGAATTTGGTGATGTCGTCGAGATCGAAATTATCCGCGTCCAGCGATTCGGGCGGGAACAGCCATTCGACCTCGAGCGCGGTCTCCTCGGGACCCAGCGGCAGGATGCGCACGGTGCGCATGTAATCCACGTGCGCGGCGATAAACACCGACGGCAGGCTAACGAAATAACTCTGCCCGCGCGCGATCTCCTCGTTGCTCAGGCCGTCGAAGCGAACGCCGCTGGAGCGGCCGCTCAGCGACCAGGTTTCGGCGCCATCTCGCAGGCCGCCACGGTATTTCGGGTCGTTGTCGTCCCGATGCAGCGTCCAGTTCGGTTCGTCGCGGAAATACGAAATCCGGCGGCCGTAAATCGGCACCAGGTCGCACAGCTCCGGGTGAAGGTTGGGACAGTGCAGGCACTCGTTGAAGTTTTCCCAGAAAATTTTCCAGTTGCAGGCCATCGTCTTGTGCCAGCGGTGGCCGACAACGAGCCCGGCCATCGGCCAGTTTTCGATGCGGTCGTTACCGCGGACGATCCCATCTTTGAAATCCGTCGGCTCGTCGGCCAGCGAAACGAAGACGCCGCCGCGCCATTCGCGTACCGCGATCTCGAACAGCGGGAAGTCCGCCCTGTCGAAGTCGGCCGCCTCGGCATGCGAGCTGGTCGCGACCAGGCGACCGTCGAGCCCATAGGACCACTGGTGATACGGGCAGACGATCAGCTTGCCCTTGAGGCGGCCTTCGGCCTCGGTGCACAGCGCCGAGCCGCGGTGTCGACAACTGTTGTGAAAGCCGCGCAGCGTACCATCGTAGTCGCGCACCAGCACGATGCTCTGGCGGCCGATGTCGAAGCGGCGAAAGCAGCGCGCTTCGGCGATCGCGCTCGCGTGGCAGACGTAAAGCCAGTCGCGGTAAAAAATTCGCTCGAGCTCCTTTTCGTAATGCTCGCGGTCGAAATACCAGCTCGCCGGCAGCGAGGCTTCGGCGCGCTCGAGACCGTCGAAATCCTCGCCGCCGGCGAGCTTGCGGATCGGTTTTTCGTCGTCTGGCATGGGGCGTCTCGGTCTTCCGTTTTTAAGCCCCCAGTTTAACCGTTTCTCATCTCAGCCCCCAACGAAATTCACCGCTGCCCGGCCGAGAAATCGATCGCTTCTTCCGATCGCTGCGATCAAAAAATTTCGGTAGTGTTGGCAGGGAAATGGCCGACACTACATCTATCACAATTCGCGAAGGGAGCTGATCGCGTGCACGTCAGACACCCGCTATGGTTGCAAACCGCACAGCAACGCCCGGGCGCAAAAGTCTTCGCCACCCTTTTCGCAGTCGAATCCTGCGCCCGGGCGCTGTTGTCGACAGTGATCACGGTGCAGGCGCTGCACCTGCTCGGCAATGCGCGTGACGTCAGTCTGCTGTTTGCCATGGTCGGCGTGGTCGGGCTCGTGGCGAGCTTCTCGATTCCAAGGCTGATTCGCCGCCTGAGCCGGCGCCGCGTGTACACCCTCGGGGCGTTGATGATACTCGGCGCCGCGGTTGCGTTTGCCACGGTCGACATCGTCGGTCAGGTGGTCGGCATGCTGCTGCGGGTTTATGGCGTCGCCTGCCTCAACATCACGCTGAGCCTTTATATCCTGCAATATATTCGCCGCGTCGAGTTCGCCGATTGCGAGTCGCGCCGCATGCAGTACAGTGCGATAGCCTGGGTCGCCGGGCCGGCGCTCGGCGTATTCCTTTACCAGCAGTTTGCCACAGTCGTGCCCTTTGTCGTCAGCGGCGCGATGTCGCTGCTGCTGCTGGCGGTTTTCTGGATTCTGCGGTTAAGCGAACAGCCGGCGATCGCTGCGCCGACAGGGCGTTCGCGCCGCGGGCCGCTGCGCGTTATCGGCCGTTTCATCGCTCAGCCGCGACTGCGCCTGTCGTGGACGATCGTTTTCACCCGCTCCTGGTGGTGGGTATTCTTTTTTATCTACACGCCGGTATACGCGGTGCAGCAGGGGCTCGGCGAACTGGCCGGTGCGCTGGTGATTTCCGCCGGCAACGCGCTGTTGTTCCTGGCGCCCTGGTTCGCCGGTTTCGCGCGGCGCCACGGCGTGCGCGCGGTGCTGCG
>JAACFA010000275.1 GCA_009937625.1 Gammaproteobacteria bacterium | reverse complement strand
TTACTGATAGCGCTAATGTCGGCTTGCGCCAGCAAGCCACCGGCGGCAATCAGCAAGGATCCGCCCGAAAACCTGACCCTGACGCGGGTACGCATGGATATCGACAGCTATGTCGGTTCCGAAGTGCGCTGGGGCGGGGTAATCAGCAAGGTCGAGAACAAGACCGACCGGACCTGGATCGAAATTATCCGGCTTAACCTGCGGGATAACGGCAGGCCGATTACGAGCGGCAAGAGCGACGGCCGCTTTATCGCCAGTTTCGATAAATTCATCGATCCCGTGGTATACGAGACCGGACGCTCGTTAACCGTGGTCGGCACCATCGACGACAAGATCAGCCAGCCGATCGGCGAATACGACTACCTGTTTCCGATTGTTGCGGTCGAGGGTTCTTTCTTGTGGCAGAGGCGGGTAGCCGCGCCTGCTTACCCTTATCCGCCGCCGTGGTATTACGACCCGTGGTATTACGATCCCTGGTATCCTCACCCCTGGCATCGTCACCGCCATCCATATTATTGGTGAGCCGCGCGCCGCCGCTGACGATTGCAACGGGTTTCAGCGCGGTATAGCGCGGCTGTACCAGAGTCGGCCCGGAGCATCCATGTCGGCGCGCTCGATCCACAGCAGGTGTAATCGGCCCTGGTCGTCGAGCGCGATCGAGGGGTGTGACTGCTCGCCGGCGCCGCTCGCGATTGCCGGGCTGAAATCCTGGCTCCATTCGTCGTCCTCGTTATAGGCGCTGAGCCAGATATCCGAGTCGCCGCGCCTGAAATCGTCCCAGGCGACGACGAAATCGCCGTCCGGGTTGCCCGCGAC
This sequence comes from Gammaproteobacteria bacterium, assembly GCA_009937625.1. GTDB lineage: Bacteria > Pseudomonadota > Gammaproteobacteria. Next base: position 2,555 of record JAACFA010000275.1, on the reverse strand, counting down.
GGCAGGATTGTAATGCGGTTGCTTGTCGCCCGCCTCGCCGTGGACTTTCTCGTTGGGTCCGAAGATTGCCCCGCCGTCGGAGCCGAGCGCGGCGAAAATGCCGTAACCCAGTCCGCCACGGCGCTTGTCCATCCAGGCCGCCAGAATTTCATCCTGCGCGAAAGACGCCAGCGACACCCGGGTAACGCCGTTGCCCTGATCGTACTGGTTGCGGTTCGATAAAAACTCGTTCAGATGCTGCGGCTCGCCGAAGCTTTGCGCCTGGTCCGGCGAATGGCTGACCAGTAGGCGGGTATGACCGGCGCGACGGTCTTCCCAGGCAACGCTGAGACCGGCGTCGTTGACCGCGATCGACGGAAACAGCACCTGTGTCTCGAGCCCGGCCGCCTCGACCGAGGTTATCGATTCGACGCCCAGTTTACCGGCGGCTGTAACGCTTAATGCCGCCACCTTGACGAACCACAGACGGTCCCGCTGCTCGCGCCAGCTGGCAAAAACCCGCGAACCGAAGCTTGCCAGGCTGACATGGCTGGCGCCCGCCGAACCGAGCGCGACGGGCATACCGAGCCCGTCATCGGTCAGGACCCGGGCGTGGATGCTGCCATCCTGTTCCCAGGCCAGCGCGAAGCGGTTTTGCGGCAGGCTGGCGATCGCGGGTTCGTAGGCCTCGCCGCCGCCGCTGACCTGCATGGCTGTGGCAAAACGGTTGCGATCGTTTGCCTTGAGCGCGACGTAAACCTGCGGCGCCCCGGAGCGATTGTCTTCCCAGGTCGCGGCCACCGCCTCCGACGCTATCGCGATATGTTTGCGGCCGGCACCATCGAGATGCGGATAAACGCCGCTTACCGGTTCACCGGTAACGGCTAATTTCGTGTCGAATGACCATCGATCGGTGGCCTGCGCCGGCAGTGCCACCAGCACCAGGCAGAGTGCGGCAGCTCGAAACTTCACCGGCTGGCCAGGTAATCCTGCAGCGACATCGTGCGGTAATGGCCCTGCGCGACAAAGTCGCCGTAACGATTCATTTGCTCAATGCTCTGAAAACCGGCCTTTTTGAACAGAGGCTTCTGTTCGGGTGAGAAATAGATAAAGGTCGGGGTGCCGAGAATTCGGCTGCGCGCGGCGAACTGCATCTCGGTCGTGGTTTCGCCGTTGCCGAGCCTGATCCGGTTACCGCTCTCAGTATCCACGTAGGCCAGCACGAACTCCGTGTTGTACTGTTTATTGACCGCCACGTCGCTGAAGACTTCCGCGTGCATCTTGCGGCAGGTGCTGCAACCGTAGCGGCCGAAATAGAGCAGCATCGGCTTGTTGGCGGCGCTCGCCTGCTCTGACGCCGCGCTCAACGGCAGGAAATTGTAACCCTCTGGGGGTGCTGCCAGCGCGGTTCCGGAGGACAGGGTCAGCAGGCAAAGCAGGGCGGAGCACAGGCGAGTTATGATTGATTTAGTCATCTGCGGCATGATCCACGATTCCGATTCGGTAGTCGGTGTAAAAATAGCGATATCCGTGCAAGACTTCAATGCCCTGCATAAGGCTGGCGCAGTGGCGGCCAGGACTAACGATACTTGTGGCAGCCGGCGCAGCTACCTGAGAGTCTGCCCAGGGCGAAATAATTCGGGGGGTCGGCGCGGGCATCGCGAATCGCGGTATCGACGTCGAGTTTGAACTGGTCGATATGACTGTCGATCAGCAGGTGATTTGTCCTGACATTGCCGGATCCGAGCCGGTTTGCACTGGCGTCTATGTTGGACAGGACGGCCAGGATTTGTTGCTGTTGTTCGCTACTGACGGTCGCGTCATCCAGCATAATCTCGTCGAGTTGACTCACGTACGAGCTGAGCAGCGCCATTTCACCGCTTACCTTATTTTGCTCCAGGTAAACGAAATCGCCGGGATAGGTGTCCTTGCGCATCTGCTCGCAGCCAGCGAGGAGGATAACGCTCAGCATTACCAGCCAGAGGAGCTGAAGCGATGCAGAGCCACGCTGGCATGCGAAATTCTCTTTTTCAAGGTGAAGATTCCGGGTCGCTTGTAACGTTAGCATCGAATTAATCGCCTGGGTTTGGTTCATGGCTACCGCTTTACTTGATCAGCTCTTGATGCGATTCAGTAAATCACCGGCGACAGACCGGGGCATTGATCTAAATCATGATCACAGGCTTTCTTTCGGTTTCAGGAAATGCCGGGTTCAAATAGCGCATTCTGGCGCCGCAAAAATAAAAAGCGCCCCGGTCGGCAATGCGAAATAGTCATGATTTTTTAATACCCGAAAAGTTATAGGCTATGATCTGCATTAGTCATTGCCAGTGGCCGCCAGGCTACGCGTCAATTCGGTGAATCGGCAGTTAACCTAACAGGGAACGCTATCAGGTGTTAAGCGACTCATTGCACAAAATCCGTGCGTTTATTCGATGGTCCAATTTAAAGAAACTGGTGCGGGCGCCGTTTCGGGGCGGCATCCAGGCGGCGTTGAGCGCCTGGCGCGAACGCAGACGAGAAGCGCTGCCGAACGACGTCACGCATACGTTCCAGGCAAGGTCCTATCCGGGGTC
>JAACFA010000274.1 GCA_009937625.1 Gammaproteobacteria bacterium | reverse complement strand
CCTGCACCGCCATCTTCTTGCGATTCTGCGGGTGCCGCGCGATCCCGGTCTCGATGCTGCGCCCGGCAGTAACCACGCCCTGGGTTATCGCAAGATATTCGCGCTTGACCGCGCGCTCCTGCAACTGCTCTACCAGCCAGTTATGTGCGCTCAAGTTGCGCGCCACTACCATTACGCCGGTCGTGTCCTTGTCGAGCCGATGGACGATCCCGGCCCGCGGCAATTGCTCAAGCCGTGGATCATGCATCAGTAGCCCGTTTACCAGGGTGCCGTCACGATGACCGGCGGCGGGGTGAACCACCAGGTTAGCCGGTTTATTGACGACAAAAATATCGTCATCCTGGTAAACAATTTCGAACGCGACCGCCTGCGGCTGATCCGATATCTTAGCCTGTTCCGGCACATCGAGGTCTACCAGGTCGCCGCTGAAAACCTTTTGCCTGGGCTTGCATCGAGCATCGTTCAGATGGACAAATCCCTGCTGGATCCATTGCTGTATTATGCTGCGTGAGTAGTCGGGCAATAACTGATGCAGGGCCTGGTCCAGCCGGTTTCCAGCCATTTGTTTCTCGATCTGGAAACTTTGCTGAATTAATTTCATGCGATGGTTATACTGCTTGTTTGGCAGTTCAGCAAGAGCATAAGCAGTTACAAGAATGCGATTATTTATATCCCTGGTACTTACGCTAAGTTTGGTCGGCTGCGGCCCGGTAAATGAAATCGATCCTACCGCCGACTGGGACGTCGAGCGATTTTACAGCGAGGCACGGGCCGAGCTCGCCAAGAAAAATTACCTCACGGCGATCGAGTATTATGAAACGCTCGAGTCACGATTCCCGTTTGGCAAATATGCAACCCAGGCGCAAATCGATGTCGCCTACGCGTATTTCAAGTTCAACGAACCGGATTCGGCAATCACCGCGCTCGACCGCTTCATCAAACTGCACCCGCGTCACGAGTCGGTGGATTATGCCTACTACCTGAAGGGACTGGTCAACTTCGAGCGTGGCGGTACGATTCTCGATTTATTGGCGGAACGCGATGTGTCCGAGTTCGACAGGAACCTGCTGCTCAATGCTTACAATGATTTCAAAATCCTGCTGCAGCGCTTCCCGAGCAGCAAGTACGCACTCGATGCTAAGAAAAGAATGATCTACCTGCGCAACGAACTGGCGCGCTCGGATTACCAGATCGCCAACTACTACGCCACCCGCGAGGCCTGGGTTGCGGTTGCAAATCGTACCAGGTTTATCCTGCAAAACTATCAGGGCTCCAGTGTCATCAGGCCTGCCCTGACGCTGCAACTCCAGGCCTATCAAAAGCTGGGCATGGAGGATCTGGCGCGGGACACCCAGCGTATAATCGATCTGAACTATAAACAGGGTTCCTGATGGAGTACCGCAAACTGGGGCGCAGCGACATCGAAGTCAGCGTCATTTGCCTCGGCTCGATGACCTGGGGCACGCAGAACAGCGAAGCCGAGGGTCACGCCCAGATAGATTACGCTCTCGATCGGGGTGTCAACTTCATCGATACCGCGGAACTCTATCCGTCAAACCCCATGAGCGCGGAAACCGTCGGCCGTACCGAGGAAATCATAGGCACCTGGGTGGCAAAATCGGGGCACCGTGACCAGGTCATACTCGCCAGCAAGGTTGCCGGTGAAGGTATCGACTATATCCAGGAGGGCATCGGGACCAGTCCCGAAAAGATTCGCATCAGCCTCGAAGGCAGCCTGCAGCGAATGCAAACCGACTACGTCGATCTTTACCAGCTGCATTGGCCGAATCGCGGCTCCTACCATTTCCGGCAGAACTGGAAGTACGACCCCACAACCCAGGATACGCAGCAAACCCTGGACCACATCCATGCGGTGCTCGAGTATCTTGGCGAGCTCGTGGCTGCCGGCAAAATCCGCGAAATCGGGCTTTCCAACGAAACCTGCTGGGGCACCAGCCAGTTCCTGCGAATTGCCGAATCCGGTAACTTGCCGCGAGTGGTCTCGCTGCAAAACGAGTACAGCCTGATGTACCGCAGCCACGACCTCGACCTGGCGGAACTATCGCATCACGAGCAGGTTGGCCTGTTACCATATTCTCCGCTGGCTTGCGGCATGCTGACCGGCAAGTACGAGAACGGCGCCAGGCCCGCCGGTTCGCGCCTGACTACAAATCCCGACCTGTGGGGTCGAGCCAGCGATGCAGTATGGCCGGTGGTCGACCAGTACGTGGCAATTGCGAGAAAACACGGCATCGATCCCGCGCAGATGGCCATCGCTTTCTGCAACCAGCGCCCGTTCGTCACGTCGAGCATTATCGGCGCCACCAGCATCGAACAACTGTCGACCAACCTGGACGCTGCCGACCTCGAGCTCGGCGAAGCAGTGCTGGAAGAGATTCACAAGGTCTACCGTCTTCACCCAATACCCTATTAAATCGCCATGAATCAGTCAGAAATCGTTGCCGAAATGAAAGTGTTGCCCGAAATCGACGTCGAGTACGAAGTCAGGCGCCGGGTGGATTTTATCAAGTACGAACTCGAGCTTAGCGGCCAAAAGGCGCTGGTGCTCGGCATCAGCGGGGGCGTCGATTCCTGCACCTGCGGCAGGCTCGCCCAACTCGCAGTCGACGAGCTCAACGCGGCGGGCAGCGGCTATCGCTTCGTCGCGGTACGCTTGCCCTATGCCGATCAGGCCGACGAGGCCGATGCTCAGCTATCGCTCGATTTCATTCAGCCCAGCCACAGCGTCACGGTCAACGTGCAGGCCGGCACCGACGCGATTCATCAGACGACGCTGGCGGCACTTCAGGAGCAGAGGCTGGCGGACCAGAGCGAGAGCACGCAAGACTTCTACAAGGGTAACGTCAAGGCGCGCATGCGTATGATTGCGCAATATGAAATCGCAGGCTTGCTCGGCGGCCTGGTGCTGGGCACCGATCATTCGGCCGAAAACGTAACCGGTTTTTACACCAAGTACGGCGACGGCGCCTGCGACATAGTGCCGCTGTTCGGTCTCAACAAACGCCAGGTACGGCAGATTGCGGCCCATCTGGGCGCGCCCGACAAGATCATCACCAAAACACCGACCGCCGATCTCGAAACCCTGGCCCCCTCGAAACCCGACGAAGACGCGCTCGGCCTGACCTACGACCAGATCGACGACTTCCTCGAAGGCAAGAAAATCGACCCCGAAGCCGAACACCGCCTGATCCACATCTTCCTGACCACCGCGCACAAGCGCCAACCAATCGCCACCGTCTACGATCAGTAGTCCTTCTCGATAATCTTCCCAGTAACCGGCAGCCGAAGCGCCCCTTTGCGACTGACCGGATGGCCTGCGGCTCACTGAAAAAGGCTAAAAATTTTGGGGCAAGGCGATACGCGACATCCATG
>JAACFA010000273.1 GCA_009937625.1 Gammaproteobacteria bacterium | reverse complement strand
TGCGCTGGTTGGTCGCGCGCGACAGGAAATGCTGGATCACGCCGTGCCCATGCGCGGCGTAGAGGCAAATCAGATCGATGCCCGCGGTTTTCGCACGCCGGCAGGCGTTGCGATGCCAGCGATACAGGTCGCGAATATCCCGCTTCGTCATCGCGCGCGCGCTGACCGGGTCGGAGGTGTAGGAGCGGATCGGCATCGCCGATGGCGCCAGCGGGATTTCACGAGTATAGAGATTAGGTCCGTTGACCCCGGCATAGGTCAGCTCGGTGCCTGCGAGCGCGCCGTGCTCGTGGATCGCATCGGCCATCTTGGCCATGATCGGAATGTCCTCGTCGTCCCACAGGCGCAGTTCGATATAGGGCGCGATTTCCGAGCTGTGGTGCATCTCGGTCTGCTCGGTAAACAAAACGCCCCAGCCGCCCTCGGCCTTGACCCGGCGCATCTCCGCGGCCGCGGACGGGTCGCGGTAACCGCCGCCGTTGCAATGCGGCACCTGGAAGAAACGGTTTTTTGCAGTTACCGGCCCGATTTGCACCGGTTCGAACAAAATATCGTAGCGTGGATCTCTGCTCATGACTCCCCCGGAGTCGTCGCCAGCGGGATAAAGCAACCGGCGTTGATCGAGCCGAAGATCTGGTCAGAAAGCTTGCCGGCAAAGCTCTTCGGTTCCTCGGCGTCATGCAACAGAGCCCTGGCGCGATCCATGATCTGGCCGCCCCCGGCAGCTACAAAATGCGCAAGTTGTTTCAGGGTGAATTGCACCGCGGCTCGTTTCAGTTTTCCGGAATCACGGCAATAACATCGATTTCCATCAACCATTCCGGCTGCCCCAACCCGGCAACCACGATCCCGGTCGAGATCGGGAACACACCCTTGAGCCACTTGCCAACCTCCCGGTACACCGGTTCACGGTAACGCGGGTCGGTGATGTAAGTCGTGGTCTTGACGATGTGACTGAGGTCGCTACCCGCCTCCTCGAGCAGCTGCTTGACGTTCTTCATCGCCTGCTCGGCCTGGGCCCGCGGATCACCGAGACCGACCAGCTTACCATCGAAGTCGGTGCCGATCTGGCCGCGCACATAAACGGTGTTACCGGCCACCACCGCCTGGCAAAGATCGTTATCGAGCGCCTGGTTAGGATAAGTGTCACGGGTGTTGAACATCCGGATACGCTTGTGGGTCGGCATATCAGGCAGCCTGCCGCGCGGGTGCGGCCGCCGCGGCACCGATAACATCAGCAAGCTCGTTCAGGCCGCAGCCGATTTTTGGGGTGATCCGATCACAGGCGCGAGCCTGGCGGACGTTACGCATTGCCTCGCGGCACTCTCGTCCAGTTCTGATCATAGATTTGGTCCGTTTATCGTGGCTAAGATCAGGATTCTGTCGACAAATCTGACTCATGTAAAATATTAATTTTCATCCGGCTAATTAAAAAATTTTAAAACTGGCGCCGATTTCACGGGTTCGGCATTCGCCGCGGGTTCGATCATCGACAGCGACGCCTGACCTCGCCGATGATATCGGCGCCGCTCGTGTTATCCTGCGCCAGCCTGGTGCACATAACGCTAACCCGCGGGTCGCGGATTGCGCCAGTCACCGTGTGCAGTTTTTCTCCCACCGGGAGCCAATAGAGGACAAGTTGAATGACTTTATCAATTGCCGCCTGGGATGAAACAAGCGGCCAGCTCGGAGCCGCGATCTCGTCGTCCAGCATTAGCGTCAGCAGCCGTTGCCTGCACTGGAGATCCGGGGTTGGCATCGCGCTGAGCCAGAACATTACGGACCCGCGCCTCGGGCCGCGAATGCTGTCGCTACTCGAGGACGGCGTCGAGGTGTCTGCCGCCATCGCCGCGGTCGTTCAAAGCACCCCACACTTCGGATTTCGACAACTCGGACTGATCGATTGCCACGGTGATACGGGGCTGTTTACCGGGGACGCTGTTCTTGGATGCTTCTCTTCCGCCGAAGGCAAGCACTGTGTCGCGGCCGGCAACCTGCTGGCCAACGAGGGAGTGCCCGCTGCGATGGTGCGAGCTTTCGAAAATTCCAGCGGTAGTTTCGGTGCGCGCGTACTCGGCGCCCTGGTTGCCGGCGTCGAAGCCGGCGGAGAAGCCGGGCCGCTGCATTCGGCCGGTATGTTGATCGGGGGCGCACCGAGCTGGCCGATGGCGGAATTACGCATCGACTGGGACCAAGATCCGATTGCAAAGATGATTGCTGGGTGGGCGGTTTACGAACCCCAGATCGACGACTACATTACGCGCGCCTACAACCCTGACGACGCCCCGTCCTATGGCGTGCCCGGAGATCCTTGAGTGAACAGCGAAGAACTGCTTGCCCGCCTGGTGGCTTTTGACACCACCAGCACCAAATCTAACCTGGAATTGATCGACCTCGTACGCAACCTGCTCGACGACCACGGTATCGGCTCGAGGCTGGTTCACAACGACGACCAAACCCGCGCAAATCTCTACGCCACCATCGGCCCCGACAACGTCGGCGGCGTCATGCTGTCCGGTCACACCGACGTCGTCCCTACTGCCGGGCAGGATTGGCACAGCGACCCTTACCGGCTAACAACCGACGACGGCCTGCTGGTCGGCCGCGGTGCCTGCGATATGAAGGGCTTCATCGCCTGCGTGCTGGCCGCACTGCCGCAAATGACGGCCGCCGCACTGCAGACGCCGATTCACCTGGCGTTTTCCTACGACGAGGAGATCGGTTGCATCGGAGCCCGGCGCCTGGTCGAAGCGATGGCGGGCTTCGAAGTGAAACCGCGCATCGGCCTGATTGGCGAACCAACCAGTATGAGCATGGTTCTGGGGCACAAGGGTAAAGTCTCGTTTCGCGTCACGGTCAGCGGCCTGTCCTGCCATTCGGCCTATATCAGCAGCGGGGTCAACGCGGTCGAGTACGCCGCCGAGCTGATCGCATTCATCCGCGGCATGAATCGCCGGGTGCAACAGCAGCTCACCGACGACAGCTACTCGGTACCCCATACCACGTTTCATGTCGGTAACATCAACGGCGGTACTGCGCTCAACATCGTACCGCGCCAGTGCGAGTTCGAGTTCGAAATTCGCAACCTGCCGCAACAGGATCTCGATGCGCTGGTACACGAGATAAAGCACTACGCCAGCGACGTACTGCTGGCGGAGATGAAATCCCGCTATCCGCAAAGCGACATCCGCTTCGACGAAATCTCGTACTACCCCGGTCTCCACACCGATCCGGCATCGGCGGTGATCGCCTACACGCGTGCGATCAATCCCGAGGCCGGGCTGTTCGATGGCATCGGCATCAACAGCCTGGTTTGCGGCCCCGGCAGTATCGACCAGGCGCACAAACCCGACGAATTCGTCAGCCGCGAGCAACTGCACTGCTGCGACCGGATGGTAGAAAATCTTGTACATCGCTGCCGCGAGACGGCAGAATTCGAGTAAATCCCTAACAGTAAACCGCTTATGTCAGAAATCTCCGAGCACGGCATCATCGGCTGGCGCGAATGGGTCGCGCTACCCGATCTCGGTTTACCCGCAATCAAGGCCAAGGTCGATACCGGGGCGCTGACTTCGGCGCTGCACGCTTTTTTTATCGAGCCCTACACTCGTGATGGTGAAGACTGGGTCAGGTTCCTGATTCACCCGGTCCAGCGCAACCTGGACTTCGAGGTCGAATGCCATAGCCCGATTTTCGATTTCCGCGAGGTCACCGACTCCGGGGGGCACCGCGAAATGCGCTACGTCATACAGAGCAAAGTCAGTCTGGCCGGTGTTAGCTGGCCGATCGAGCTAACCCTGACTAACCGTGATACTATGCGCTTCCGAATGCTGCTTGGCCGCCGCGCCATGGTAGGCCGCTTCATGGTGGATCCGGCAGCGTCATATGTGAGCGGCAAGCTGCGGCCGCGCAAGCTATACGGGTTATAAGCGGGAAATCTAATGAAAATCGCACTTCTTTCGAGAAATCGGAAACTCTACTCGTCGCGCCGTATCATCGAGGCCGCCGAGCAACGCGGCCACGAAATCGTCGTTATCGATGTGCTGCGCGCCTACATGAATATTGCGGCACACAAACCCTCGATTCACTATCGAGGCGAGGCGCTGGAAGGCTTCAATGCGGTAATCCCGCGTATCGGCGCGTCGGTAACCCACTACGGACTCGCGGTCTTGAGACAATTTGAAATGATGGGCGTGGTGTCCCTCAACGAATCGGTCGCGATCGGACGCTCGCGTGACAAGCTGCGCTCGCTGCAACTATTATCGCGCCGGGGGATCGGCATGCCGTTAACCGGGTACGCGAGCAAACCGGACGATATCGCCGACGTCATCAAGATGGTCGGTGGCGCCCCTCTGGTGGTCAAACTGTTGCAGGGTACCCAGGGCATCGGGGTGGTGCTGGCGGAAACCCAAAAAGCGGCCGAATCGGTTATCGAGGGTTTCATGGGCGTCAAGGCCGACATCCTGGTACAGGAATACATCAAGGAAGCCGGCGGCTCCGATATTCGCTGCTTCGTTATCGACGGCAAGGTGGTCGCGGCAATGAAGCGCCAGGCACCCAAGG
>JAACFA010000068.1 GCA_009937625.1 Gammaproteobacteria bacterium | reverse complement strand
GAATCACGACGCCGACGCTCGAATTCGTCCTGTTCGAAGAACTTGTCGAACAGCTCCCCGAAAGGCGAGCCCTCGGGTAATTCGGGTATGTTATGCCGTTTCGATGCACTGCGGTCGACCTTGGCTTTGGTGCTGATATTGACCACGGAGTCTTTCGATCGATCGACAATTTCCGTGAAATCGGGCAGCGCAGCCTGAGCGGTCAGAGGCAGGCTGCAGCTGACGATTAGTATGACGCGGTACAGGTGCTTGCTAAAAAATTTCATGAATGGATTCCAATTGGTTCAAATACAGTTTTAAGACTCCGATAAGGGGCCCGGGTTCACCCTGATCTGGACGATATATGGGGCCAGGCGATCGACTTCAAGTGAATGAGCGACGCCCGAGGCAATTTTGAACCCGGCAAAAAGGCCGACGACCGAGGTTAGCGCTACCCATGTATCGGCAATTCCGAGCAGCGCGGCCACCAATCCGGCGCCAACCATAGCAAACAACGGCAGGCCGTAAACGGCCAGGCTGGCCTTTACCAGGGCGGCTTCGGACAAACCCAGTAACAGCTCGTCACCGGGCTTCAAATCTTCGCCAGTTGCAATCACCAGCGGCCGCGATCGATTACCCAGCAATCTTCCGATAGCGCCGGTACCGCAGCCCTGGCTTAGCTCGCAGTGGCCGCAGGCCGAGCCACGCTGCAGCCTGACTTCGACCCGTCCCTCTTCACAGCGGGTGACTACTGCACGTTCGGTTATCATCCGTCGCTTCCTGAAATTTTTACCTGAAGTCAGAGTTTGATACCAAATCCCGGCAATCGCAAGGCGTTGCGCGCCGGCGCTGATCGATATCCGGACATTACTCTTCTACTGCTTGCGGTAGGTGACCCCTTCCGCAACCTGTTTCACGGTTACCGCGGGCACTTCCCCGATAGCAGTGACCGAATGATCTTGTAGAATTCGAATGAAGGCGTTCACCGCGCCCATCGACGAGCTGCCGCCTTGCGTGTCATTGTTATGCCGCTCGATGAACACCGACAGCGACGCCAGCCCGTCGGTGTAAACCATTTGCTGGACGACCTGTTGGGTACCCGGAATTTTGCGCCTGAGCACAGATTCCCGCCAGAAACCACCCGGTGCGCCGGTCAATTGCCAGGCACTATCGGCGACGACAGAGTCGGTACTTCCACCGCGATGATAGCGCACCATGGAATAGTCGCTATCCAGCTTCGGCAAGGTATCCACGACCAGTTTTTCGCCATCCTCGAACAATTCCAGGCTGGTAAACATGACCTGCTCGATTTCGCGATTGGTCTCGTCGATCAGGCTCGATTTCATCATCAGGCCGTTTTCCTGGTTGATCCAGAATTTCATCCCGTAGCGATACCTGTCCTTTGGATCGATATGCACCACCATGGTTTCCTGGTTGGCGACGCGGTCCATTCCCAACAGCTTCATGTTGTAGAACTTTTCCAGCCGGGAGATATCTTCGGGGATAAAAATCGGCGAAAAACTGTTCTGGCGCGACAAATCGATCACGACCTTGCGGCTCGAGGGCCAGATACAGGTCAGGTTCTGGTTATCGCGAATAACTTCCCGCGCTTCTCCGTTGAGCGAAATTAGCCGTTCCTTTTCACCGTCCTCGTCGCGATAGTGGGCAATCTGCATACTCTCGAGCTGGTTGCCGTGCATGTAGACAAAATTCCCGCGATAGCTCAGATTGCGCATCGCGTCCGACATCTTTTGTACCCATTCCATCGCGGGCTCGGCGAACACGGGCGCGCTGATAAACGTCGCGACGAGTACCGGGATAAGGGTTTTGGGTATGAAATTCAATCTACCGCCCACGCTACTGCTGAGCATCGAAACCAGCAACTCTGGCCTGCGGAATCAAACCCTGTACCGAGTTCGAATACTCGGTGTGATTCACCAGGTAGGCATTGAGCTTCTGCTGCAAACCGGGCATTTCATGCTCGAGCTTCCAGCGGGTACCCAGCGCCTGCACCCGGTTTGAAACCGGGACCGCACCGCCCTTGACCTGCTGACCAGCGAGCTGCTCGATTTTTTGCTGATCGGCGCTGACCAGGTTATCGTCAGGTTGACCCGACTCCTGCTTGAGCGGCTGCCACAAAGCCACAGTGACCAGCGCCACGCTCGCGGCCACGGCCAGTCCCGCAAAAGGCCTGAGCGTCAACCAACTCAGCCTCGACGCTGTGGAGTCCTGTGTCGACATCTGCGGGGAGTCCTCGGCCTGTTCCCGGATACGGGCCATAACCGACTGGTGAAAGTCGGTATCGATTGCCTGCGGCAGCTCATGCCGCATCGCATCGCCAATAATCTGGTATCGCCGCATACGATACTGCAAGTTCACATCACCGATCACTTCATCGAGCGTCGCCTCTGGATTATCCCCGCGGTAATCGTCCAGCAGGTAAGATAATTTCTCGTTGTGCTCTGTCATTTTAAACTCTCGTAATAAACCGACTAACGCTATGGTTATTAAAATCTGTTACTTAGTCACTCTAACAGGGGTCTTAGTTCCTTATCGATTACATCTCGAGCCCGAAATATTCTAGATCGAACCGTACCGATCGGACAATCCATGACGTCAGCTATCTCTTCATAGCTCAAACCATCGATTTCGCGCAGCGTAATTGCCGACTTCAGGTCGTCCGGCAACTTCTCGATGGCACTGAAAATCGTCGCCCTGATTTCGTCGGTCAGCAACAGGTTTTCCGGATTGGCGTATTCCTTGAGCCCCGATTCCCCCTCGAAGTGCTCTGCATCATCGACATCTACCGTATAGTTAGCCGATTTTCGTGCGCGCGAGGCAAGATGGTTTTTCGCGGTGTTCGCCGCGATCCGGTAAAGCCAGGTATAAAACTGGCTATCGCCCCTGAAATTGTCGATTGCCCGGAACGCCTTGATAAAAGCATCCTGGGCGATATCCTGGCATTCCGCCTGGTCGGATACGAAACGCCCGACGAGGTTGATTACCTTGTGTTGATACTTCTGCACCAGGATGTCGAAGGCGCCAGTGTCTCCCGCCTGCACCCTTTTTACCAGGTCTGCATCAAGCAGATTAGTCCCCATTAATAACCCTTTATGTTTGGCTTGCCGAAGACAACAAGCTTTTTGTTTTGGCAAGTTTCAGATAGAGACTGATTATATTCTAAAAAGTTCTGCCCCCGAACGGGTTTTGGGATGCGAAGGATTTCACTATACTGAACCGCTATTTCCTGAATACAGCCTGATGAGCCATCAATTCAAGTTTGACGTCGTTATCATCGGATCGGGTGCAGCGGGCCTGGCGGCCGCGCTGCAATTGCCGACATCGCTCGACATTGCGATCCTCGCAAAGGCCGAACTCGAGCAGACTTCGAGCTACTGGGCCCAGGGCGGAATTTCGGCCGTACTCGACCCCAATGACAGTGTCGACCTGCACGTGCGCGACACGATCGAGACCGGTGCCGGCATATGCGATCAACAGGTGGTCGAGTTTACCGTTGCTAACAGTACCGAATGCATTAACTGGCTGGCCGATCTGGGCATGCCGTTCACGCTGGACAATCCCGAACTCGTCGACAGTGCATTTCATTTGACGCGCGAAGGCGGCCACAGCATGCGCCGTGTCGTGCACGTCGCCGATACCACCGGCACCGCAATGCAGCAAACGCTGCAAGCACACGTCGCAGAGCGCGCTAACATCAGGATCCTCCAAGATCATATCGCGATCGACCTGATAAGTAAGGAGCAAGAATGCGTCGGGCTTTACGCCTACAACCGCGGCAACCAGCATGTCGATGTGTTCAGGGCGCAAAAAGTCATCCTCGCTACCGGCGGTGCCAGCAGGGTTTATCTTTATACCAGCAATCCCGACGGCTCTACCGGCGACGGCATCGCCATGGCCTGGCGCGCCGGTTGCCGCGTGGCCAACATGGAATTCAACCAGTTTCACCCGACCTGCCTTTATCATCCCGAAGCGCGTACCTTCCTAATCACCGAGGCGGTACGTGGCGAGGGTGGCAAGTTGTTATTGCCCGATGGCAGTCGTTTCATGCCGCGCTTCGATGAACGCGCCGAACTGGCTCCGCGGGATATCGTTGCGCGCGCTATCGACCATGAAATGAAGCGCCTCGGGATCGAATGTGTTTATCTCGATATCAGCCACAAGAGCCGCGCCTTCATCAAGTCGCACTTCCCAGCCATCTACCAGCGTTGCCTGGATTTCGATATCGATATTACGCGCCAGCCGATTCCGGTGGTGCCGGCGGCGCATTACACCTGCGGCGGCGTCATGGTGGACACCAACGGCCGCACCGACCTGAAAAACCTCTATGCCATCGGCGAGGTAACTTATACCGGTCTGCATGGTGCAAATCGCATGGCCAGCAATTCGCTGCTCGAATGCCTGGTTTATGCGCGCAGCGCGGCCGCGGCCATCGCCGACGAAATCGAACCCGGTAAATCAATGCCGGCGCTGGCACGCTGGGACGAATCGAAGGTTACCAATTCCGACGAGGACATCGTGGTATCGCATAACTGGGACGAGTTGCGGCGCTTCATGTGGGACTACGTCGGCATCGTACGCACTAACAAGCGCCTCGAGCGCGCGCTGCACCGAAGCGAGCTGCTCGAAAGTGAAATTTTCGAGTACTACGGCAACTACAAGGTTTCGGCCGACCTGCTCGAGCTGCGCAACCTGGTCGTCGTAGCGGACCTGATCATCCGCTCCGCGCTGGCGCGCAAGGAAAGCCGAGGATTGCATTTTACGCTCGACTATCCCGCATCCAGTGACGACTTCCTGTCACCCACTATCCTCGACCCCGGGATGAGCAAAAAAAGCCCGGCCAGGCTGGCTTCTATCTAGCGCCGTTTAACCAGGTATCCCCGGGGATCGCATGATTTTGATATCTATACGGATTATCAGGGTCTAGAATGACCGGATGATCGAGCAGCAGACGATTTCGGTTCAGACACAGGGGCGCGCGACGATCGATATCACCCGCGAGGTGGAACAGGTCGTGCATGGAGCGGATATCTCGCAGGGCCTGTGCCACGTATTCGTGCATCACACCAGCGCGTCGCTGATCATCACCGAGAATGCCGACGCCGACGTGCGTCGCGACCTGGAAAGCTACATCGCGAGGCTGGTGGTCGACGGTGACCCGAACTATCGGCACGACCAGGAAGGTCCGGATGACATGGCGGCGCATATTCGTTCGGTGCTGACCCAGTCCGAAATCACGCTGCCGGTTCGGGCCGGCAGACTGGCGCTCGGTACCTGGCAAGGGTTGTTCCTGTGGGAACACCGTTACAGCCCGCATCGACGTAATATCACGGTCACCGTGAGCGGCGCCTGAGAACAGTCCATCGCTTACCCGGGGAATGTTTAGCAAATATCGGCATCTTGCTATTGTCATCGCGAGCTAAAACCGGAAAATGGGTCGGAAAACGAAAATCAAAACGAGGCTAATCATGAAGATAACCCTGTTAGGCCCCCCAGGTGCTGGCAAAGGCACCGTCGCCAAGGCCCTGATGGCATACGACGGCTCGGTGCAAATATCCACCGGCGACATCCTGCGCGCCGCCGTGGCTGCCGGAACCGAACTGGGCAAGCAGGTCGAAGCCAGGATGGCGGCCGGTGATCTGGTCACCGACGAACTGATCATGAGCATCATGGAGCAACGACTGCAGGAAGAAGACTGCCAGCAGGGATACCTGCTCGATGGTTTCCCGCGTACCCTGCCCCAGGCGCAAGCGCTTAAGGCGCTGTTGCAGAAACTCGGTGAGAAACTCGACTGTGCGCTCGAGCTCGATATCCCGCGCGACGTCATTATCGACCGCCTGACGACACGTCGAACCTGCACCAATTGCGGTGAAATTTACAACGTGAAGTCGAAACCACCCCGGGTCGAGGGTATTTGTGACGTCTGCGGCAGCGAGGTCGTACAGCGCGACGATGAAACCGAAGAGGCGATCGAGCATCGGCTGGAGGTGTATAACGAACAGACGGCACCACTGATCGATTTTTATCGTGACGAGGATTTGCTGGTTAGCGTACCTACCTCGGAAATGGAAGCGGTGATGGAGGCGATAAAAAGTCGCCTTTAGTACAGGATTATCGCGACTCGCGGGAATCGATTTCGATTCGTTCGATACCCGCCACGAAAACCTCAACCCCGTCGAGCGTGGTAAACCCGTCGCTATGAATTTCGTTCTTCATGGCGCGGTAGGATTTCCTGGCGCCTGACTGCGTGTTAATGACATGCACCGTGACTACCGCGCTGCGTGCGTCCAGTTCGAGATATATCATTGAGCCCGCGGCAATAACCATTACCGCCATGAACGCGATCGCTCCATTTCGCAGATACTTCTTGTTGCGCTCGGCCGCCGGATTTTTGATCTCCCGCAACTCGGGCCTGGCCCGCGACGATATCATAAACATGCAAGCCAGGATCACCGCGAGGGTTATGAGAATTTTACCGATCATTTGAACTCGACTTAGCCCGCTTGTCGCACGAGGGAAACAAAAACCAGGGGAAAACCGTGTTTTCCCAAATTCATAAAAATAATAAGTATCTCTCTCGAGGGGGCAAAGATGCTCATCTAAACGTACCGCCTTCGTGCATTATGCAGGCTAATTGCGGGAAAAAGTGACCAGATGGTCAACATCGAGCCGAATCCCGATGCGTTCGTTTATTTTATGGTTATGGTGGCTCGGCGCAAGGCACATTACCTCGATTCCGCTATCCATGCGCAGGTGGTATAGAAAATCGGCGCCGCGGAAAGCTTTCTCGACGACGATAGCCGATTCGGTGGCCGCGTCATCGTGTACCACGTCATCCGGGCGAATCAACACGTCCACCATTGCGCCTGGTTCGTCAGCAATGACTTTGTCGCCATCGATGACACCCAGGTCGGTTCTGACGCTGGTCGTGGTCTCGACCGTGGCTGGCAGTATAACGCCCTGACCGATGAAATCGGCGACGAAACGATTGACCGGCTGATGGTACAGATCGTAGCCGCTACCCTGTTGCTGAATCGTGCCCTCGTTCATGACGCAAATGCGATCGGCCATGGCGAAAGCTTCGTTCTGATCATGGGTGACCAGGATCGCGGTGTTATTCTCCTGTTTGAGAATGCTTCTGACTTCACGCGCCAACTGTTCCCGCATTTCCGCATCCATATTGGAAAAAGGCTCATCCAGCAACAGCACGCCCGGGCGTGGCGCCAGCGCTCGTGCCAGCGCAATGCGCTGCTGCTGGCCGCCCGAAAGCTGGTGTGGATAGGCTTGCGCATAGGCCAGCATGCCGACGATGGCCAGCATTTCCTGAACCCTCTCCTGTCGCTCCTTGCGGCCCCAGGCCTTCAACCCGAAGCGCACATTGTCTTCTACCTTGAGATGCGGAAACAGCGCAAAATCCTGAAACACCATACCGATATTTCGTTTTTCTGGCACCAGGTGGGATTTGTCCGAGCTGACTTCGACCTGGTCGATCAGAATACGTCCGCGCCAGGCGGGTTCGAAGCCCGCGATTGCGCGTAACACGGTCGTCTTGCCGCAACCGGAAGGCCCCAGTATGCAGCCAATCTCTCCCGGTGCCAGCGAAAAACTCACCTGGCTCACGACCTGCAGGCCCTCATAGCCGGTATCGAGATTTTCGACGTCTACCTGTGATGTCATGAACCTGCTCTGGACGCAGAAATGCTGTAACTCAACAGTATAACCGGCCCCAGTCCGACCGCCACTATCATTAGCGCCGCGGTCGACGAATCCGCCAGGCGCTCGTCTGAAGCGAGTTCGAAAGCACGCACCGCCAGCGTGTTGAAATTGAATGGCCGCAGGATCAGAGTGGCCGGCAGTTCCTTCATCACATCGACGAACACGATCAGCAACGCGGTCAAAACGGTTCCCTTCATTAGCGGCAAATGCACCCGCATCAGGATTTCAGAGGGCGCATAAGACAACGAGCGCGCGGCCTCGTCCATCGAATGCTTGATGTTACCGAGCCCTGATTCGACGGTCTGGATCGAGACTGCCATGAATCGCACCATGTAGGCGAACATAACCGCGAACAGGCTACCGCTCAACACCAGCCCGCTAGAGAATCCGTAGTGCTCGCGCAGCAGGCTGTCGACGCTGTTATCGAGCCAGGCGAACGGGATGATAACACCCACCGCGATAACCGTGCCGGGTACCGCGTAACCGGTGGCAACGATACGAATCGACGCGCTGACGGTCTTGCTGGCTAGAATGCGCTTGCCGTAACCCAGGAATAATGCCAATACTACCGCCAGCAGCGCGGCGCTGAGCGCCAGCTCGAGCGAATTCAGCGTCAACTGCAGGAACGAGTCATCGACCATGTGAGCGTAGGTTTCCAGGGCCCACACGGCAAGCTGGTATGCCGGTAACAGGAATCCCAGCATCAGCGGAACGAAACAGGCGCAGAACGCAAGCAGCGCCCGGTAACCGCGCAGCCGGTACTGCGGCAGCCTGCGGTAACGGTTGGTGGCATGGTGATACTGCGCGCGCCGGCGCGACCAGCGTTCGATAACGATCAGGGTAAAGACAAACAGTAACAGTATCGAGGCGAGCTTGGCCGCCGCCACGGCGTCACCGAGGCCGAACCAGGTGCGGAAAATGCCGGTGGTGAATACCCCTAGTCCAAAATAGGCAACCGTACCGTAATCCGCCAGGGTTTCCATGAGCGCCAGCGACAGACCGGCGACGATCGCCGGTCGCGCCAGCGGCAGCGCAACCCGGTAGAAACTCGACCAGACCGAGCAGCGCAGGGTCCGACTGACCTCCAGCACGCAAACCGATTGCTCCAGAAACGCGGCGCGTGCAAGCAGGTAGACGTAGGGATACAGCACCAGCGAAAAAATCGTCACCGCACCACCGAGTGATCGAATCTCGGGAAAATAATAGTCACGGACACCCCATCCCGTGCTCGCCCTGAGCCAGCTTTGCACCGGGCCGGCGAAATCGAGCATGCCGGTGTAAGTGTAGGCGATGATATACGCAGGAAAAGCGAGCGGCAGCAGCAGCGCCCAGGAAAACATTTTCTTTCCTGGAAACAGGCAAACACTGGTGAGCCAGGCACAGCCGACACCAATTACCAGGGTACCGAGTGCCACGCCCAGCATCAATAATGCAGAGTTCAACAAATACTCGCCCAGCACCGTGTCCACCAAATGCTGCCAGACTTCGTTCGAAGGGCGCAGCACGAAACTCAGAACAGTAAATATCGGCAGGCTGAACAGGAAGGCAACCAGCAATACGCCGGGCTTCCACAGGCGTTGCAGAAAGGGCTGACTGGCGCGGGCGGTTTTCAAATGTTACTGCTCAAGGAATCTTGCTATCGTTTGGGTGGCGTCGGCCGGGAGCGGATATTTTTTCCGATCCCGATAAATTAGTTGGTTTGCAGCACCGTTTCGGCGCTAAACTTGGCAAACGGGCGAGGTCCTGCCCTTTGGCCACAGCCCGGATTTTAATGAATATAGACCCTGACGTAAATAATAACAGTTCTCATTCGCAATTAAGATTACATGATGGCCGCAGATCCGGATAACCAGCCTTTGCTCGTCGAAAACAGGTTCCAGTGGCAACCGGTCTACGACTACATGCAGACGCAGCGGTTCACTGCTGACGATATCGATCGAATCGAGCGGCTGGCGATTGCCAGCCCCTACGCCCTGCAACAATTGCAGCGGGATCCCCAACTCGTGGATGGCCTGCTCGACCTGAACGACTTTACGCTGGGCGCCGATATTGTCGACCTGTCAGCGCACGAAAAAATTGACATCGATCAAGTCAAGCGAGAGCTGCGTCTTTACCGCCACCGCAAACTCGTCGAAATCATTTATCTCGACGTGGTTGCGTCTAATTCGCTCGAGAAAACCCTGCGTCATCTCAGCGACCTCGCCGATCTCCTAATCATGACCGCGCTCACGGCCTGCAGCCGGCAGCTGTCCGCCAAGCACGGGCAACCGCTGGATGCCAACGGTGAGCCGATGCAGCTTAATATTATCGCGATGGGCAAACTCGGCGGGCGTGAGCTGAACTTTTCCTCCGATATCGACCTGATTTGTTGCTACGAAGGCGACGGCGAACTGACGGGCTTCGGACAGTTGAGCTACCAGGAATATTTTTCCCGGCTGGTACGGTTACTAACCCAGGTGCTCGGCGAAAGCACCGCCGATGGCTTCGTTTACCGGGTTGATCTGCGCTTGCGCCCCTGGGGAGATTCGGGACCGGTAGTGCTCAGCCACGGCGCGTTGGAACACTATTACCAGCTTCACGGGCGCGAATGGGAACAATATGCCATGGTCAAGGCGCGCATCGTCAGCGGCAGCGAAAGCAGCCGCGCGTACCTGGCCTTGCTGCTGAAGCCATTCGTGTTCCGCAAGTATCACGACTACCGCGTGTTCGAAGGCCTGGCCACGCTCAAGGGAAAGATCGATTCCCAGGCAAGGTCCAGGGGCATGCGAGTCAACCTGAAGGTTGGTCCGGGAGGCATTCGCGAAATCGAGTTTTTCGTGCAGGCCTTCCAGATACTGAAGGGCGGGCGCAACCGGCAATTGCAAACCACCGAAATTTTCGAATGCTTCGACGCGCTGTTACAGCACGGTATCGTCGAGGCCGATACCGTAAACCAGCTGCGCGCCGCCTATTGTTTCCTGCGGATGCTAGAAAATCGAATCCAGATGTTCGATGACCAACAGACACACGATTTACCCTCCAGTGTCGACCAGCAAATACGTATCGCCTACAGCCTGGGCTATACCGACTGGCAGGCGCTGGTCGATGAATTACAGCTACATCGAGACAGGGTGAATCATTTTTTCAACGAGCTCTTCAAGCGTGAAACTGAAGAGATCGAATCCGAGCTGGTCATCGACGATAGTTTCGCCGAGACCATCGAAGACGATCGCCAATGGCAATTTGTTAGCGACAGCGGAATCGGCGACGCGGCCCAGATCAATCAACAGCTAAACCAGTTTTTGCGCTCGAAGGCCTGGAACTACATGTCGGCCAGGGCCAAGCAGCGTTTCAACAACCTGCTGCCGCGATTGCTCGATGCAATTCGCGATGAAGGCAACCCGGGGTTGCTGTTCGAGCGCCTGCTGCGCCTGTTTTCGTCGATTGCCGGTCGTAGCGTCTACTTCGAGTTGCTGTTTCAGAACCAGGCCCTGCTGGAGAAGCTTTGTTCATTGTTTGCCAGGAGCGCATGGATTGCCGAAGAGGTATCGCAATACCCGATGCTGCTGGAAAACCTGATTAATCCCGGTGACCAGCAACGCTTCGACAAAGCCCTTCTGCAGCAACGTCTGCAGACGCAGCTCGGCAATGTCGAGGATGATACGGAACTCGAGCTCGACAACCTGCGGTTGTTCAAGCGGGAACAGACGCTGGTCATCGCCAGCGCCGAGCTGGCACAGGAGATCGACGCAATCCAGGTTTGTCACTATCTCAGCGATCTCGCCGAGGTAGTGCTGGAAGCGGTCTACCAGCTCGCCAGCAAGGCGCTGCAGAAACAGTACGGGGTCCCGCAGTGCACCGATGATGGCCAACGGCGCCAAGCCAACCTGGCGATCATCGGTTACGGCAAGCTGGGGGGGCGCGAGATGCATTACCTGTCCGACCTCGATGTGATCTTCCTGCACGACTCCAGCGGCGAACAGCAACATACCAGTGGCGAAAAATGTATCGAGAATTCGGTCTACTTCGCGCGCCTGGCACAGAAAATAATCTCCCTGACCAGCGTGCTGACCGCTTCGGGCAAACTCTACGAGATCGATTCGCGGCTGCGCCCGGAGGGCGCCTCGGGATTGCTGGTGTCCTCGACCCAGGCGTACCTGCGTTACCAGCTGGAAAAGGCCTGGACCTGGGAGCACCAGGCGCTGCTGCGGGCCCGGCTGGTGGCCGGCAGCCCGACCCTGCTGGACGAGTTCCAGGGCATTCGTGACCAGGTACTGCGGCTGCCGCGCGACCCTGGACAATTGCGCCAGAACATCATCGAAATGCGCGAACGAATATACCGCAGCAAGCAACCACCCGAGGGCGAGCGCAGGGATTTGAAACAATCGCGTGGCACCATGGTCGATATCGAATTCCTGGTGCAGTACTGGGTGCTGTCAGAGGCAAATAATATTGGCTCAGGTTGTTTATATTCTGATAACATTAGCCTGCTCAACGAGTTATATCGGTTAAACCTGATTACCAGTTCGCAATCGCAACTGGCTGGCATTTATACTGACTATCACCGCTTGCTGCACGAATCCGTGTTGCAAAACCAATCCAGTGAAGTGGACGCCGAAATGATTGACAACCAGGTAAAACAGGTCATTAATTGCTGGAACGAGTGTTTCGGCCTGGAGAATTAGTATGTCGATGTCCGACCGCGATGGCGTCATCTGGTATGACGGCGAAATGGTCCCCTGGCGCGAGGCGACCACGCATGTGCTGACGCATACCCTGCATTACGGCATGGGTTGCTTCGAAGGCGTGCGGGCCTATCACGCCGAACAGGGAACCGCGATCTTTGCTCTCGAGGCGCATACCGCACGCCTGTTCGATTCCTGCAAGGTGCTCGGCATGGCAATCACCTTCGACCAGCAGCAAATTATGGACGCGCAGGTTGCCGCCGTACGCGAGAACCAGCTCGACAGCGCTTACATCCGCCCGATGGTTTTCTATGGCTCCGAAGGAATGGGTTTACGCGCCGATAATCTCAGCGTGCACTGCATCGTCGCGGCCTGGGAATGGGGCTCCTATCTCGGGCAGGAAGGACTGGAAAAAGGCATTCGCATCAAGACGTCGTCCTATACGCGCCATCATCCCAATATCGCACTCACCAAGGCCAAGGCAAATGGCCAGTACATCAACTCGATGGCGGCGCTCGGCGAAGCCCTCAGGGACGGCTACGACGAAGCGCTGTTGCTTGACCCCGAGGGCTATGTTGCCGAGGGTAGCGGCGAGAATATTTTTGTCATCAAGGATGGAGTCATCTATACCCCCGAGACAACCACGGCACTCAATGGCATTACCCGCAAAACTGTCTTCAAGCTGGCGGCAGACCGCGGCCTCGATATTGTCGAAAGACGCTTTACCCGAGACGAAATCTACATTGCCGACGAAGCTTTTTTTACTGGCACGGCGGCCGAGGTCACGCCCATAGCCGAGCTCGATAATCGCCCCGTCGGTAGCGGTTCCCGCGGACCGATCACCGAGAAATTGCAATCCGATTATTTCGACCTGGTCCATGGCCGCAACGACAAATATAGCGACTTGCTAACTTACGTAAAGTAGAGAACTCATGGTTAATCCCAACACTGCTGCAGACCAGCAAGCGTATTCGACGCCCAACAGCAAAACCGCGGTCGAGGTCAAATC
>JAACFA010000067.1 GCA_009937625.1 Gammaproteobacteria bacterium | reverse complement strand
CTTTGAATGTAATCCAGGGTCGCCAGGCCGGCTGCACAGGTAGTCGGATGGCCGCTGTAGGTGTAGGCATGCATCCAGGGTTTGTCGCTGTCGCGAATGGTGGCGGCAATCTCGTCGCTGATACCGATCCCGCCGAGCGGCAGGTAACCCGAGGTAATCGACTTGGCGAACTGCACCAGGTCGGGCTGCACGCCGTAGTGATCTAGCGCGAACAGCTTGCCGGTGCGGCCAAAGGCAGTGATGACCTCGTCGGCGACGAACAGCACATCGTACTGGTCGCAGATTTCTCGGATCCGCGGAAAATAATCGTCGGGCGGGACGATAACCCCGCCCGCGCCCTGCACCGGCTCGGCGATAAACATCGCCACCGTCTCCGGTCCCTGCTTGAGGATTTCCTGTTCCAGCTCGTTGGCCGCAGCTATACCAAGCGACGAGCCGTCTTCCGGTTGCGGGTAGTGATAGGGATCGGGCGCGGCGATATGGCTAAAACCGGGAATACGCGGCTCGAACGAGCCCCAGTAACCGGAAATGCCGGTGGCACACATGGCCGCGAAGGTAACGCCGTGATAACCCCAGATGCGGCTGATTACCTTGGTTTTTTCGGGTTTGCCCTTTGCTTTCCAATAATAACGCGCCAGCTTGAAGTTGCTGTCGGTAGACTCGCCCCCGCCGGAGGTGAAATAAAAGTTGTTGATTTGCGGGTAGCAGATGTCAGCCAGGCGTTCAGCGAGTTCGATCGCCGGTGGATTGGAGCTGCCGTTGTAACTCGAGCAAAAAGCCATCTGCTGCATTTGCCGCGTGACCGCATCGATCAGCGGTTGCCGACCATGACCGCAACTGACGTTCCACAGGCAGGAAAGGCCGTCGATGTAACGGTTGCCGTCGGCATCGATCAGGTGTGAGCCCTCCGCTTTTACCCAGACCTTGGCGTTCGTATGCGCCGCGTTCTGGTGCAAGGGATGGATCATGTGTTCCTGGTCTTTATCGATCAGGGCGCTATTGCTGAGAGGGGCATTCATAGTCAATACTCGCTATCGTGATAGATGCCGATTTCTCGGCGGGTGATAGGCTCGTATTATAGAGATTCCATGCCCCTAATAAACCTTATTCTGCGCAAATCGTCGAAAAGTGGTCTCGCTGCCGAATGGAGCCAGCCGCATCGCTGCACTCACCCGGCGGTAGCGAGTCTTGCGAAGGTTGCTGCCCTACGCGCCCTGCCTGGAGCAGCGTAAAACCAGGTCGGGCATCGCTTCGTTGTCACCGACATACTGCGACAATTCGATGCTGAGCTCAGGGTGCCCCGCCCTGGCGCATGCGAGTTCACCCGGGATGTCCTGGGCAACATGCCTGCCGGCAGCAAGGAAATATGGCACCGCTACGATCTCGGTCGCGCCCAGTTCGGCACAACGTTCCACGCCCTGCTGGATACTGGGCTCCGCGAGCTCGAGGAATGCAGCGACCACTGCGCCATAGTCATCGCCGCCGAGTGCCTCCACCTGCTGCGCAAGCCTGCATATTTCCTCGTTGGCGGCCTGTTTACGACTGCCGTGGGCGATCAACAACAATGCTTTCATAATCGGGCTTCTTCACCTGGTTTCAAGACTTGGACATTGTACGCTAACAACGTGGCTTTGGATTTTATCCAGGTAAAATTAATCGGGCATGCGCTCCAGCGCCGGCTAAAAACTTGAACGTCAACCCATATCCCATTACAGTGAACTCAAAATAAGAATCGAAGGCTTAAGGGCGGCAGCACAACCATGATAAGGCTCCTGGCAAAACTCGGGCGTTTTAATACCGTAGCGATCATAACGGTAATCGCGGCAGCAGCCTCGGTTCTGGTCACTACCTGCGCGGTTTTGATTCTTAACACTTACTATGGATTTTCCATCAGACTCAATGTCGCGCTTGCCCTGGTCATTGGCGTAACGCTAGTGGTTGCGCCGCTGATCAACTGGATCCTGGTGGGAATAATGCTGAGGATCTACCGCCTGGAAAAGGAATTGCGCAACCTTGCCAGTTATGACTCGCTCACCGGCCTGCTAAGCAGGCATGCCTTCCTGGAAAATGCCAACCGCGCTATTTCGCTGGCTAACCGCCACCAGGCCGCATTCGCGGTATTGATTATCGATCTCGACCACCTCAAATCGATCAACGACCTCCACGGGAATCCCGCCGGCGACGCGGTGCTGAAGCTGTTGGCCGACGTGGTCAACAGCGTCGCGCGGCGCAGCGATATCGTTGGCAGGCTCGGTGGAGAAGAGTTTGCGATGCTGTTGCCCAGTACTAACACCGACGAGGCGCGCGAGTTTTGCGAACGCCTGCATGAAGCCATCAGCAAGGCCGTGCTCAATTACCAGAACTCGGTTATCCGCTACACCGTTAGTATCGGACTCACCGCCTCCAGTACCGGCAGTCTCGACAGTATCGAAAACCTGCTGGCACACGCCGACCTGGCGCTTTACCAGGCCAAGAGCGATGGTCGTAACCGAACCGCCGTCTTCAATTACGCCACCGAACAAGTAGTTGCTGGTTAGGCCATAATGCCTGGCTGCGACCTCATCATCACCGGGGCCAGGGTTATCGACGGTAGCGGCGGGGCCTCCCGCTTCGTCGATGTCGCCATCGAGCGCGAACGTATCGTCGATCTCGGCGAATGTGCGGGCTGGCAGGCAGATACCCGTATCGATGCTTCGGGGCTGGCGTTGGCGCCCGGCTTTATCGATTGCCACACGCACGACGACCTGGCGGTCTTCAAAACACCTGATGTCGCCTGCAAGATTTCACAGGGCGTGACCACCGTGATCGCGGGAAACTGTGGCATCAGTCTGGCGCCGCTGCAACCCGCGGGCGAAATGCCACCGCCGTTTCCGCTGCTCGGCGAAACCCCGGATTTTCGGTTCCCCTCGGTCAAGCTTTACCGTGAAGCACTTACCGCGACACCGGGGGCGGTGAACCTCGCGTTGCTCGCCGGCCACAGCAGCCTGCGTCTTGCTTCGATGCCCGATCGGCTGGATCAATCAGCCGACAGCGACGCACTCGCGCAAATGCAGCAAGACCTCAGGCTGGCGCTACAACAGGGCTGCATCGGCATGAGTACCGGGCTCGGCTACCCGCCGGCGCAAGCGGCATCGACAGAAGAAGTGGTGCAGTTGGCCCGGGTACTGAATGAATTCGAGAGCGCGGTTTACGCGACCCACATGCGCGACGAAGGCGATCACGTGGTCGAAGCGGTCGCGGAGACGCTCGAAATCGGCTCACGGGCAACCGTGCCGGTCGTGATTTCGCATCACAAGTGCGCCGGACCGGCGAACTATGGACGATCGCGCCAGACCCTGGCGATGATCGACCACGCCAGGCACGAGCGGCAACCGGTCAGCTTCGACGTCTATCCCTACACCGCCAGCTCGACCTCGCTGTTGCCGCAATTCATCCGCGAGTCGGTATCGGTGCTGGTCGCCGATTCCAAACCCCATCCCGAATGCAACGGACAATTGCTGGAGCGCATCGCGGCCGGCTGGCAATGCTCGGCCGAAGAAGCTTGCGAACGCCTCTACCCGGCAGCCGCCATCTATTTCCAGATGGATGATGCCGATCTCGAGCGCATCATGACCCACCCCGCGGCGATGATCGGCTCCGACGGGATCGCCTCGATGGAAACTCCGCATCCGCGCCTGTGGGGCACCTTCCCGCGCGTTCTCGGCCACTATGTACGGGAAAAGAAGCTGTTCGACCTGGAAACGGCGGTGCACAAAATGACAGGCCTGACCGCATATCGATTCGGCCTCGAGAATCGCGGCCGAATCGCGATCGGAAACTACGCCGACCTGGTGCTGTTCGATCCCGATGAAATCATCGATCGCGCCAGTTTCGACGCTCCGAAACAGGTCAGTGAGGGCATCGTCAGCGTCTGGGTCAACGGCAAGCTGGGCTGGCACGAAAAAGCGTCCACCGGCGTCCGCAACGGGCAGTTTCTGAGCCACCAGGCCCGTAATTGAGCAGCCTCGAAATGAGTGACGATATCCGAAAACGCATGTTCGATGAAATGTTGCAGAAGTCAGCATTCGACGACGCCCGCAACGCCGCCTATGCCTATGCCGACGCGGCGTTGACGCGCAGCGTATTCCCAAGCCCGCAGGCGCTGCAGGACCTGACCCATTTCGATGAGCCGCTACCCGACGCACCCGGTGACGCGCGGCAAATCCTGCAGCAGCTCGATCGATACGGCTCGGCGGCGACCGTGGCGCAGATCGGCGGACGTTACTTCGGCCTGGTGAACGGCGGTGTCATTCCAGCGACGCTGGCGGTACGCTGGCTTACCGATTTCTGGGATCAGAACACGCCGCTGTACCTGGCATCACCTGTCGCATCGCGCCTCGAGGAGGTTACCGAGGGCTGGTTGCGTGAACTGTTTGATCTGCCCGATTCAACCGTGGCCGGCTTCGTCAGCGGTTCTTCTCTGTCCATTTTCTGCGGTCTGGCAGCGGCGCGCCAGCGTAACTTTGCGCGTCTCGGCTGGGACATAAATCGACGCGGGTTCGTCGGCGCACCGAGACTTCGCGTGGTGGCGAGCCAGCAGTCACACGGCACCGTTTCCAAGGCGATCGCGCTACTCGGCTTTGGTCTCGATAACGTCGAATGGGTGCCGGCCGACGCCCAGGGCAGGCTCGATACCGCCATGATGCCCGAACTCGACGCGTCGAGCATCCTGGTATTGCAGGCAGGCAACGTCAATTCGGGCGCCTTCGACGATTTCGAGACGCTCGTGCGGCGCGCGCGCGAGGTCGGCGCCTGGATCCATGTCGACGGCGCTTTCGGCCTGTGGGCGGCGACGGCAGCAAAGCTGAAACACCTGACCCGCGGCATCGAGCTCGCCGATTCCTGGTCCTTCGACGGGCACAAGACGCTCAACACGCCTTACGACAGCGGCGTTATCATGTGCCGCGATCGCGACGCCCTGGTAACCGCGTTACAGGCCTCGGGCGCCTACATTACCTATAGCGACCACCGCGACGGCATGCTACATACACCTGAGATGTCTCGCCGCTCGCGCATATTCGAACTCTGGGCCGCGCTCAAGTATCTCGGCAGGACCGGTCTCGACGAACTGGTTTATGGTCTGCACCTGCGCGCGCTGCAGTTCGCGCGCGAACTCGAGCAACAGGGCTTCGAAATTCTGAACGACGTCGTTTTCAACCAGGTGCTGGTGGCCTGCGAGAACGATGCGTTTACCACCACCACGATCGACCTGATCCAGCAATCGGGCGAATGCTGGGTCGGTGGCACGCAATGGCAACAGCGTCAGGTAATTCGCGTCAGCGTGTGTTCCTGGGCAACGACCGAGACAGACGTCACGCGCTCGGTTCGGGCCTTTGTCGATGCGCGGGAACAGGCGCGTAGGGCTTGATCATGGAACCGAGCGATTTCATCCTGCTGGTTGTCGCCTGCCTCGCGGTCAACCTGTCACCCGGCCCTTCGGTGCTGCTGGTGTCCTCGGTAAGCGCAGCGCGCGGGTTCAGGGCGGGATTATTCGCCGTACTGGGCATGACCGTCGGTGCGCTGCTGCACGTGGTATTGGCCGCCAGCGGTGTTGCCGCGATATTGGCCGCCGCCCCATTTGCATTTGCCCTGGTGCAATACCTCGGTGCGGCTTACCTGATCTATCTCGGCATCGAGCTGTTTCGATCGAAGCCGGATATGGAGACAGACTCGGGCCGCGAGGTCGGCACGAGAGACTGGCAGTACTTTCGCCGCGGATTACTGGTGGATTCGCTCAATCCCAAGATCGCGCTGTTCTTTCTGGCATTTATCCCGCAGTTTCTCAACGCGGTGGAAACGCCCGGCTTCCTGGTATCGCTGGCACTGGGCTCGGTTTTCCTGGTTACCGGGGCAATTGTCAACGGTTCGCTGGCCTGGCTGGTAGCGGCCGGGGCGAACCGCGCCAGCGGCAGATATAGCGGTTTGGTCCAGCGCTGGATCCCGGGCAGCGTGCTGGTTTACCTGGGTCTGCGACTACTATGGCAGGATAGCTAGTCCCTGCCCGGCAGATCGACTACGACTTCCTGTTTGCTGTAGCCGTGTTTCGAATCACGCGCGCGAATCTTGACCTGTTTGATTTCGGGCGGGATCGCTACCCCGGATACCGAACGGGTAAACGGTTGCTCATTTTCATGCGGATGATGCAATACCCTCGATTTCAGCAGCCCGCCGTCGAGCGTGACCACGTCCCATTTGTCCGCGTAGTGATGCCAGCCCTCGTCCCCGTGCTCCAGCGTTACCGAGAAAGTACAGGTGTTCGGGCACTCGACCTCGACTTCGAGAATACTGACCTCGTTGGCAAAGCTCGCAGATGACGACAGCAGTAACGCTGCAATTGAATATCTCATTGCCAAGATCTCCCGCTTATTGAAAGGCGCGACCGCAGTTCCAGCAAATCTTGAAAGCCGCATCGTTCTCTTCCTGGCAACCCCGGCAAAACCAGGACTGCCCGCTATTATCGTCCAGTATAGACCGCAGGACGGCCTGTGCCTCGGTAAATCTCGATTCGTCCTCGACCCAGAGCTCGGGCCAGGTGTCGAAGGCCGGCAGATCGCCGGCGCCTCCCGCGGCAAACTCGTTAACCACGACGGTCGCAATACCTTCCGCTTGCAACAGGTTTTTCATATTGAAAACAATCATGCGATTTTCGTGGGTAAAAACCTTTTTCATTGACGTCGAGATTCACGAATCAACTCGTAAGCGGCCTTGATCTGCTGGGTTTTTTCAGTCGCATCCTGAACCATTTCCTCGGGCAGGCCCTTGGCCACCAGCTTGTCCGGGTGGTGCTGCGACATCAGTCGACGGTAGGTTTTCTTGAGTTCGGCGTCGCTAACCGACTCATCGACACCGAGGATATGGTAAGCGTCGACGACTGAAGTCTTGCTGCTCGCGACATCGTGACCGCTGCGACCGAAGCCGGCGAGCAGCATTTCCTCGAGTCGATCGAGTAGCGCCACCGGGATACCCAGGTGACCGCAGATTCCGACCAGCGCTTCCCTTTCCGCTGGATGCATGACGCCATCGGCATAAGCGGCCTGCAGCTGGATTTCGAGAAACATCTGAATCAGCGTAGTGCGGCGATGCGTCTCGCGCTTAAACTGTTGCATAACCTCGTCGATCGGAAAATCGTTGGCCTTGCCCTCGCCGAACAGTTTCTTCGCGGATTCACGCATTTCGGTGCCCAGCCCCAGACGCTCCATGACCGCTTCGGCCAGCCGGATTTCATCGCGTGTCACGCGGCCGTCGGCCTTGGCGATATACCCCATGACCGAAAACGTGGCGGTGAAGAACGCGGCCTGGATCCGTTCCTGGTCAGCGGCAAACTCGGCACCACCAACGCCACTCATCCCGCGATCGAAGCTGTGCCCGAAGGCGATTCCCATCAGCGCACCGAGCGGCCCGCCAATCATGAAACCGAAAGCCCCGCCGAGCGCCTTACCCCACCAGGCCACTATTGGTTCTCCGCAACGCGCAACAGGAGCAGGCGGTAAACCTTGTGCTTCGCGAAATTTTCGGCGTTGCGCTCACCGCTCAGGTACTTGCGATCGATCTTTTTGATTTTCTTCTGATATTTCCAGCGAAACAACTTCGCCAGCCAGGGGTGGTTACTATCGAACGCATAGCCGATCAGCTTGAAGGTCGGGTGAATCAGGTCGCGCCCCATTTGGTTGACGATATCGAGGTTGGGCGCGGTCTCGCGCGTGATGTCTTTGTCCACCAGCACTTCCAGACCCGATTTTTCGAGCGCGGCGGTAAACTTGTGGAGCGGGTGACCGCCGCCGATAACCGACCTGCCGGGGGCACCGGTCTTGAAAAAATCGCAGATCAACACGTGTCCGCCGGGATTAAGCCGGCGCACGGCATTGTCGAATACGCTATCCAGGGTTATGTACTGGAAACTTTCACTGAACAGGACCAGGTCGAACTTGTCGTCCGGCGCAAATCCGATGTCTTCGAAACGGCCCTGGTGAATTTTAAAGCCCTCGCCTGCCTGTTGCTGAGCCGCTTCGGACAATAGTGGACTGGGCGAGACGCCCTCTACCTGGTAGCCATGGGCCAACAGCTCGCGGGCGACACCGCCGGCACCGCAGCCGACGTCCAGTATACGCTTCACCCCCTTGGGAATATGCTCGATCAGGAATTCTGAGTAGCGCCGCTGAGCTTCGGGCAGGTTCTGGATACAGACTTCGAGATCATCCTGCCACAGGCCGTAATGCAGGTCGCGGGTACCCAGAAAAAAATTGAACAGGTTGAGTCCGGCAACCAGCCCGACTTCCTTGGAATCTACTTTAACGGTCATTGACGATACTCGTTTAACTGGCGAGCGCGGTGATGGCAGCCTGCTGCCGTTTGAGGTCCTTTGCCTCGATACAGCAAACGCCACTGCCGCCGTACTCGAAATCTATCCAGGTCATCGGCAGGAAATCGTATTTTTGCTCCAGCGCCGGCTGTGAATTTCCAACCTCGACAAACAATACGCCATGCGCGCTCAGGTATTCGCCCGCCCGCGCCAGGATGCGATCGACCAGCAGCAAACCGTCATCGCCGGCGCGCAGGCCGAGTTCAGGCTCGCGCTTGAATTCAGCGCTCAATGACGCCATGTCCTCGGCATCCACATAGGGTGGATTGCTCACGATGACGTCGAACTCCTGCAACGGAATCGAGTCGAACAGATCGGATTCGTAAAGCTTTATACAATCGCCGAGTTCATGTTGTTCGAGATTGATTGCGGCAACCTCGAGCGCATCGCTGGAAATGTCCGAGGCGCATACTTCGGCATCTGGAAACTGGTACTTGGCAGCGATTGCGATGCAACCGCTACCGGTGCAGAGATCGAGGATGCGTGCCACCCGATGACTGTCCACCCAGGGCTCGAAATGACCGGAGATCAGTTCGGCGATCGGCGAACGCGGCACCAGTACCCGCTCATCGACATAGAAACGCAGTCCGCAAAACCAGGATTCCCGCGTCAGGTAAGCCGCAGGCTGACGCGAATCGACGCGCAGTTGCAGGATATCGATCACCTGTTTGCGCTCGCTCAGCGTCAGGGCCGCATCGAAATACTCGTCGGGCCAGTCGTAAGGCAGAGACAGCGAATGCAGCACGAGATACCTGGCTTCATCCAGGGCATCGACGAAGCCATGGCCGAAACTTAGCTCATTGCGCAAGAACTCGCTACTACCCCAGCGAACGAAGTCACGTATCGTGGTCAGGACCTGCAGGGGTTCGGGAATCGACACGTTGTGTTTGCTACCAGTTGAAATATAATGCCGCGGATTTTACACCATAACGACCATGAATAAATCGAGTATCGTAATCGTTGCAGCGCTCGCCCTCGCAGTTGGTTTTGCGCTCTCCTGGTTTGTCGCCAGCAACAAGCCGGTTGCGCTCGAATCCGGCACCTGGTTCGGTGATCAGGCGCGCGCGCTACCTGAATTCGAACTGCTCGATCACAACAAGCAGCCCCTGACCCGAGCCAGCCTGGAGGGGAAGTGGAACCTGATCTTTTTCGGCTATACCCATTGCCCCGATATCTGTCCCGCCAGCCTGCAAACCCTGAGCGAGATGATGGGGTCCATCGAGGATCCCGATGTAACCGGCGCGTTGCGCGTTTATTTCGTATCGGTCGATCCCGAACGCGACCGCCCCGAGGTGCTGTCCGAGTACGTCAGATATTTCGATCCGGCTTTTATCGGGGCCACCGCGGAGATGGACCGACTAAAGCCACTGACCCGATCGCTGGGCATTGCCCATCAAATCCGCAACCGGGTCGAAGGCAACCCGGTTTACGATGTCGATCACAGCTCGGCGATCGTACTGGTCAATCCGCAAGCGGAGTTTGCCGGCCTGTTCGGCGCGCCGCAGGATGCAATGGCGATGGCGCGCGATATGACTCGTATCGTCGAGTATAACTAGCGGCCGACCCTGGACCATGCGCCGCTGCTTCCTGTTACTCCTGTTTCTAGCGCCCGTCAGCGCGTTCGCCGAACTCGATATCAGCGACGCCTGGATAAAAAACCTGCCCGCCGCGGTACCGGTACGCGCCGGCTACATGACGATTCATAACCCGCAAAGCCACGCGGTCAGCATTGTCGCGCTGCGCAGCGAGTCATTTGCCAGCGTCGAACTTCACCGCAGGCTGATGCAGGACGGCATGATGCGCATGGAGGCGGTACCGGATCTGACAGTCAATCCCGGCGAGACCGTGCAACTGGCTCCGGGTGGTCTACATTTAATGCTGATGCAACCGGTGGAACCGACCCGGCCAGGCGAATTACACCGCATCGTTATCGAATTTGACGATGGTTCGCAGCAAGGCCTGGAAATGACGGTAAGAAAATAAACATGACCGAACTGACCAAGAAACAGAAGTTCCTCAAGGCGCTATTCTACGTGATGCCGCATCACGCCGTGTCGCGCGTGGTTTACTTTATTACACGCCTGCGCGGCCCACAGGTCGTACCGATGATCGAGTGGTTCGTCAAAAAGTACGGTGTCGACATGGACGAGGCCGCGGAATCGGAGATCGCCTACTACCAGACTTTCAATGAATTCTTTACCCGCCCGCTAAAAGACAATATCCGCCCGATCGCACCCGGCGACAACACCCTCGCCTGCCCCTGCGACGGTACCGTATCCCAGGCGGGCCCGGTTCGCGCCGGCGCCATACTGCAGGCCAAGGGGCGCGGCTACAGCGTGCTCGAATTACTCGGCGGAGATAAAACCATGGCGGCCCAGTTCGCCGATGGACGTTTTGCCACTATTTACCTCGCGCCGCGTGATTACCATCGCCTGCACATGCCGCTGGCGGCTAACATAATCCGCATGATCCACGTACCGGGTCGTCTGTTCAGCGTCGCGGAGTGGACCGTGGAGGAAATTCCACGCCTGTTTGCGCGCAACGAGCGCCTCGCCTGCTACTTCGAAACCGACGCCGGGCCGATGGTTATGGTGCTGGTGGGCGCAATCAATGTATCCGCTATCGAAACCGTCTGGAGTGGGCTGGTGGTGCCGCCAGGCGGTAAAAAGATTAGCGAGTACGACTACAGTCATACGCGCAAGGAAATTGCCAAGGGCGCGGAGATGGGCCGTTTCAACATGGGCTCCACGGTCATCCTGCTTACCGGTAACAACGTCGAATGGCTGCCGCACATCGCCGCCGGTCAGCCCGTCAAAATGGGGCAGCTGATCGGCCACTTCCCGAAATAGGCTCCGATTGCAGGTCCCGCCCTGTTGCAGACAAGCGTCGCAACGGAATTCTCAAAACACGCTGTGCCGATATGTCGGACCGACCCATCCCTGGGCGCTCATATCCGGGATGTATTCACAGCGTGTTTTGAAAATCCCCTCCAGCACTGGCCCGGGACATGTCAATCGCGGAAGGTGAGAACCTGGTCGATCGAGTCGAGATCCAGCAGGATCATCAGCAGGCGATCCAGGCCGAGCGCGACGCCGGCACAGTCTTCGAGGCCCGCTTCGAGCGCGGCTAGCAGCCGCTCGTCGATTTCCAGTTGCGGCAGGCGACGTTCAAGACGCGCCTGATTATCCTGCTCGAAACGCGCGCGCTGCTGGGCCGCGTCGGTCAGCTCGGAAAAGCCGTTGGCCAACTCGATGCCGTTATGGAACAGTTCGAAACGTTCTGCGACACTGCTGTCGTTCGGGTTGGCACGCGCCAGCGCGGCCTGCGAGATCGGGTAATCGTAAACAAACAGGTATCCCTGTAGTCCAGGGGCAATCGCCATTGCCAGCAGCAGGTCGAGGCATTGATCGCGGTCGAGCCCGCTGGCATCGGTGCCGGGAACCTGCTGACTGCATTGCTCGCGTAACTCTTCGAGCAACGCGGCTTCGATGTCCAGCTGCAGCGACTGTCGGAATAGCTCGCGATAGCTAATGCGGCTGAAACTGCAGCGCGACAAACTCAGAGTCGTGATCAGCAGCTCGATTTCATCCATCAGGGCGTGGTAGTCGTAACCACAGCGGTACCATTCCAGCAGGCTGAATTCGGGATTATGCAGACGTCCGGCCTCGCCCTGCCGGAACGCGTGGCAGATCTGGAAAATCGAGCCACTGCCGGTGGCCAGCAGCCGCTTCATCGCGTATTCCGGCGAGGTTTGCAGGTACCGCACACGATTGTTACCGGCGACCGAGATCGAGGCGATATTGATATCGGTGCTGGTGGTCGGCATCAACAGAGGGGTGTCGACCTCGAGGCAGCCGCGAGTATTGAAAAAGCTCCGTACCTGGCTGTAAACGCGGGCTCGCTGGCGTATGACATCGAGCTCCGCGGCAGGTTGCCAATTCATGCCGGCAATGCAGCCGTTATTACTTTTTAACCCGCGACATGTACTCGCCCGAGCGGGTATCGACCCTGACCACCTCACCGATCTCGAGAAACAGCGGCACCTTGACCACGGCGCCGGTCTCGAGCGTCGCCGGCTTGGTGCCGCCCTGGGCGGTATCACCCTTGAGCCCGGGATCGGTATCGGTGATCTCGAGCTCGACGAAATTGGGCGGCGTTACGCTGATAGGGCTGCCGTTGTAAAGCGTCACCTCGCAACTATCCTGCGCCTTCAGCCACTGGCCGGCATCACCCACGGCGGCCGCATCGGCAGCCTGCTGCTCGTAAGTTTGCGGATCCATGAAGTGCCAGAATTCAC
Source organism: Gammaproteobacteria bacterium (assembly GCA_009937625.1). Classification (GTDB taxonomy): domain Bacteria; phylum Pseudomonadota; class Gammaproteobacteria. Next base: position 822 of record JAACFA010000067.1, on the reverse strand, counting down.
CATCGCTATAAAGGTACTGCATTTCGGTATCGATCACGTCCGCGGCATCGACCGATTCCCCCGACTTGAACGTCTTGTCAAGCACCCGACCGGTTTTCAGGTTGCGAATTCGCACGCGATTGAATGCCTGTCCCTTGCCGGGTTTGACGAACTCGTTTTCAATGATTGCGCAGGGGTCGCCGTCGATCATAATCTTCAGTCCGCTGCGAAATTCGTTAGTGCTGTAACTTGCCATCACTGCCCCGGTCGAAAAAAGCCTAATGATACCGGAATATATGTTTGATTCGAAATATATCCGCTATTATTAATGCTTACACAGATGCTGTCATCGAAGATTTTATCTATGCAAAGCGAAGAGAAGCTGATACGCCTGCTGATCGTCGACGAGGGTTACCACAAGGCCGAGCAAATCACCAGTTCGCTGCGCGCGACGGGGATGCACGTGCGCGCGGAATTCGCCGAGGACAGCGAGGCTATGTGCGATATTCTCGATAACAAGACGATCGACCTGGTGCTTTTCTCCATCGATCTACCCGACTTCACGTTGAGCCAGGCACAGCATTTGATCAGCGAATGCGGCCGACACGTGGCATTGATCGCAATGGCAAAACAATTGAATACCGACATTATCGTCGATGCGATCGACCAGGGTGCGCAGGACGTCGTCGCCAGCGACAGTCTCGAGCACCTGATACAGGTCATCAAGCGCGAGTCCTTCAACATCAATACCTGGCGCCGGGCGATGCGCCTCGAGCTGGAATTCCAGGAAAGTGAAAAGCGCTGCCAAAACCTGCTATCCAATTCCAAGGACGCGGTCGCCTA
>JAACFA010000066.1 GCA_009937625.1 Gammaproteobacteria bacterium | reverse complement strand
AACTGGCTATCGGCAAAATCCAGGATGCTATCCGCGTCGCTGCGATGCTCGCCCAGGGCTTCGAGATAGTACTCCAGGCTGACCACCACCTGCGACAGCGCATCCAGCCGTCCTGGGTCCATGAAAGCGGCCAGGTCGTAACCCTTCAGGTAAGACAGCAATCCATCTATCACGGCTACCGCTCTCTGCTCACCGAGTAACTCCAATGCGCCCCTGGATTCCTGCATCAAAGTAATGCAGAGATCGATATTTTCCGCATGGCTCGAGTCCTTGATGAATTCGAGGATGGCATTCTTGGTTTTCTGAATATCATCGAGTACCGCGGTAACGACCGCGGTCAAGACGTTATCCAGTTCATAGTCGCGCGATATATCGCTCTCCGCTCTCGCCTGCTGGGTGCTAACCGGCTGCCGCTTTTGCATCTGGTCCAGCGACTGTTCCACCTGCAGCAGCTCGGCCGCCATCGATAACAGTTGCTCCTCGTCCGCAGCCGCGTCGCCCTCGAGAATACGCTTGACGACATCGATTTGGGCCGCGATCAGCTGGCGCTGCGAACCGAGTCCGATCATCGCCAGGGTATCGGAGATGATGTGCATTTCCTGCGGCAGATCCTTGAGCGTTTCTACTTTGGACAAATCGCCGTTGACGTAAACCTCGAGGGTCGATTTAACCGCTTCGATGTCGGCCTTCATCGCCTCGGCAACGGTTTTCAGTAACGCCTGATTCGGACCCGCGATATTATCCAGCACTTCGCTGCGCGCCGATTCGGAGGGCAGGAACTGTTCCAGCCGATAAGCGGTCTTGATCGCCTGGGCCTTGGGCCCATCGCACTCGGGCTGGGCGATGTAGTACAGAAAATTCTTGATTAACTCGATCGGCTGTCGCTGCAGCAAACCGCGTTCGCCGATAATCAGGATCACGCGGAACAGCGCGTCCACCTTGCCCAGCAGGTTCTTTATCGACGCTCCGAGTTCGAGCTGTTGGCGCGATACCGACTCGATCAGGGCACCGACAATCCACCAGATTCTCGCAATCTGTTCGGAAACAGAGCGCTCCTCGAGGGTTTCGCATACCTTCTCGAGGCGCTGCAGGCTTTCCTCGACCGCCTGCTCCTTGATGATGTTGACCAGCGCCAGTTGGTAAATTGGCCGCAGTTTTTTCGTCAGCAGCTTGGACGCCTCGTTCTGATCGTTATCGAGCGCCTGTTTCTCGGCGCCTTCCTGGTGCATCGACAGATCCGGCAGGAACAGGAGTTTCTCGGAAAACAGGTCCTGGTTTCTTACCGCACGGATATCATTCAACAGCGGCAGAATTGCGATTGGAATGTCTCGATTCCCCGACTGGATGTGCTCCAGGTAGTCCGGCAACTGCAACACCGCTCGCAGCAGCACTTCCAGCGCCTGCTCTCCGTGCTCCTGCTTGTTTTCGGTGATGAAATCGACCAGCGCGACCATCTCCTCGGTCAACATCGCGGCGCCGTACTGCTCGATCATCATCAGCACGCCCTGGATCAGGCCCAGCCTCTGCTTGACCCGCTGCAGCAGGTTTTCGTCGTCTTCCTCGACATACAGCTTCAGATCGGTCTTGATCTCGGACAGGTTGTCATCGATGGATTTCTTGACCCATCCAAGCGCGCTGTGTTTGATCGAGGTTTCCTGGGGATTCATCGGATGACCTAGTTGGCCGCCTCTTTATCCAGACCCAGCGCGGCCAGGTCATCGGGATCCTGCGCCATGTTGCTCTCGATCGAGCTGACACCGGGCAGCTTGAAGCCGGCTACCGAGGCCTGCATCTCTTTTACCATATCCGAGAGTTCACCAATCGATGACGAAGCCCGGTTCGAACCCTCGGAAGTCTTGGCCGTGATTTCCTGGATCACGTCCATGGTCTCGGTAATTCGCACGCTGTCCTGGGCCTGATCACGGGTTGCATCCGATATTTCCAGGATGCGTTGCGCCAGGTTCATCGAAACCTGCTCGATTCGGTCGAGTGCACCGCCCGCGTTCTCGGTTAGCTTGGCGCCCTTGACCACGTTGGCGGTACTTTGCTCCATCGAAACCGTGGCTTCGTTGGTGTCGGCCTGAATGGTTTTTACCAGCGCCTCTATCTGCTTGGTCGCGTCACCGGTTCTCTCCGCAAGTCTTTGGACTTCGTCCGCAACCACCGCGAATCCGCGTCCGGCCTCGCCCGCCATCGACGCCTGGATCGCCGCGTTGAGCGCGAGAATATTAGTTTGATCCGAGATTTCGGTAATCAGGTTTACGATATCGCCGATTTCCTGTGACGACTCACCGAGTCGCTTGATTCGCTTCGAGGTTTCCTGAATCTGTTCGCGAATCGTTTCCATACCTTCGATGGTCTGGCGTACCGTTTCACCACCCTTGTGCGCTATGCTTACAGACTTGCGCGCAACCTCCGCCGAGTCCGCGGCGCGCTCGGAAACCTGTGACATCGACTTGGAAATCTCGGTTACCGCGCTGCTGGCCGCGGTTATCTGGCGCGCCTGGGCATCACTAGCCTCCGCCAGCTCGCCTGTCATGTTCTGCGTTTTACGCACCGCGCTGCGTACCCTGTTCGCGGTGTTGTTGATGGTACTGACAAGATCGCGCAGCGCGTCGATGGAATAATTCACCGAATCGGCAATGGCCCCGGTAATGTCTTCGGTTACCGTGGTATGAGTCGACAGGTCACCGTCGGCGAGGTTGGTCATTTCGTCCAGCAATCGCAGAATCGCGCGCTGGTTTTTTTCGTTCTGATCCTGGGATTCCCGCAGGCTCTCCTGCGATTCGCGCGAAATTACCAGGATCAGCAGCACCAGCAATACCAGCGCAACCAGACCGAAGCCGTAACCCGCCAGCGTATAGAGATTGCTCTCGACATCCTTGCGCTCGATCGCCCCGATAAGTTCGCCTGACACCTCCAGCATCACCGGACTGAGTTCATCGATTTTCAGCGCAGCCTCGTGCACCTTGAATATCTGCGCCGAGTTATCGAGGATCTCGCGCACGTTTTTCCGCACCACCGAGTAGAGATCGGCAAACTGCAGCAGGTTGCCGACCACGGCGGTGCCGGTAAACTTGTTTATCCCGAGCTCGGCATCACCCTCGAGCATGCCCAGCAGCTGCGTTTCGACCTGGGCTGCATCGGACGCGAAGCGATCCGCCGCGGCCATAACGACTTCACCATCGGTCAGGATCTGGTTGAGACTATGCTCGATGCTGCGGATCAGGATCAGCTGGCGCGCCGCGACCGCGATATTCGATCGGGGCGCACTGGATTTCACCAGCTCGGTAACCACGCCATCGGAGAGGGATATCAATTCCGGCAGGGACTCGTTGATCTGCGTGACGTAATCGCTCACCGTGGCGATCGAATTCTTGGCCGCCACGACCGTAGCGATATGCCTGTCATAGTCATTCCAGACGGCCTTCAGGTTGGCATACTCGACCGAGAAATGTTCCGGCAAGGCGGGCAAATCCTGCGCCAGGTCGCCGTTGTTGTATTTCTCGAGGTTGGCAAGAAAGCGACCCTGGTTGGTAGCGAGGTTATCGAAAGCCCTGTTCTGGCCGGCAGAGGCCTCGAGCGCATTGACTGCAATCTGCTGGGATATGACCTGCTGCTCGGCGGCGATCGCCGCATAGGCCTTGTTTTTACGCGCCTGAGCGGATTCGATCGCGAACATCGCCGCCATCGCCACCACGGAGAGCAACAGCAATACACCGACCAGCACAGCCTTCCGGTTAACCCCGCTGCCGCTCTGCGCACGCGGCAGGCTCGCGCCCGAGGATCGCCGCGGGAGCATGTTCTTTATCTTGTCTACTACTGCCATTGGTACCTCAATGCAAACACGCTGCAGTTAAACCACTCTCAGAAAATGTTCGGCCCTGGCCAGTCGTTCGACACTGAATACATTCCAGCGTCGCACCTGGTCGACAAAAGTACCGGCGAGGTACTCCCCCACCGAGCCCGCGTCCTGCTTGACCTCCTGCTGATGCTCCTCGGGTTTGAAGCGTCGTAACCCGTAAACCTCGTCGACCAGCAAGCCGGCGACGATACCCAGTTTGTTAATTACCAGTATCCTGCTTTCCTTACGAATCTCGGTTGGCTTACCGTAAAAAAAACCATTCATATCCAGCACCGGCATCAGGTTACCGCGGATGTTGGCCAGGCCCTTGACCCAGCGCACTACCCCGGGCACCCGGATGGTATCGGGCGGTGGCAGGATTTCGTTGACGTCGTCCATTTTTGCGATCAGGGGTATGCCGTTGATGCTAAATCCAATGCCGATCCAGTCATCGACCACCGCCTTGGCCACCGGCAGACCGCTGGAATTCTTGCGGAAACGGGCATCCAGTGATTTCAGTATTTCGTAGGGCGAGTTAATAGGCATCGCGAGCGCGGTCTCAGTCGTCGTAGCTGCGCTCGACGCCCAGCACCTTGTTGATTCGCTCGATCAAATCACGCTCGTCTGCGGGCTTGACGATATAGTCCTTGGCGCCCTGTCGCATACCCCAGATCTTGTCGGTTTCCTGATCCTTGGTAGTAATGATAATTACGGGGATCGATGCAGTTTCGGGGTTTCGGCTCAGGTCTCGAGTCGCCTGGAAACCGTTTTTGCCCGGCATGACAACATCCATCAAAATGCAGTCGGGCTTGGTTTCGATCGCTTTCTCGATGCCTTCTTCACCGTTCTTGGCAACCGATACCTCGATATCGTTATTCATCAGCATGCTTTTGAATACATGCACCTCGGTCGGTGAATCATCAATTATTAAAATATGCGTCATTCGGAGCCTACCTCTAGTTTCGCTGACCGTTACGGCCTAGCCGACATGCGTGGTGATAGCATTGATCAGATCTTCCTTCGAAAAGGGCTTGGTCAGATATTTTTCAGAACCTACGATGCGTCCGCGCGCTCGATCGAAAATGCTGTCCTTGCTGGAAAGCATGATGACCGGCGTTGCCTTGAAGGTTTGATTGTTCTTGATCAATGCGCAGGTCTGGTATCCGTCCAGGCGCGGCATCATGATGTCAACGAAAATAATATCCGGTTTATGCTCGGTAATTTTGGCAAGGGCCTCGAAGCCGTCAATCGCGGTGATGACCTCGCAACCCACTTTTTTTAGCAAGGTTTCAGCGCTGCGGCGAATAGTCTTGCTGTCGTCGATCACCATGACCTTGACGTTCAGTTTGGCCGATTGCGCTGCTCCATCTGCTGTCTGAGACTCGGTGTTCACATATCCCCCAGGGATCAATAGTGGGTATCCCCCACCTTACAACGACAAGATTATATGGATTACTTCAAGTAAAACCATACATTTAATAAACCTATATAATGTAAATTCTTAGGTTTTAATCCAGTTTTTACCGACAAGCGCCAGAAATTCCATCACCTTCAAAAGTAGTTCATAAAACCGGGTTTAACAAGCGCTAGATTTGGCCTGCAAACCTGATCGTGCCGCGATATTTTGATGTTTTTGAGGGACTTAATTCAGTAAACTCGGAACCACCCCAATAATCGGCGCCAAATACCAGTCTTATGCCCTCGACCCGCAAGCTCGGAATCGTGATGGATCCCATCGAAACCATCAAACCCTGGAAGGACTCCAGCCTCGCCATGTTGCTGGAAGCGCAAACGCGTGGCTGGCAGATTTATTACTTCGAACTCGACGACGTTTTCTTCGATAATGGTATCGCTACGGGGCAATATCGCCGCCTCAGCGTCTATGACGACAACGAGCACTGGTTTGACTACGGCGAAGCGGGCCGCTGCCGTCTGGACCAACTGGACACCATTCTGATGCGCAAGGATCCGCCGTTCGATCTGGAGTACATTTACTGCAGCTACCTACTGGAGCAGGCGGAAGAAAACGGTGTACTGGTCGTCAACCGGCCGGCCAGCCTGCGGGACTGCAATGAAAAGCTGTACACCCGCGTATTTCCGCATTGCTGCGTCGAGACCCGGGTCAGTCGCAATCCGTCTATTCTGAAAGAGTTTATCGACGAGCACGAGGACGTCATCGTCAAACCGCTGGACGGCATGGGCGGGAAATCCATATTTCGGGTACAGAAAGGCGACCCAAACACCAATGCAATCATCGAGGCAGTCTCGAAGCACGGCCAGTCGCAGACCATGGCGCAACGCTACATCCCCGAAATACGTGACGGCGACAAGCGCATCCTGTTGATCGACGGTGTCGCTATCCCCTACGCGCTGGCGCGGCTGCCCGCGGTCGGCGAACACCGTGGCAATATCGCGGCCGGCGCAAGCACCCGGGGCCAGCCGCTGAGCGAGCGCGATCAATGGCTTTGCGACCAGGTGGCGGAAGACCTTCGCGCCCGTGGGCTGCTGTTCGTCGGCATCGACGTGATCGGTGACTACATCACCGAGATAAACGTGACCAGCCCGACCTGCATTCGTGAACTGGATCAGGAATTCGGTCTCAACATCAGCGCCGAGCTGTTTGAGTGTATCGAGCGACGACTTTCCAGTTAGCGCTACCTTGCCTGCTGCTGTTGCTTGCGACACTCAGCGGCTGCGATCGCAGACAGCACCTGGTCGAGCAACACCTGCTCGAATTCGGCACCATCATAGAAATCACGCTGATTACCGGGGACCTGCCCCGTGCCGAGCGATTGCTCGCGGAAATCGAGCATCGCCTGCGGCACTATCGCCACCTGTGGCACGCCTGGGAGGACAGCGAGCTAACCCGCTTCAACGCCGAGCTGCAGCGCAGCGGCCAGGCGCTGGTGCCGGACAGCCTGGCCGAGTTGCTGCGCTTGAGCCGCGAGTACCACGATGCCAGTGGCGGACTGTTCAATCCCGCGCTCGGCAAGCTGATTGCCGCCTACGGTTTTCACGGCGGCGAACTCGACGCTGCGGCGATTACAGAGATTCGGCAGCACATTCCCAGCATGCGAGATCTGGCAGTCGACGGCAATCGCGCCACCAGCAGCAATCCTCACCTGCAAATCGACCTGGGCGCCATTGCCAAGGGTTACGCAATCGGACTAATCGCCGATTTCCTCGATACCAACGACATCAAGCACTACATCGTCAATGCCGGGGGCGACATGAAGATCGCGGGTAATCGCTTCGGCCGACCGTGGCGCCTGGGGATTCAGAATCCGTTCGCGCCCGGAGTCGTAGCCAGCCTGAGCCTGGAGGGCAACCACAGCCTGTTTACTTCGGGAAACTACCACCGGCAGTACTGGCGCGGGGGCAAGCGGGCGCATCATATCATCGACCCGCGCAGCGGCGAATCGTCCATCGGGCAAAGCTCGGCGACAGTCCTGTTGCGCGATCCGGTGCGGGCCGATGTCGCGGCTACCGTTCTGATGATCGATGGATTGCGCAAAACTGCCAATTTAGCACTATCCTTGGGAGTAGATGACTTCCTTATTGTCAGCGAGTCAGAGGAAATACTGGTCAGCCGCTCGTTTTTCGAGAAGCTCGAAATCAAGCTGCCGTGGCCAGTTACAATTGTTAAATAATTCAACGAGTTTTGCTGGTTATCTAGATTCATTCTTGGCACAATAGACATCCAATATGGCTCAATCCCAAGCAATCAAGCCTCGCATCACGGCCAGTGATCGTCTCGGCTTCACTTTATTTCTGGCGCTCTCGCTGCACGCTATTGTCGTGCTGGGGGTCGGTTTCACGCCGGGAGATCACAGTAACGTGGAGCCCTTGCCGAGCCTCGACATCATTCTGGCTAATTCGAAAACCCTCGCCGAGGTCGAGAAACCGGATTTTCTCGCCCAGGATAACCAGGCCGGCGGCGGCAATGCCGACGACAAGGCCCGACCCAGCGCACCGGTATCAGCCGCGACCCCGATCGACCAGAGAGGGCTCGCGGACCGCGACCAGCCCGAGTTGCGTAAGCAGCAACTGGCCATCAGCAACCTTTATTACCTGACCCAGAGCGAATCCGATAGCCAGGTTCGGCAGGAAAAACAGCAGCGTGCCAACGATTCGAACAGCAAGCAGGCTAGCGAAGCCGACCAGCGCCAGACCAAAATTGCGCGGCTGCAGGCGGAAATCAGGCAAATGACGATCGATTATGCCAAGCGCCCGAAGACCATCACGCTGACCGCCAGCACCCGCAAAGCGGTCGAAGCGAGCTACCTGGCGACCTGGGTACAAAAGATCGAGCATACCGGTAACCTGAACTATCCGTCAGAAGCGAGAGTCAACAACCTCGACGGCCGGTTACGCATGAGCGTGCGGCTGAACGCGCAAGGCGAAGTGCTGGATATGCAGATTACCAACTCCTCCGGCACCAGCGTGCTGGACGAAGCCGCGAGGCGCATTCTGCGTATGGCCGAGCCATTTGCCCCGTTTTCCGAAGAACTCAGGGAACGGGCCGATCAAATCGTCATCATCAGGACCTGGGACTTCAAAAGCAATCGCTTTAGAACGCAAAGCGGGGTAAGCTAACGCCCTGTAATGACCCAGCAAACAGCCAGTCTCGTCGACAAGTGCCTGATTGCAACCCCCGCAATTAGGGACCCCATTTTCGCCTCCAGCCTGGTCTATATGTGCGAACACAGCGAACAGGGCAGCATGGGGCTGGTGGTCAACCACGAAACCTCGCAGGTACTGGAAGATATCTTTCACCAGCTCGATATCGAGTGTGACGACGAAACCATCAGAAATCAGCCCGTCTTTATCGGCGGCCCGGTGCAGCTCGAGCAGGGTTTCGTACTGCATTCCGCCCCCGGCAACTGGCAGAATAGCGTCGAGGTTTCGAGCGGCATCAATCTGACCAGCTCGATCGATATCCTGCAGGCTATCGCGGGCGGCAAGGGGCCGGAAGACTATCTCGTTATTCTCGGCTTTTCGGGCTGGGCTTCGGGACAGCTCGAGTCCGAGCTGCAACAGAATTCCTGGCTGACCTCGGCCTGCAACCCGGATTTGCTGTTTCACGAGAAGCCCGAGGACAAATGGCAGGTCGCCTTCGATTCACTCGGTTTCGATTTGAGCTCGCTCTCCCCCGTCAGCGGTAACGCCTGATTGCCCAGCGCATGGCTGAACCGGTCAAGACGGTTATCGGATTCGACTTCGGTAGCCACTGCATCGGGGTCGCGGTCGGCCAGACTCTGACGGGCCAGGCCAGCCCGCTGACAGCGGTGAAAAGCAAGGACTGGTATGCAATCGGAAAGATTCTGCTGGAATGGCAGCCACAGCTGCTGGTCGTCGGCCTGCCTCTTAATATGCTGGGCGAACAGCAGGAAATGAGTAAGCGCGCCGAGCGCTTCTGCCGCCAGCTCGAAGGCAGATTCGGAATCCCGACCCGGCTCGTCGACGAGCGCCTGACCACCCGCGAGGCTCAGCAGCTGGCGCTCGAATCCCGACGCAAAAAATCGAAGCCCGAAATCGACAGCCTGGCCGCCGCGTTGATCACCGAATCCTGGCTGCGCGATTACGCTGCATCCGAATAGCATCCCCGCAAATTACTCGCGCTGGCATAAGCCCGCAATATCGGTTCAAACGCAAACTACGATGCTCAATCCCGGCGAGGTAATGTATTCGCGAGAATTTTATGCTATAAAGCGACCGCACAGCACAGCGGAGTTTAAGTGTCCCTACCCTCAGTCGAACCACTGATCGAAAAGCTTGGCAAGGCACTGATTCCCTATTTTTCTTCATCTGACTCCCAACCCATCATCGTCGGCATCGAAACCGGCGGCGCCTGGATCGCCGAGCGCTTGCAGCAGCGCATTGCCCCGGGGGCGGAACTGGGCAGGCTGAATATCTCCTTTTACCGCGACGACTTTACCCGCAGCGGCCTGCATCCGACCGTAAAACCTTCGAGCCTGCCAACCGACATCGATGATCGAACCATCGTCCTGGTCGATGACGTGCTGCATTCGGGACGCACCGTGCGCGCCGCGATGAACGAGATATTCGATTACGGCAGGCCAAAGCGGATTATTCTCGCGATCCTGATCGATCGCGGAGAGCGAGAAATTCCGATACAGGCCGATTTTGTCGGCGCCACCCTGGAGCTCGACTCCGGCAGTCACATCAAGCTCGACGGGCCCGACCCGCTGCGACTGGTTATCAAGTCCCTGGAGAGTCATGCCGGATAACCTCGATTTACAGCTCGACGATAACGGCAGGCTGCGGCATTTTCTCAGCATCGAGGGTTTGAACCAGGCTATTCTAACCGAGATTCTCGATACCGCCGAATCCTTCACCTCGGTAGTCGACCGCACGATCAAGAAGGTACCGATCCTGCGCGGCATCACCGTCGCCAACCTGTTCTTCGAGTCGAGTACACGCACTCGTTCCACTTTCGAACTGGCCGAACAGCGCCTGTCGGCCGACATTCTGAGCCTGAACGTCAGCACCTCGGCCACGGTCAAGGGCGAGTCGCTGCTCGATACGCTGCAGAATCTCGAGGCGATGCAGATCGATATGTTCGTCATACGACACCAGGACAGCGGCAGCGCGCATTTCTTCGCGCAGCATGTGCGCCCCGGGGTTTCGGTGCTCAATGCCGGTGACGGGCAGCACGAGCATCCAACCCAGGCGATGCTCGATATGTACACCATCCGCCATTACAAGAAAGACTTCAGCGGTCTCAGGGTAGCGATCGTGGGCGATATCCTGCATTCGCGCGTCGCGCGCTCGCAAATCCACGCGTTGAACCTGCTTAACACCGCCGAGATACGCGTCGTCGCACCACGCACGCTGCTGCCGGTTGCCACCGAGTCGCTCGGCGTCAGCGTTTACGAAGACCTGGAGCTTGGGCTCAAGGATGTCGATGTCGTCATCATGTTACGCCTGCAGAAGGAACGCATGCGCGGCGCCTTGCTGCCCAGTGAAAAGGAATACTTCCGCAAGTACGGACTGTCGCAGGAACGCCTCAAACTGGCCCGGCCCGACGCCATCGTCATGCATCCCGGGCCTGCAAACCGTGGCGTCGAAATCGAATCCAGCGTCATGGACGGCAACCAGTCGGTCATCCTGCAGCAGGTAAGCTTCGGTATCTCGGTGCGGATGGCGGTAATGGCGATGATCGTCGGTCAATCCGGGGCCAGCTCGTGAGCCTGCATATCAAAAACGGCCTCGTGGTAGCACCCGCCGAATCGGCTCAGCGCGCGGCCGACCTGTACCTGCAGGATGGCAAGATAGTCGGCATCGACCAGGCTCCCGCGGGCTTCGAGGCCGCGCATACGATCGACGCCGGCGGGCACTGGGTAATGCCTGGTCTGGTCGATTGCCAGGCGCGGTTGCGCGACCCGGGACAGCCCGAGAAGGCCAATATCGAGAGCGAGACCCTGGCCGCGATCAGGAACGGTATCACTACGCTTTGTCTGCCACCCGATACCCAGCCGCCGATCGACAATTCCGCTACGGTGGAACTGATCCATCACCGTAACGAAATGTTCGGCCACAAGGCGCACCTTTACCCGATCGGCGCGCTCACGCGCGGCCTGGGCGGCGAACAACTCAGCAACATGGCGAGCCTGCGCGACAATGGCTGTATCGCGTTCAGCAATGCCAAGGCTCCACTGGCCAACAACCTGGTGCAGCGGCGCGCCATGGATTACGCCGCGGGCCAGCAGTCCCTGGTCATCATTCAGCCGCTCGATCAAGATCTGCTCGGCAACGGCTGTGCCCATGAAGGCGCCGTCGCGACCCGGCTCGGGCTGCCGTCAATACCGGAAGCGGCCGAAACCGCGGCGCTGGCGAAGGACATCGAACTGGTAGCGCAGACCGGCGCGCGCACGCATTTCGGTCAGCTATCCTGCGCGCGCTCGGTCGACATGATTCGCCGCGCCAAAGCCAAGGGTTTGCCGATCAGCGCCGATTGCGCCATCCATCAACTGTTTCTGACCGACCACGATATCGCCTGCTTCGACAGCAACATGTTCACCATCCCGCCGCTGCGCAGCCAGTCCGATCGCGATGCGCTGCGCGAGGGCTTAGCCGACGGTACCATCGACTGCCTGTGCTCAGACCATCAGCCGCACGAGGTCGACGCCAAGTTGAAGCCTTTCCCCTCGGCCGAACCCGGCATCAGCGGCCTCGACACCCTGCTGCCTCTGGCGCTGCGCCTGGTCGAGGAAGGCGTGCTGCCGTTGGCCGACCTGGTCGCCAAGCTCACACTGAATCCGGCCCGGATCCTGGGACTGCCCGGCGGTAATATCGAACCCGGCGCTGCCGCCGATCTGATTATCGTCGACCCGGAAATTCACTGGATCTGCCACGCGGCCGACTTCGTCTCGAAGGGCAAGAACACCGCCTTCGAAGGCTGGGACTTCGACGGCGCCGTCACCCACACCATCGTGGCCGGCACAATCGTCTATCAGCGCTAACTGGCGATACTGCCGATTCGATCCGCAACCGCGCGCTTTTCACCTCGTGCAAAACATACATTTGATACCAACTGGTCAGCGGCGAGCCACGAACGACCGGCGATGGAAGACGTTTATGTAAAGAATCGCTTAATACCGGGCAGAAGGAGTTAGCGCCTGAGTCTGGTCGACTGCTGCCATGCCTCCCCGCGAGTCCAGGGAAAAGAACTAATACCGTTTCAGGTCGCTCTCGGGGATTAACTCGAAGCCAATGGGGATCTCGGCAATCTCCCTGTCAATCACCAGGTTTGTTTTTTCCAGGTGCTGGATTCGTTTACTCAAAGACTGTGTCAATGCGTTTAAACGACGGTTCTCGGTCAACAATTTCTTTATTAGTTCGCGCTGTTCTCGTGTGAGCACCTGCAAATGCTCGAATTGCTCATCCATCACTGCTCTCCGTATCGTTATAATATTTATCCGATGGATACTACCTTGGGCGCCGATCCCGTTCAATCCCGGTTGCGCACCGACGTTCAGAAAACGAAGGTCGATCTCGCCAGGCTCATAGGGTGGTCGTACCGACGCGGTTGCCGGGCGCGATGCACCCGGCAACTTTGCCACATTCCGCTACTTGAACTTCTTGATGACGCCGCTATCGAGTCGCTCGAGGTAGCTATTGAGCTCCCGTTTGACAATAGGCATGAGGCAGTAGAGACCGATAATATTGACAACCGCCATGGCGAAAATAGCGGCATCGGAAAAGTCGATGACCGGGCCCAGGTTAGCTGCGGCGCCGATAATGACGAAGATGCAGAAAATCACCTTGAAAGTGATTTCCTTGTTCTTGCCTTCTCCAAACAGATAGGTCCAGGCCTTGAGACCGTAATAAGACCAGGAAATCATGGTTGAAAAGGCAAACAGGGCCACCGCAATAGCCAGTACATAGGGGAACCAGCCGATCGCGCTTTCAAACGCCGCCGAGGTGAGTCCAACACCAGAGGCTCCGGATGCGGTGACGATACGACCACCCTCGGTGATGTAGTTGCCGGTCGCCGCATCGATGGTTAGCTGGCCGGTTATAATGATAACGGCTCGAGCAACGAAACAAAGCCCTCTGTGATCGGTTCCTTGGTGCGCACGGCGGAGTGTGCTATCGCCGCTGAACCGACTCCAGCCTCGTTCGGAAGCTGAGCTTCCATCGCAAGCGACAATATATTTTTCAGACATGATCTCCCCCTCCGGATGATATGCGTACCAAAATCAATACGTTAACAGCTTATCCCGAATGGAGCGAAATTGCTGCTGGTTAGTTGCCTTTTCAGATTTTTACCGAGAATCGAAAGATAACGGGAGCGGTGTCTATCGTTTTGCTAAAAACGGATAGTGAAGAGATTTACGCTACCTGGTTCAATCATTTGGTAAGCCGTTATGGATGCCAGCTCAAGGCCAGCATGACCAATATCAGGGCGCGAGAAGGATAGTTTTTGTCGCTGCCGCGGCCGGCTCGCGGGTCGGTTTTCGCCAAACCCGGAAAAAGGGGCTAGTCTTCCTCGGACGGCAGGGTTAACTCTTCGAGCTCGCCCTGCTTGTTTAGCTGGTGGCGAGTGTCCTGCGATGACGGTTGTTCGCCACCGAAGTTGATCTTCCATTCCAGGTTGGTGCTCGAATCCGCGTAGGCAAGCGCATTCTTGATCGTGATCTTGTCTGCCTTGCGGTGGTATCGCCCTTCTCCATGATTTCCTTGATCTCGTTGAAATTACCCTCGCGCAACAGCTCCGAAATGTACGGCGTATTCATCATGATCTCTACCGCACAGGCCAGCTTGCCCTGCATCCCCGGTACCAGGCGTTGCGAAATAACCGCCTTCAGGTTAAGCGACAGGTCCATCAAAAGCTGATCGCGCATATCGGTCGGAAACATGTTCATGATCCGGTCCATCGCCTGGTTCGAGTTAACCGCGTGCAGCGTGGTCAGGCAGAGGTGGCCGGTATCGGCAAAGTTGATTGCCGCCTTCATGGTTTCGGCATCGCGCGCCTCACCGATCATGATGACTTCCGGGGCTTCACGCAGCGCCTCGCGCAGCGCGTTGGCGTAACTCAGCGTATCGATACCGACTTCACGCTGCGAGACGATCGACTTGTCGTGCCGGAACACGAATTCGATCGGATCCTCGATCGTCAGGATATGCCCGCCGACGGTCTTGTTGCGATGATTCAGCATCGACGCCAGCGAAGTCGATTTACCCGAGCCGGTCGAACCGACCACCAGCACGAGGCCGGTCTGGTTCATCACGACTTCCTTCAGCACCTGAGGCAAGCCGAGTTCGTCGATGGTCGGAATCTCCCACTTGATGTAGCGGATGACCA
>JAACFA010000065.1 GCA_009937625.1 Gammaproteobacteria bacterium | reverse complement strand
CCATCAATTCCTTTTCCTTGGTCTGCAACAGAGATTCGATTTCATCGGTCGACTGGTTGGTAACCTGCTGCACAAGGTCCTGGCCGCGATGTTCTTCGTCTTCCGAGATATCCTTGTCCTTGGCCAGGGCTTTCAGATCGTTGTTACCGTCGCGGCGTATGTTCCTGATAGCGACGCGGGCATTCTCCGCGAGTTCCCGCACCACCTTGACCAGCTCCTTGCGGCGTTCCTCGGTTAGCGGCGGCATGGGTACCCGGATAACGGTACCCGCGGTGGTCGGATTGAGACCGAGGTCCGAAGTCATGATGGCTTTTTCTATAATCGACACCATGCTCTTGTCCCACGGTGCGACCGCGAGCGTGCGCGCGTCCTCAACGGTAATATTGGCGGCCTGCCCTATCGGAACCTCACTGCCGTAAAAATCCACGTTGATATGGTTGAGTAGACTCGGATGCGCGCGCCCGGTCCTGATCTTGCTGAGTTCCGCCTTGAAAGCCTCGATGCTCTTGTTCATACGATTGCGCGCATCTTGCTGAACGTCTTCTATCATTGTTTTGCCTCTTTTCGGGTTACCCGGGTGCCGACCGAATTGCCCCGGGCCAGTTCGAGTAATGCGCCGGGTTGATTGATATCGCAAACCACCAGGTCAAGCGCATTATCATTACACAAAATCATTGCCGCGACATCCATCACCGCAAGCCGCTGATCGATGGCAAGATCATAATCCAGGTCTCGGTAACGTACGGCGTCGTCATGCTTTATCGGGTCCTTGTCGTAAATCCCATCGACCTTGGTTGCCTTGATCAGCAGATCGGCGCATATCTCGATTGCACGCAGGCTGGCGCCGGTGTCGGTGGTAAAATAAGGGCTTCCGGTACCCGCCGCGAAAATCAGGATTTCACCTTGTGCAATGCGCCGGCGCGCATCCCGCTGGGTATAGGATTCGCAGACCTGCGGCATCGCCAGGCCCGACATCACCACGGCGGTTTTACCCGCGCTCAGCAGACCATCCTGCAGGGCCAGCGCGTTCATCACGGTAGCCAGCATACCCATGTGGTCGCCGGTGACCCGGTCGAGACCGGCGGCCGCCAGGCCGGCACCCCGGAACAGGTTGCCACCGCCTACCACGATACCGATTTCTACCCCGGCTTCATGCACGGCCGCCAGCTCGCCTGCCAGCTGGAGGATCATCTGCGGATCGATGCCGGAGCCCTGTTTACCCATCAGCGCCTCGCCACTGAGTTTTACCAGGATTCGCTTGTATTTGATTGCCGCCATAGGATTCAGGTCAGGTTTGTTTGAAAGAGCCGGGCTTCGGATTACCTATCGAGACGCCCCCCCGCGAATCTAACGCGGGCAGTTTATCGGCATTCCGCAGGCATTTTAAGTGCATTATTGACAAACCATCTCCCCTTGCGGTTCAGGAGCAAAAAAAAGGCCGCGAAGGTCGCGGCCTTATCCTTCTCATGAATTTAATTGCGACGCCACTTCGGCGGCGAAATCCTCGACTTTCTTTTCGATACCTTCTCCAACCTCGTAGCGCACGAACCGACTCACTTTAGCGCCTGCGTCAGACAGTAACTTGCTTACGCTCTGCTCCTGGTCCTTGACGAAAGGCTGGCCCAACAGCGTAACCTCGGCGAGAAACTTATTGAGTCGGCCCTGAATCATTTTCTCGATGATTTCCGGCGGCTTGCCGCTGGATTCAGCCTGTGCAATCAGTATCCCTTTCTCTTTCTCGACAAATGCCGCAGGAATCGAATCCTGGTCGACAAACTGCGGGTTGACGGCGGCCACGTGCATCGCAATGTCTCGCGCCAGATCGGAGTCCGCGTCGGAGTCGACCAGCACACCGATCCGGTCGCCGTGCAGGTAGGATGCAATCGACGCATTGGACTCGACGACCTCAAAGCGACGCACCTGGATGTTTTCCCCGACTTTCGCAATCAGCGCCTGGCGCGCCTGCTCGACAGTCTGACCGCTGCCCAGCGCCAGCGATGAAAGTTCTTCTACCGTGCCCGGCCTTTGTTCGGCAACTGCCGCCAGAACTTCGTCGGCAAATGCCTGGAAGTTATCGTCCTTGGCGACAAAATCGGTTTCCGAGTTGATTTCCAGGATCACCGCCCACTTGCCGTCAGCGCTGACCAATACCTTGATTGCGCCATCGGCCGCAACGCGCCCTGCTTTCTTATCCGCCTTGGCCGCGCCCGATTTGCGCATCAACTCTGCAGCTGCCTCGATATCACCATCGGTTTCAACCAGGGCTTTCTTACATTCCATCATGCCCGAACCGGTGCGTTCGCGCAGTTCTTTTACCAAAGATGCTGTTATAGCCACTTCAATACCTCGTTAGTAAGCCTGCGATACTTCGCAGGCGCTGAATTAGTCCTTACTGGCTGCCTTCTTGGTAGCCGCCTTCTTGGTAGCTGCCTTCTTGGTAGCCGCCTTCTTGGTAGCCGCCTTCTTGGTAGCCGCCTTCTTGGTAGCCGCTTTCTTGGTAGCCGCTTTCTTGACAGCGGCTTTCTTGGGGGCAACCTTCTCCTCGGTCGCGGGCTCGGCCTCAACTGGCGCAGCCGCCTCTTCGACCGTCGAGCTCCGCGCGGGCGCTTCCTCTGCAGGTGCCGCTTCCTCTGCAGGTGCCGCTTCCTCTGCCGGTGCCGCTTCCTCTGCAGCAGCTGGTTCAGCCTCTGCTTGCGGCGCTGCTGCCGGGGTTTTTCTGGCACTTACCTTGACCGCCGGGGTGGCCGCAACCGTTTCAGTTTCCTCTTCGATTTCGATCAACTCGTCGTCGCTATCGGCGCCGGCGACGATACTTTGCTTACCTTCGATAATGGCGTCTGCCACCAGCCGGGCGTAGAGCTTGATAGCGCGCATCGAGTCGTCGTTGCCGGGTACGATGTACTCGATATTATCCGGCGAGTTGTTGGTGTCGACGATACCGACCACCGGAATGCCGAGCTTGGCGGCTTCCTGTACCGCAATCTTTTCATAGCCCACGTCGATTACGAACAGGACGTCGGGCAGACCATTCATTTCCTTGATACCACCAAGCGTCTTATCGAGCTTTTCCTGTTCGCGTGAGAGCTGCAGTATTTCTTTCTTACTAATCTTTTCGTAGCTATTACTGGCGGCCATCTCTTCGAGCTCCTTGAGTCGCTTGATCGAGGCGCGCACGGTACGAAAATTGGTCAGCATACCACCCAGCCAACGGTGGTTGACAAACGGCATGCCGCAACGCTCGGCTTCTTGCTTGACCGCATCGCTCGCGGCGCGCTTGGTGCCGACGAACATGACTTTGCCTTTCTTCGATGCAACCTTGCCGAGGTAATTCACCGCGTCCTTGCACAGCGGCATGGTCTGCTCGAGATTGATGATGTGGATCTTGTTGCGCTCGCCAAAAATGAAGGGCGCCATCTTGGGGTTCCAGAAACGGGTTTGGTGGCCGAAATGCACGCCCGCTTCCAACATTTCACGCATGGTGACGTTAGACATAGTATCTCCAGATGTCTGTTGAACAGCCTGTTCGCGGCTATTCTGGGTTAAGCCTCCACATACCCGACGTTCACGACCTGCTGTCTCTGGTAAAACGCAGGCACCCATGAACGCGTTGCGGCATGTGTGTGTCGTTAGGAGGCACCGTATATTGCGATGCCCCGATTAATTTACCCCCGCAGTTGCCGAGGGCGCGCGCTTTATACCATAATCCCGTATTCTCAACAACCAGCCAGCAGTAGTTTTATGGGCGTCACGATCAAATCCCCCGAAGAAATCGAAAAAATGCGCGTCGCCGGGCGCCTGGCGGCCGATGTGCTGCACATGATCGAACCCCACATAGAGCCCGGCGTTACCACCCAGCAGCTCAACGATATCTGCCACGACTACATGGTCAATCAGCAATCGGTGGTGCCCGCACCGCTAAATTACCGGGGATTTCCGCGCTCGATCTGCACCTCTGTTAATCATGTCGTCTGTCACGGCATCCCGGCCGCGAAGAAGCTGAAGAACGGCGACATCATCAATATCGACATTACCGTGATCAAGGATGGCTACCACGGCGACACCAGTCGCATGTTCCAGGTCGGCAAGCCAACCATCCAGGGCGAGCGGATTTCACGGATTGCTTATGACTGCATGAAAATCGGCATCGAAATGATCAAGCCGGGGATCCGGCTGGGCGATATCGGCCACGCGATCCAGCAATATGCCGAGAAGAATAACTGCAGCGTGGTGCGGGAATATTGCGGCCACGGTATCGGCAGGGTATTCCACGAGGATCCGCAGGTTCTGCATTACGGCAAACCGGGTACCGGCCTGATGCTGGAACCCGGCATGACCTTCACCGTGGAGCCAATGATCAACCTCGGCAAGCGACACGTGAAACTGCTACCCGATGAATGGACCGTGGTCACCAAGGACCATACCCTGTCGGCACAGTGGGAGCACACCAACCTGGTTACAGACTCCGGCTTCGAGGTCTTGACGCTGCATCCCGAATTCGGGTTCTGAGCTTTCGTGCTCGAAACACTCGAACCATTTCTGAAGCAGGCCGAGGCCACCGGGAAGCTGAAGCCCGCGGCCATCGCCGAGGGCCTGAAAACGCTGCGCGAGCAAATTTACCAGGATTTCGATCGAGGCGTGCCGGCAGAGCAATTGATTCGCGGTACATCGAGATCGGTCGATCGCGTGCTCGAATTCTGTTTCCTCCACTTCATCGGAGAGCAGGATAGCTGCAACTGTTGCCTGGTCGCCGTCGGTGGCTACGGCCGCTCCGAGCTGCTGCCCGGTTCGGATATCGACCTGATGCTGTTGCTGGAAAAGAAACCCGGCAAAGCACAACAGCAGCAGATCTCGTCATTCCTGACGTTCCTGTGGGATATCGGGCTCGAGGTCGGTCATAGCGTGCGCACCGTAAAGGACTGTGTACGCCAGGGCAAGGCCGACGTCACCGTGATGACCAACATGATCGAGTCGCGACCGGTTTACGGCGACCTCCAGCTGTACGACAAGTATCAAAAGGCGATCGGCCCGCGCAAGATCTGGTCTTCGCGCAAGTTTTTCGAAGCCAAGCTCGAGGAACAGCATGAACGGCATCTGCGCTTCAACGACACCGCTTACAACCTGGAACCCAATATCAAGGAGGGGCCCGGGGGACTGCGCGATATCCAGATCATCGGCTGGGTGGCCAAACGGCATTTTGGGGACAAATCCTTCAAGGAGCTGGTCGAACACGGCTTTTTGACGCAGGCGGAATACGAAATTCTGGACGCCGGACAGCGGCTCCTGTGGCGGGTACGGTTCGCGCTGCACCGCATCGCCGGACGCCGCGAAGACCGGTTGCTGTTCGATTACCAGAAAAAAATTGCGGCACGCTTCGGCTTTGAATCGAGCGAGCACAATCTCGCCATCGAGCAATTCATGCAGCAGTATTACCGTACCATCATGGAACTCGAGCGCCTGAGCGAAATGCTGCTGCAGATTTTCAAGGAGGAAATACTGCTCACCGCCTCGCAACGCAAGCTGAAGCTGCTCAACGAACATTTCAATCTGCGCAACAATTTTATCGAGGTAGCGCATCCCGACGTCTTCAAGGATTACCCGCCCGCACTGGTCGAGTTGTTTTTAATCATTTCGCTGAATGATCGCTGCGAGGGCGTTACGGCGTCGACTATTCGCCTGGTGCGCGAACACCTCTACCTGGTCGATGACAAATTCCGCAGCGACGACACCGTTAACCACCTGTTCATGCAATTGATGAGCGCACCCAGCGGTCAGACGCACCAGATGCGGCGCATGAATTCCTACGGGTTCCTGGCGGCCTATATTCCGGCTTTCGCCAAGATTACCGGCCGTATGCAGTACGACCTGTTCCACGCCTACACCGTCGACCAACACACGATATTCGTAATCCGCAACCTGCGCCGCTTCGCGCTGAAGATACACGAGGACGAGTTCCCGTTCTGCAACCTGGTTTACAGCGAGCTGGACAATCCCTGCCTGTTGTATCTAGCGGCCTTGTTTCACGATATAGCCAAGGGGCGCGGCGGCGACCATTCGGTGCTCGGTGCGGAAGAAGCGACGAAATTTTGCGTGCAGCACAAGCTCAATCGCAAGGACACCCGGATCGTATCGCAGCTGGTGCGCGATCACCTGTTGATGTCGGTTACCGCGCAGCGCAAGGACATCAGCGATCCGGACGTGGTGCGCGAGTTCGCGCAGCAGGTCGGCAGTATGGACATGCTCAACTATCTCTACCTGCTAACGGTTGCCGATATCCGCAGTACCAACCCGAAACTGTGGAACAACTGGAAAGACGCCCTGCTAAAGCAATTGTATAACGCGACCAAGACGGTCATCCGCCGTGGTATCGACCAAACCCCGGACATCGACGAAATCATCCAGGAAAACCGCGATGCGGCCTTCGAGGAAATGGCTGACCTGCCGTTCAGCGCCGAGCAAATCAATTCGGTTTGCGACAGCGTGCCGGGCGATTATTTCCTGCGCCATCACCCGCTGGAAATCAAATGGCACGTCAACACGATACTCAGCCATCCGCAGGAGTCGAGGCTGGTCAGCATCCGCCAGTCGCCCAATACCAATAACACCAAGGTCTTCGTTTACGGCGACGAGGTGGTGCACGCTTTCTCGCAGGTCACCGGAACCCTGGGATCGCTGGGCCTGAGTATTCTAAATGCCGAAATCTTTACCACGCGCGACAAGAAGATCATGGACACCTTTATAATCCAGGACCATAACGGCCAGGCGGTAACGGATCCCGATATAATCAGACGGATAGAGCAGCGCCTGCTCAAGGCACTGCAGTCCGACTCCATCTACAAGGGGCAGAGCCACGCCCGCAAACCACGCCAGCTAAAGGCTTTCGATCACCCAACCGTGGTGCAGTTCGAGCAGGATTACCTGAACGGGCGCACGGTAATGGAAATCAGCGCGCTGGACATGCCCGGACTATTGTCTGTAATCGCCAACGTCATTGCCGAAATGGATATCGATATCACCCATGCCAAGATCTCGACCCTGGGTGAGAAAATCGACGACATTTTCTACCTGACCACACCGGACGGACAAGCTATTACCGACCAGTCGATGCTGGAGCGACTGGAGAAAAAGCTGGTGGCGTCACTGGAAGCCCGCAAGGCGGCATAGGAAACCTTATGCCTTCCTCCCTGGGTAATCCAATCGGGCAGGCGCTGGACGGCGAAAACAACGCAATTCAGTTCGATACCGCCTACCCGATCCACGGCAGCCTGACCAGCGCGGTGGCCGAATTGCGTCAAATCCATGGGCGGGATATCTACCTGTTACCCATGTCCGGTACTTCCTGCGGCGGGGGCATTTTCCAGGCGCCCGGTCCCAGCCATCCGCCGGGAACGGTAATCGGGCTGAGATTTGATCCACCGGCGACACCGCGGGTCACTCTCGACAGCGTGCCGAACCTGGCCGAGCTGGAGCTCGACCAAATAGCCATCGACGTGCCGAACCAGCAGGTGGCAGTCGGTGCCGCCATCACGCTGGGACAGTTGAGCCAGGCGTTGGCGCAGCAACTGGGCCACAATTTCAAAGTCCCGGGCGCCGATTTGACCAGCTACCTGTACGCGGCGGTAGGGGCCACCTTCATGACCGGTGGTATGGGCCCGCAGCGCCGTTATTTCAGCGACAGCGTCGTCGAGGCCGCGATATTCGATGGCGACGCAACCCGCGGCGTCATCGGCGAGGCGCTGCAGGGCTACGCCGGCAGCTACGGCTGGAGTGGCATTGTCACGGCGGTGCGCTGCACCTATTACCGCTTTCCGGATAACGAGGTGGCCTTCGCACTGCCGGTCTCCAACCACCCGGACGATATTGCCCGGCTGCTGGAGCGGCTGTCGGCGTATTGCTATCTCGAGCTGGATCGCAGCGGGGCTCGCTCCACCGCAAATCGATACGACCTGATTCTAGGACTCGAGCATGTCAGCACCAGCTCGATGCGCCCGCTGCTGCGCGCTGTCGGCAAAAACCCGATGGCCGGGCGGGCGCAGGACCTGCAACAAAAATGTGACGCCGCGAATGCCGACGGCCTGATCTTCGTCAATGGCTTCAGCCAGCGCTCGATCGACGAGTTTTTAACCGACCTCTGCGACGAGCATCGGGTCGACGAATTTAGCATCGCGGGAGTCGCGCTGGAACACGCCGAGGTTTTTGCCGACCCGGAAGAAATGCGGGCACTGCGCGAGGCCATTCCTTACGAGGCCCGCATGCAAACACCCGGCGGCCGACTGGTTTACAAAAATCACAGCGATGCAAACATCCGCGTCCGTGCGGACGCGGTGTTTCGCAGCGTACAGCGGATCTGGCAAATCAACCGCAACTACGTCGACACGGTCGAAGGCTACTTTGATGCGAATCCCGACATCGACGGCGAAATCCTGGTTTACGGCCATCTCAATCCCTACGGCATCGATCCGCATAACCGGGTTACCATGAACAGCGACGACGAGGCGGCGTTCGGGCGAGCCCGTGAATTCCTGGTAGAGCAGCGCGCGCGCTACTACCAGGACCTCGATACGCTGTGCCGGGCTGGCGACGCGGTTTTCATCGGTGGTGAAAAAGCTGCCGATTCGGAAATCGCTATCTTTCAGGCCCTCGGCGGGCCCGATAAATCACCGCCTGCCCTGTTTCGGCGATTCGAGCGGCAGCAAGCTACTATCGGCGCTGCAGCGGTAATGCTCAACTGGCGGGCGCTAGCGCCTTACCGCTGAAAGGCTGGCCAATCGGGCAGAGATATGCAGCGTTACGCGATCTGCGACCGACAGCCGCTCAGGACTTAAACTCCAGCAGGCCTGTTAACGCCGGCAGCGCGGCCGCGGGGTGCATGCCCAGGGCCTTGAGTTCTTCAAGCACTGGAACCGGCAGCGCCTGCGTCTCGATCTTCTGGTTCAAAACACCGCCCATGATCACCGGCACAGACAGTTGCGCCTCATCGAGTTTTCGTCTTAATTGCTGTGCGTATTCGAGTGCCATACCGTTGTGCGTACTGAGCAGCAAGGCATCCGCGGGATTTTTGCGCAAGGCCGCGATCAGGTCGCCGGGATCCTGCTCGGCACCGAGGTAAACGACTCTTGCCCCGGTCTCGCCCAGCAGCTGTGCCAGAGCTCCGGCCGCATGTTCATGCACGTCGCTCGAAGCGATAAGTAAACATTTATCCCTGACCCGGTCTCGTAAACCCGGGTCGGCGAACAGCGGACGGTGCTCGTCGATGACCTGCTGTGACATGTGGTAGATATCGGTGCCGGTTGCGGTGGCCGCATCGAGCTCCGACGCAAACAATTGCTCGAAGCGCTGCGCGCCCATTTTCTTCAGCACGAATAGCATTTGTAATGGATTGGCGGTATCGACGCCGAGGTCGCGTAAACCATCCAGCGCCCTGTGGTAGATGTCCTCGCCCTGTTGACAGACTTCGTCGGCGAAGGTTTGCGCCGCCGAGAAATCGACATGCGGGTAAAGCCGCCGTGCGCTTGCCTCGACCCGTCTTCCGAATAGCTGGGCCTCGATAATTTCCTCGGCTGACGGAATTCGAATCGCCTCCGTTACCGGTAGCGGCAACACCGCGTGACCGCTGGGCGCGTGCATCTGGATCAGGATATCCCACAACAGGTACTCCGCGGTCAGCGCCCGGTTCTGTTCGAATTCGTGACCGAAGGAAATCGTGTCACCGTAGATCATCGAGCCGACCTGCTGACCCCGGTGGATCCGATGCAATGCCAGTACCCAGCCCGCACGCTTCACCGGATCACGGGTAAGCCCCCCGATGCAGTGGCTCAGGCGCGCACCGATCAATTCTTCTACGATGTAACGCTCCAGCATTGCCCAGGCCGCGACGGTGGCGCAATGTCGAAACAGCGCTCCATAGCCGTCTTCCAGGTAGGAATGCAGCATCGTGCCGCGCTCGCGTAATGCGCCCATTATCACGATGGCCTGGTAAGTCTGCGCCGCGGTTTCCGCGGCATCCGACCAGCCCGGCGCCTCGAAAGTAAAGTACTGGGACAGGTTACCGATCGTGGTGCAGCCGATGCGTAACGCCTGCAGGGTATTGGCGACCGAAGCCGGCTGGCCGATCATGAAATCGCCCAGATGCGGCTGTATCGGCGCCGCTTGCGCCAGCGCCTCCCAGTCATGCTGCCGCATTAGCATCGGTCCGGTCTCGGCCGCCGCCGCGGCTCGCCTGTCCGCCGGCAAACCCATGCGCCGATCGACTGCAAACCCGGCACGATCAAGGCGATATTCCCGGTCGCCCAACTCGCGATGAATCTTGCCCAGCGCGGCGGCGGTCGTATCGATATCGTTCATGCCGATATGGGCGTGGTACATGATCTGGCCGTCTCGCATCGCCTGCCGCTTGTATTCGAGTTCCGACGCGATACCGAATTTTTGCAGGAATGCAGATTGCCCAATGCTGACCTGTCCCGCCAGTTCGAGTGCCGCGGCGCGTAATCGATTGAAGTCGGGCAAACGGGTTTGCAGTAGAGGCCGCAAGGCTTCGATAGACTGCGACATCGTTTCAGTGGTCGTAATCGAAAAAGTCGACGCTGCCGGTTTCGAGCGAGTACTCGGCGCCTACTACCTTTAACTGGTTCCTGGCGATCAGTTTTTCCAGAATTTCCGAGCCATGCCGTAACTGGTTGGCCGAAACCCGGATATTGGCGCGTACCGCCTGTTCCACCAGCTGTTCGGAATCGAGCTGCAGGCCGGCATCGAGCAGCGACTGCACCGAGGGTCGAATGCGATCGACAATCGATCTCAGGTTCGGCGAGCGATTCTCGCTCGGACGCTCGAGCTGTTCCAGGGTGGCCTGGATGGCGCCGCAGCCGGAATGGCCCAGCACGACCACCAGCGGCGTAGCGAAGCGTTCGACCGCGAATTCGACGCTGCCGACCTGCGACGGCGCAATGATGTTGCCGGCAACCCGGATCACGAACAGGTCGCCGAGACCCTGGTCGAAAACAATTTCAGCCGGCACCCGCGCATCGGAGCAACCGATAATAATGGCAAAGGGTTCCTGACGCGGCACCAGCCGGTAGCGCCGACCGGCTTCCGCTTGCAGCGCATGGTCCTGAACCTCGGCCACGAACCGCCGGTTACCCTCGAGCAAGGCCTCCAGCGCCTGTTGGGCAGTCCTCATAATTTTAGTCTCCAATACTGTTCGGTCTCGCGCATCGGGTTACTCCGATTGATCCGACCACACGGCGAACTCGTTGCCGCTGGGCTCGCAAAAATGGAACCGGCGCCCACCCGGAAAAGAAAAAATCGGCTTCTCGATGCGCCCCCCGGCGCGTTCGATTTTTACCAGCGTGGCTTCCAGGTCGGCAGCCGGGAACTCGACGTAGTCCAGTTTTTCATGATCGCTCATGTCGCGGCTCCTGCCTCTGGTTTAATCCAGACCGCGGTATCGTGAAAAATAGCGCCGCCGTTAGGCTTGCCGGGCTCGGCCGAGACCAGCGCATTGACGCCGAGCCCGTCGATGAAGGCCGCGTTGGGCCAGATACTCTCGATAACGACCACCCCGGTCTGCAGGCCTTCGAAAAGCCTGGCGTGCAGTAAAATACTCGCCAGCCGGTTGCCGACACGAACGCGGTCACCATCGCGGATACCGAGCCTGGCGGCATCGTCGCCGCACAGCAATAGCGTGGGCCGCCCCTCGGCGCGCTGCGAAGTTGGGGTCTCGGTGAAACTGGTGTTCAGAAACTGTCTTGCCGGCGCGGCTACCAGGCGGAAAGGATGCTGGCCATCGGTTTCGTTGGCCACCGGCATATGGTCGGGTAACACCGGCATATCCCGGTAATCGGGTCCGACCCGGCTCCAGTCGGGTTTGAAATGGAAGCGCCGGTCGGGCGTTTCGAATCCATCCAGGAAATTGCTGGTTTCGAACTCACGCGCACAATCGACCCAATGGTCGCGATAAAGCGATTCTTCGTCGGGCAAGCCGCTCGCCCGCAGGCTTTGGTCTATTAGTTCACGCGCAGTCTTGTCGAAGCCGTCGTGACTGAAGCCAAGCCTGTTTGCGATCTGGCCCAGCACCCACTGGTTGCTGCGGCATTCGGCAAAAGGATTCACCAGCGCGCGCGTCGTCTGCACATGGGTGTGACCACCCGCCTGGTAAAAATCGTCGTGTTCGAGAAACATCGTTGCCGGAAGCACGATATCCGCCATTGCCGCGGTTTCGGTCATAAACTGTTCGTGCACGCAAACGAACAGGTCATCGCGGGCAAATCCCTGCAATACCTTGCGAGTTTCGGGCGCTACCACTACCGGGTTGGTATTCTGCACCATCAGCGCGGTTACCGGCGGCCCGCCCTGCAGATCGCGCGGATTACCGCAGAGCACGTCGCCGATACGCGACTGGTCCAGCACCCGGGTGTTCGCATCGAGCAGATCCAGGCCCTTGATCGTGGTCTGATCGATGCCATACATGCCGCTATTCGAATAAAGTGCGCCACCCCCCGGGTAGCGCCAGGCGCCGGTCAAAGCGGGCAGGCAGGTCGTGGCATGCATGTTGGCGGCGCCGTTGCCGGAACGGGTGAAGCCGTAACCGAGGCGCAGGAAACTGCGCGGGGTACGACCGTAAAGCCGCGCAAACTCGATTATCTCATCGACCGCGAGACCGGTAATTGGTGAGGCCCAGGCCGGCGATCTGGTTTGCAGGTGCCGTTCGAGCTCGTCCGGGACATCGCAGTATTGCTCGAGATACTCCCGGTCAACCAGGTCATCGGCAAACAACTGGTGCATCACCGCGCAGGCCAGCGCACCGTCCGTCCCTGGTCGTAGCATCAGGTGCTGGTCGGCTTTCTTCGCGGTAGCGTTCAGGTAAGGATCTACCACGACCAATTTGGCGCCACGTTCGCGCCGGGCCCTTGCAACATGCTGCATGACATTGACCTGGGTATACACCGGGTTACAGCCCCAGATCACGATCAGGTCACTTGCTGCCATGTGCCGCGGGTCGGAGCCGCGCTTGACGCCGGTGCCGGCGATCCAGCCGGCGTCAGCCAGCGTGATGCAGAAAGTCGAATGTTGGCGCGAGGTTTTCAACAAGTTACGGAATAACTCGATGCTGTCGCGCTGGATCAGGCCCATGGTGCCGGCATAGTGGTAGGGCCACAGGGTTTCGCTACCATGTTTTTGCATCGCCAGCGCGAAACGCTCGGCGACCTCGTCCAGCGCCTGTTCCCAGCCGATAACCTCGAATGCCCCGCGCCCCTGCCCTTTATCTCCTCGCCGCATCAGCGGCTGCCCGAGCCGGTCGGGATGATGAATACGCTCGGCGTAACGCGCTACCTTGGCGCAGACGACACCGGCGGTGTAATCATTCTCGCGGGCGCCGACAACCCGCCCAATCCGGTTGGCATCGAGCAGTTCAACCTCCAGCGCGCAGGTACTGGGACAATCATGCGGGCAGGTGGAATGTCCGTAACGCGGATAAATTTCGGCGGCCATAACCGGCATTTTGCAAGATTGTTAATTTGTCTTACTAATGCTAGAATTGCCGTCCTTTGCAATCCAATAACCCGGGGAACCCGATGAGCGGCAACGATAACCAACATTTCAAAACACGCGAAGTACGTGCCGGTGTCAGGCCTGATCCGGTTACCGGAGCAATTCTGACACCGATCTACCAGACCACGACTTACGTGCAGGAATCGGTCGATCAGTATCTGGAAAAAGGCTATTCCTACAGCCGCTCCGGCAATCCCACCGTATCCGCGCTCGAAGCAAAGATTACCGCGCTCGAAGGTGGCGCTGGCAGCCTGTGTTTTGCGACCGGCATGGCCGCCACCAGCTGCACCATCATGGGCATGGTCGGTAGCAGCGATCACGTCATCCTGTCGGACGTGGTCTACGGCGGCACCCACCGCGTCACCACCAAGGTTCTGAATCGCTGGGGGCTCGAATGCAGCTTCGTCGATACTGCCGACCCGCAAAATGTGGCAAACGCGATCCGCGACAATACCAAACTGATTTTTACCGAAACCCCGGCCAACCCGACCCTCAAGCTGGCATTCCGCACGTGGTCGACAACACTTTCCTGACACCTTATTACCAGCGCCCGCTCGAGCTGGGTGCCGACATCACCCTGCACAGCACCACCAAGTTCATGGAGGGCCATAACGTCAGCGTGGGTGGCTCGATTAGCGCGGCCAACCAGGATCATCTCGACCAAATTATGTTCGTGCGCAATTGCCTCGGCAGCAACATGACACCGATGGTGGCGTTTTACACCCTGCAGGGAATCAAGACTATGAGCACCCGGATCGAAGCACAGTCGGCCAACGCGCTCAAGGTGGCCCGGTTCCTCGAAACCCACCCCAACGTCGATCGCGTTTGCTATCCCGGTCTCGAATCCTTCCCGCAGAAGGAGCTCGCTGACCGACAGGCCAGCGGTCACGGCTCGATGCTATGGTTCGAAGTCCACGGCGGTGTCCAGTCTGGCAAGAAATTGATGGATACACTCCAGCTCTGGAGCCTCGCGGAAAATCTCGGCTCGGTGGAATCGCTGGTGACGCACTCGGTAACCATGACCCATGCCGACATGCCGCGCGAAGAGCGTATGGCCGCCGGCATCACCGATGGCCTGGTGCGACTGTCCACCGGACTCGAATCCGCGGAAGACCTGATCGCGGATCTCAAACAGGCGCTGGACGGCTTGTAACAGGGGGCTGCCCCATGCTTATCTCCAGCATCGAGACCTTTGCCACGCCCTACGTGTCGCTGGTCAGGGTACGCACCGATGAAGGAGACGAGGGCTGGGGACAGGTATCTCCTTATCATGCCGACCTGACCGCGGAGGTCGTACACCGCCAGGTTGCCTGCCACGTGCTCGGCATGGACGCGGGCGATACCGACGCCGTTACCCAGACCGTGCTCGACCGGGAGCACAAGTTCCAGGGCACCTACCTGTATCGCGCCCTGTGCGGGGTAGACACCGCGCTGTGGGATATCCGAGGCAAGCGCGCCGGCCAGAGCGTGCACCAGCTGCTGGGCGGCAATGCCTCGGAATTTCCAGTCTACGCTTCCAGCATGAAGCGCAATATCACGCCACAGCAGGAAGCCGAGCGCATGCTCGCGCTGCGCGAGCAGTTCGGTTACCACTCATTCAAGTTTCGCATCGCGGCCGAGTGCGGGCATGATATCGACCAGTGGCCGGGGCGCACCGAGGAGATCGTAAAGACCATGCGCGCGACGCTGGGCGACGAGGTCACCCTGATGGTCGACGCCAACAGCGGCTATACCCCGAAAAAGGCGATCGAGGTCGGACATATGCTGCAGGATTATGGCGTCAGCCACTACGAAGAGCCCTGCCCCTACTGGGAACTCGACTGGACTCGCGAGGTTACCGCGGCGCTCGATATCGACGTCACCGGCGGCGAACAGGACAATAACATGATTGTCTGGAAGCAGATGATCGATAGCCGCGCCGTCGACGTGGTGCAACCTGATATCTGTTACATGGGCGGTATTACCCGCACCCTTAAAGTAGCGGATTATGCCAGGCAGGCAGGCCTGCCGTGCACCCTGCACTCCGCCAACCTGAGCCTGGTCACGCTGTTCTCGATTCACTTTATGGCGGCAATCGAAAATGCCGGCAAGTACGTCGAATTCTCGATCGAAGGCGGCGATTATTACCCCTGGCAAAATCGTATATTCAGTCCCGGATTCGAAATCAGGGACGGCAACGTGTTATTGTCCGACAAACCCGGTTGGGGAATCGAGATCGATCCCGAATGGATCGCGCTCGCCGATTACCGGGTTAGTTATAATCAGGCCAGCTCCTAATCAAACCATGGTGACCAACGATGGAAATTGTTAACTCAGTACTCGAACTGATAGGCAACACGCCGATTCTCAAGATCAGCAAATTCGACACCGGCCCCTGCGAACTGTACATCAAGATGGAGTCCGAGAATCCGGGCGGATCGATCAAGGACCGCATCGCCGTCAGCATGATCGAGGCCGCCGAGAAGGAAGGCAAGATCAAGCCTGGCGGAACCATCATCGAGGCCACCGCCGGCAATACCGGCCTCGGGCTCGGCCTGGTCGCCGCGCAAAAGGGTTACCAGTTGATCCTGGTGATCCCCGACAAGATGAGCCCGGACAAGATCCGCCATATCCGCGCGATGGGGGTCGACGTACGGCTGACCCGCTCCGACGTACAAAAGGGTCACCCCGAGTATTACCAGGATTACGCCAAGCGTCTCGCCGCCGAAATGCCGAATTCCTATTTCATCGACCAGTTTTCGAATCCGAACAATCCGAAGACACACATGATCGATACCGGCCCGGAAATCTACCGGCAAATGGACGGCAAGCTCGACGCGGTCGTGGTCGGCGTCGGTTCCAGCGGCACGGTGACCGGCCTCGGCAAGTATTTTCACGAGGTTCTACCCGATCTCGAAATGATCGTTGCCGACCCGGTAGGCTCGATTCTTGCCGATACGATAAACACCGGCAAAACCCCGAAAGCCTCCTCCTGGCTGGTCGAGGGCATCGGCGAGGATTTCATGCCCCCGATCTGCGATATCAGCCTGGTTAAGAAAGGTTACTCGGTCAGCGACAGGGACGCCTTCCACAATCAGCGTGAACTGTTGCGTCGGGAAGGTATTATCGCGGGATCGTCTACCGGCACGCTGCTAACCGCCGCGTTGCGCTACTGCAACGAACAAACCGAGCCCAAACGGGTGCTGACCTTCGCCTGCGATACCGGCAACAAGTACCTCAACAAGTCCTTCAACGATTCCTGGCTGGCTGACCAGGGCCTGCTCGAGCGCGATAGTCACGGCGATCTGCGCGATTTGATCGCGCGTCCGTTGGAAAGCGGCGACATGGTGACCGTAACCTCGGAAGATAACCTGATCACGACCTACAAGCGAATGCGCATGTTCGACGTATCGCAGCTGCCGGTGGTCGACCACGGCCATATCGTCGGGCTGATCGACGAATCCGACATCCTGCTCGGTATTTACGAAGACAAGGACAGTTTCCAGATGAAGGTTGCCGAGGTCATGGTTACCGATCTCGAAAAGGTGCCGCCCAGCGCTCGTATCGACGCCATTGTCAACCTGTTCAAGCAGGGCAAGGTCGCGATTATTGCCGACGACGATAATTTCTATGGACTGATCACCCAGATCGACCTGATCAACCACCTGCGAAAATCGATGTTTTAGAGCGCGACTTCGCAGGGAAACGGGCGGCTTTCTCAGGCCGCGGGTTAGGACATCCGGCTTTGATCCACGGGGGTATTCGGATGTTACCGGCGCCTGGCAAGCGCGCTAACCGATCGTTTTGACTTCCCACTGAAAACATTATTAAATGCCTTGCACAGCTGATCGGTTTTGGTAATCAGCTAATCCACCCAGAGAATCCTGCAATGGACATTCAGCGCCTGCTCGTAAGCCTCAGTAACAAGATTATCATCCAGTTCGGCGTCGTGGTTGCCGCAGCGATTCTCTTGATCGCCTTCAATTTCGAGCTTATCTATCCGTTTTACTTCGAGAACCAGCTTACCAGTGTCGGCATCACGATTAACGGCACGATCCTGGGATTATTGATCATCGGCCTCGGTAATATCCTGCAGAACCTGCTGCGCTATCGGCGTGAAGAAACGGCGATAGTCCGCTTCGTCAGGAACGTAGAGCAGCTCAAGCCCGACCTGGTCGAAGGTTTACCAGCGGATTCCGTTGTCGCCAGGCGCCACGCGACGCTGCGTTCGATTCAGCACGCCAACGGGGAAATCAATCACAGCGCGCTGGCCGCGATGCTGAACGCCGACGAAACAACGCGCTACGGCCTGATCCGGTTCATCAACAATATCCTAATTCTGACCGGTGTGTTCGGCACCATCGTGTCGTTGTCCATCGCCCTGCTCGGCGCCTCCGACCTGATCGATTCGGCGGATGCCAGCCTCGGGGGCATGGGCCTGGTGATTTACGGTATGTCGACCGCACTATCGACTACGATCACCGCGATCGTATCCTACGTGATCTTC
Source organism: Gammaproteobacteria bacterium (assembly GCA_009937625.1). Lineage (GTDB taxonomy): Bacteria > Pseudomonadota > Gammaproteobacteria. The sequence goes on along the minus strand of JAACFA010000065.1, from coordinate 11,928 downwards.
GGCTATTTCTATACCCGCTTGAACGACGTGCAGATCCACTTTCTGAGCAGCATCGAGCACCTGACCTCGGTCTACCTGCTACCTCAGTACGTCAAGTCGAACGACGATATCGTGCACAAGATGGGCGATTTGATCAAATCGGTGATCCACGCCGCGGACCGGCTGCGCGCCACCCAGGAAACCTATCATGACGCGGCGCTGAGCCTGCAGCAGACCATCGCTGCCTACCAGCAGCAACTCGATAATCTCGGGCTGGAGATGGAGAGCGTCAAGGGCATCCTGCGCGAGGGCTTTCGCCTGCCCCCCGCCGAGCGAGAATCCCGGCTTTAGATGGACGCGAGCTTTCCAGCGATCGGGGGCCGACATGCCGGCATAGCCGGCGAGAACAGCTTCTGGCCGTCGTTTACCGACATCATGATGGTGATTACGATGATCTTCCTGATGGCGACCAGCCTGCTGGTAGTGCGAAACTGGCAACTGGTGGCGGAACTCCAGGAAAGCATCGCGGCGGAACGCATGGCGGCACAGATGATCGAGTCCACCTCGCAGGAAAACGCCACGCTGGAAGAGCGACTGGCCAACGCCGAACAGAGTAATTCGATCCTGCGCCTGCGCCTGATGAAAAAGGACGAGGAGCTCGAGGTAGCGCAAGGCGCGATCCGCGAGCAGGAATCGAGCATAGCGTCACTGCAGCAGTCAAACAGTGAACTCGAGTCGTCGCTGCGGCAAACCCGCTCACAACTGGACGCCGCTAACCTGGAAATCAATGCTGCTACCGCGCAGTACGAAGAGTTAGCACAACAGGTCGAGAACCTAAACCTGCAACTGGCACAACAGAGACTGGCCGAGGAACAGACCCGCAGCCAGCTCGAAGTAGCCAGGACCCAGATTGCCGAACTGTCCGCATCGAGTACCCGGCAACAGCAAAACATCGCCCAGTTAACCGAGGAAAAATCGTTACTCAACCAGGAAATCGAAGCCTATAACCAGCAATTGCTGACGCTCAAGGGCGACTATGAAACCGTAAAGTCCAAGTACGAGGAACTGATCAAACCCGCGCGCAGCGCCAGGGGTAAATACATCGCCGAGGTTTACTACGTCAAGGGTGAGTCCGGTGAAATCATCCGCTACCGTCAGCCCGGCGACGAGGGTTACAGCCGGCTGAGCCTGGCCGAAGTCGAAGCTCGCCTGGACCAGCTAAAACGCGAACAGGGCTCGAACCTTTACGTCAAGATCATCATCCCCGAGGACAGCGGGCTGTCGTATAGCGAGGCCTGGCAGTTCATGCGCAACCTGCTGGTCAAGTACGACTACTACTACCAGGAATAGCCGTCGCTGCCTGCCTCGAATCAGAATTTCTTCTCGTTAGGCACGCGCCGTAACCGATCAAACACTGTTACTTCCCAGGGCCTGAATGCCCCGATAAGACTGCAACCGAAGCGATCGTCCAATGGCACGGATTCAGACTCCAGCCTGAGTTCATGCGCATCGATTGCGAGTTGTTTCAGTTTTTTGTTCATTTCGACAATCGCCGCCCGCGAAAACACACCCGAGATATAAACACGCAATTCACCGTCACCGTCAAACGATGAATCAAAGAACTCGGCCTGCACCTCGCGCTCATAAAAGCGCTCGATCGGACCCCCGGGAATAAAACTGAAATTCTTGGCAATCATCAGTTTCACACGATTCCCCGGCTGCAGTTCGATCAACTTCATACGATCCAGTTTCGCCAGCAGACGAATCCCCTCGGTCTCCGAAATATCGTAAATTCGGATAATGTCCTCGAACTCGAGCTTGCTCATCAGAAAGTACGCCATCAACAGCAGCTTGATATCAGACACCAGCTCGGTTTCCTGCTCCACGGAGAACTCGAGGTTCAGCAGTTCGCAAACCTGCACCAGGCGAGTTAGCGTGAACGACCGTTCCGCGAACAGACGTTTCACGCTGGATTCGGATAGATCGAGCTGCTGTGCAACCTGTTGGTAATTTATCCCCTGTTTGCGGAGTTCTCGCTTCAGCGTTTCGACGATAAGATTGGTTTGCCGCATTTTATCATTCAGCCCTGACTCAGCCCCGGACAGCGCTACTATGCGGCAGTTGATTTCTTAATACAAATCGCTGCCTGGGAATTGGTAACGATTTCGGCGGGGGCGCGCTCGCTGCGACCATGTCAGGACAAAGGCAAATTTACTTTATGGGAACAAGCACCTAGCTGCAACAATGCTATTTTCCAAGTATCGATCACGATCGATCACTGGTCTCAGACGCATTCCCAGCTCATTTTAGTTGGTGCTAGTGATTTAAAGCAGACGACGACGGGTAGCCAGGCAGACGGCTTCTAACCGGCTATGAACATTCAGTTTATTCAAAATACGGCGTATGTGAGTGCGCACTGTGTGCTCGCTAATACAGAGGAGACGAACTATTTCCCGGGTGCTCCAGCCTTCAGCGAGCAGTTTAAGTATCTCGGACTCCCGAGCAGTAAGCGCCACCGGGCAATTGCCCTCTTCTTCAAGGGCATCTTGCGAGGTCACGTTATCTTGCCTGTCTGGAGCAACCAAGCCAGATGCTCCGCCCGGAATGACGATAGGCTTCAGAACATGCACGACAATAAAATCTGAGGGCCTAGCGTTATTTAATACGATTGCCGATACGGAGACGTTGATTCGATCGGATGATGCAGTTCGGTAGTTTAACTGCCAGTGGTTTAATGGTTCGTGGCAATGAATCATGCTTCTGATAGCGCATCTCGCATGACAAAACCGGTTACCAAAAATATCCTTACCGTCGAGTAGCTCGAAACAGTGCCTTCCGATTACGTCGGAGGATGCATGACCTAGTAGCCTCTCCACGCTTTCGTTCCAGTCAACGATTCTTCCATTGCGATTACTAGCAAAAGCAGGTTCGGTTGTGTCGATTATGTCTTCGAGAATAGGCATCCGGGCGTTTAATTGTCGGCTAGTCTTAATTAATATTGACTATCGATTTAATATTTACTCTCGATAAATTTTGAAAACTATCACATTAATATCATTACCAGGTTCTCGGATTTATTGACTGAGGTCAATAAATCGATTGATCGGAATTTAATTTCTAATTCAATTAAATTCTGCCAATGCCTAGCTATTTTGAAACCATGTGACTAATTCAATGGGACTTCTCTGGATTACTGTTTTGGCAGTCTAACGCCTCAAGGGGCTAGAGTTTTTCTTGGGTGGCCTGTCGCCGCTTAAATACAGGATTCTTGGGTCTGCGTTTCTCCAAAGCCGACGTTGAAAGACGATTGCTAAGCTACGGGAGTCCCGGCCACTTTCGGACGTTCACCAATTCGTAGTCTCGGGTAATGCGAGATCTGCTTGTGATAGACTTTGTCGAATAAATTCCAACAAGGCCATCCATGGAAAAGGATCAACTATCGCGCAAATTAGCCGTTCTACTCCATGCCGATGTGGTCGGGTCGACTTCGCTTGTACAAAAGGATGAGACCCTGGCGCACGAACGTATCCAAGATACATTTCGGCGATTCTCTAAATCAATCAACAACTACGGTGGTGTAGCGCTCGAGATTCGAGGAGACGCACTAGTTGCCGAATTTTCCATGGCGTCGGATGCCATTACCGCAGCACTGGAGTTTCAGACTGCTAATTCTGCACATAATGAAATGCTGTCAGATAAGATCCGTCCGGAACTACGTATTGGAGTCGCCATGGGTGAAGTCGTGGTTGCCGATAATACCGTGACAGGCGAAGGTATTGTTTTGGCACAGCGTCTGGAGCAGTTAGCCGACCCAGGTGGTATCTGCGTTCAGGGAGCGGCTTACGAGACAATGCCCAAACGTCTCCCATTCGATTGTGAGAACTTGGGAGAGCGGGAATTAAAGGGGTTTAACGAACCGGTTAGGGTGTATGCGGTAACACGAAAAGCCGTTTCCAGTACCGAAGGTGAGAAAATAGCATCTGAAATTGATTCCCAGCCTACCTCAGATAAGGACGACTTAGAGTTACCGGACAAGCCCTCCATAGCGGTTTTGCCCTTTTCGAACATCTCTGGCGGGCAAGAACAGGACTACCTGGCAGACGGCATTACGGAAGAGATCATCACAACACTATCCAGAGTCTCAAAGCTGTTTGTGATCGCTCGCACGTCCACGTTGGTATACAAGGACCGGGCTGTGGATATTAGAGAAGTTGGCCGCGAGCAGGGTGTCCAATATGTCCTGGAAGGCAGTGTCCGCAGTGGTAGCCACCGGGTGCGGGTGACGGGGCAACTGATCGATGCCAAGACAGGACGTCATATTTGGGGTCAGCGTTATGATCGCGAGGTTGACGACATATTTGCCCTGCAAGACGATGTAACCAAGGAGATAGTTTCAGCCCTTCAGGTCGAGTTGACCGAAGGCGAGCAGGCCCATATTGCCGCTCAGGGCACACGGAACGTCGAAGCCTGGCAGCTCACCCTCGAGGGGCGAGATCTGGTTCACGAGCATCACAAAGACACCGTCCAAAAAGGGCGATTTCTTCTCGAGCAAGCAATCCGGTTGGACGAAAATTATGCGTTGGCCTGGGGCGCGCTGGCCGAAGCATACTGGAAGGAGGCTCGAAATGAAGGTTGGAGTACGTCTCCTGAACGCTCTTTAGAACTTTCAGTAGAATCCAGTGACCGCGCAACAAAGCTAGACCCTAAAAACGCCGGCATTCTGGCGATGAGAAGTGTCATCATGACAACACTGCGTAATTTCGATGGTGCTCTGGCCCTGGCGGTGAGAGCACTACGTGAGGCGCATAGCGACTCCAATGCGATAGCACTTGCGGCTATTACACTTTATGTCTGCGGCAAGGCCGAGGAGGCTATCAAACAAACCAAACTTGCCATGCGACACTGTCCAAGATATCCGCCCTGGTATCTGCTAATGCTGGGTCGCTGCCACTGGATGTTGGGGCAAAACGAGGAAGCCATTGCTGCATCTCGAGCAGCTATCAAAGCTGATCCTCTTTTATATCAGCCTTATGTTGTGCTGGCGAAGGTCTATGCCGAAGCCGACCAGGTATCGGAGGCACGGAAGGTTGCCGAAAATATTCTACGCATCGAACCGAGTTTTTCTTTGCTCGCCTATCTGCGCGGGTTGCCGCTTCTCGACCCTGAGATGGAAGATCGCCGCCGCTCCGCCCTCAAAAATGCTGGGCTTCCCGACTGAATTTCAATGTCGGTTTCCAGTCGATCTCGAAAGGCTGTCATTATTTGTTGAGGGTCCGTTTTCCCCAAAACTGCCGCTGAAAAGCGCTACCTGGGCTTCTCGAAACGGGCAAACCCGGACACTCAGGTTTTTTTTATAGAATTAGGCTCCACAAGAGTTTCGCGCTACTATCTGAATGACATCCCAAATTTAAAAGAGCATCTTCAGATGGACGAACGTCTACCTCGTAAACTAGCCGCTATTCTTTATGCGGATGTTGCCGGGTACAGTCGATTAACTGGAGACGATGAAGATGCTACTCATAGAACTCTCAGCGAGTATCTGGACCTTATTGCTCAAGCCATTAATTCTCATCGAGGCAAAATTATGCATTACGCTGGTGATGCGGTGCTAGCTAAATTCGATGCCGTGGTCGATGCGGTCTCTAGTGCTACAGATATCCAGATACAACTCGCTTCGCAAAATAATAAATTACCCGACGAGCGTAAGGTGTATTTTCGAATCGGAGTAAATATGGGTGATGTTATCGAAGATCGGGGTGATATCTATGGTGACGGTGTGAATATTGCGGCAAGACTGGAAAGCCTGGCCTACCCGGGTGGTATCTGTATTTCCGAAGCTGTACGTTCTGCTGTCAAAAAAAAGTTCGATCTTCACTATGAAGAAATGGGGGAACAGCTACTGAAGAACATCGAAGAACCAGTTCGAGCTTATCGAGTTTTAATTCGCTCCTTGCCCGACGCGCCCCCCGAGTCTGAAAATAGCACACCTGAAAAATCATCATTGGAATTTACCTTACCCGATCGACCCACTGTTGCAATATTGCCGTTCAAGAGCCTGGGTACCGATCCGGATAACGATTACCTGGCTGACGGAATCAGACTGGGAATTCAGGCTTCTCTGGTACAACTTTCCGGGTTATTTCTGATTAACGCGCCGGTTCTGAACAGTTATCGGGGGAAAGAGGTATCTGCGGAAGAAGCAGGCAAAGAATTGGAGGTTAGATATATTCTGGACGGCACTGTACAACATGTCGAGAACCGGGTCAGGGCAACTGTACAACTTACCGAGGTAGAATCGGGGCAAGCCATATGGGCAGAAACCTACGATCGGATTTTGGATAATGTGTTTGAAATGCAGGATGAAATTACCAGGGAAGTAGTTTCGTCTTTGAACGTCAAACTCCTGTACAGTGAGATTGGCAGGATTTGGAGCAAAAAATTAAGCAACCCGGAAGCGCTTCAGTATTTTTATCGCGCTGTAAGTAGTCTGTATGAGGGAACCAAGGAAGACAACGCAACTGCTCGAGAATTGTTCGAAGAATTGTATCGGGTTCAGCCAGATTCTGTGTTGGGTCCAAGCAATATTGCATTTACTCACTGGATAGATGCATTTCTAAACTGGACGGATTCGCAACCTGAATCCTATGCCCAGGCTGAGAAGTGGGCAAAAAAGGCAGTCGAATACGCCGACAACAATGGTTTAGGCCACGCTGTCTTGGGGCATCTTCAACTTCTACATGGCGATCACGAGGCGGCGCTAAAGACTTGTTCAAAATCAGTAGAACTTCGTGCAAGTTGCCCGCTAGCTCATGGCTTGTTAGGCGTTGTTCGCAATTATAACGGTGATCCACGAGCTGCGATCAGGAGTATCAGGGAAGCTCTCCAACTCCAGAGAGTTTACCCGCCCTGGCTTATAAACTTCCTTGCTGCCGCCTATAGAGACTGCGGAGAGGTCAAGTTATCCATTACGGCAGCGGAGGAATCATTGAAGCTCAATCCACATAAAAATGATGCAGAACTCATTCTGTGCGCTGACTACAAACTTGCCGCAGATCATGACAAGGCCAGAACTACCGCGGAGCAAATCATCGCGAGCAATCCATCGTTTAGTCTCACCAACTACGCCAGGAACCAGCCCTATAAAGATCCGGCTCAGCTTGATCGTGTCATTAGCGCACTCCGTGAGGCAGGATTGCCTGAGTAAGAGTTTAGGATCGGTTATCGTTGCCGATTCATCGAGATTGAATGTCGGCTATCTCATTAGCAGACGCTAGTAAAGCACTGACAGGAGGCAATCTCCGTGCACTTTCAGACGCTGACAAACAACATAATACTTCGTACGGTGATGTGGCTTGATCTATGGAAAAATAGATCTGTCCCCTTTTTTGCCCTTTTTCGCGGGTTTTCCCGCAGCCAGTCGTTTTGATTGAGTGGATTGATCGCGGTAATGATCCCTATCACGATTAACCAGAAGACGGTTGCCTGCGGCAGGGGGTACGATTTGAAAGGTTCTATCCCGAGGAGACATCCACCTGGCCGACGAAAGGGGCATTTTTATGAAATGTAAAATTTTCTAGAAATCTCTGATTGTATAAGTACGTTATATGGTTCCATTTTGTAAGCACATGACACAGATCAAGCCCGAACGGGCCGGTTAGTGTGAGATTATCGGGTTTATCGGGTTCTCATGGTTGGGGAATGTTTGAAGGTTTTGTTGCCGGGATAGCAGGCTTGTGGCGCACAAGAATCGTCACTGTCGCGGCCTGTCGACTGCCCTACGGGCGCTGGCAACGGTTTCCGGTGCCAAATAATACGCAGGTGGCTATTTGCCTGGGTCTGGTTTTCGGGATTGGTGGTTGCACGAGTAACAGCTATTACGCCGAGGCGGAAAATGCGATGAACACCTCAGGCTACTACCACGTTCTGGATCATATAGCGGCCTATTACCCGAGCGGAATCTCGTTGAATTTCCCCGGTTATATCGTCGGCTTCGAAGAAAGCCCGATACACATGGTAACCAAAGGCCGCAAGGATCTGGTACTGGACGAATCGGCGCAGTCCGCGGGTTATTCGGTAGATCGATTGCTGAACGCGCTCAAGTTCGATGTACAGTTCATTTCACAGGTCATGCGCTATGAGGGCAAGCCTTACGGCGAGGGTAATTGTGCCCTCTACAGCCTTTATTTCAATCACGGCGATGCGGTGGTCGCTCCCTGCAATGATGATCCGCGTAATGGCGCGTCTATGGCTGATGAATTCGGCGATGCTTTCGTCGGCAGCTGGGATGCGCTAGATATGCTCAGGCAGCGGATCGATGAAGACATCGCGACCAAGCAGTATACGCACCTGGTGGTCGCGGTCATGGGTCTCGATACCGCGCAGGAAGAAGCAATTCGTAATTACAAATCGATCGTCTCGTCGATCAGAAAAAGCGGCGGCGATAAATTCAATCCGCTTTTCATTGGCGTGACCTGGCCGAGTTTCTATGCCAACCGTTGGTTTGATCCGTTATGGGAGGCGTTGGCTTACCCACCGATTGCCGATCGTGCCGACACGTTAGGTCTGACCTGGCTCGGCATACTGTTGAACGACGTGATCATGCCGCTCAGCGATCGAATCGAGGTAAGCCTGATCGCGCACAGTTTTGGCGCCCGTGCCGCTACCGTGGCGCTCTGTGTCGGCCCGAAGATCAAACGCGACGGCAAGCAACTGCCGAAGCGATCAGCGGCAGGCGAAATCGATAATTTCATCGGCCTGGCGGCGGCGTTTTCGCTGGAGAGATTCCGGCAGAACAATAATCCTTTCTATGAAGATATTCACTACCGGGACTATTGTCCGATGATAAAGAGATTTATTTTCACCGCATCAGATCACGACAGGGCTTTTTTCCCAGTGTTCTGGAGCGAATCGGTTGGCGACCATGACATTATGCTCAAGTATTGTCGCAAACAGCAGCCGGTTTCAGTCAGTTGCTCCGAGGCCACGGCTGACGGTGCAATTAAGGGCTTCGATGCCAGGGCAAAGGTCAATTACATCGATACCTCAGGCTTGATGAAATACGTCATGCCCGGGACCGAGGGCGCGGGGCACTCGGATATTTACCGGCCCGAGGTTGGCAGGATGCTGTGGCGATTAATCGATGGCTCTGCGCCGTGATGCACGAGCGGCTTGAAATGTTAATCCGAAAGAATAGTTGCCACTTTGCCTGTGCGCCCGGTATTGATTCGGTTCGATCCCGTTTTGGCCTGTACTGTGGCCTTGTTCTACTGGTAATACTCGCGCCTGCGAATCCAGCCGGCGCCGACCTGTTACTCGGCATCAAGGCGGGCTCGATGGACGTCGATATGCCAACGACCGAGAATCCGACGAATATGGCTGTTCATGTCGGCTTTCAGCTGGATAACCAGCGAGCCGATATTAGCCTGATAGGTGAGGTCAATCGTACCGTCAGCAAGGGCGAAGCCCGCGGGGGCGGTGAACTCGAATTCGAATCCGAGGCCATTTTCCTGCGCGTAAGAACCACCAGTTCACTGTTCGTGTCGTTGCGCGGCGGGATTGTACAGGACAAGATTATTGTCGACGGTGATTCGCGCGCCGACGACGGGTTTTTGCTGGGTGGTGGCATCGGCGTGGTTTCTGGCAGAACCCGAATCGAGCTCGAATATACCTCTATTGCCGGGGATGCGAATTTCCTCAGTCTCAATATCGAATTCTGACGGGTCGCACAAGACCTGCTGCTGCCCCTTGCATCGCATGCCATTGATGCGGCCAGAATTAATCTGGCAACTGGCGCGTATCCTTACGCCGGGACTGCGGACGAGCGGGCGGAATATCGCCGTAGTGAATCAGTTTGCCCCCGTGATAAACCAGGAAATGGCGGCCAGTGTGTGCGAGACGATCAAACACGGGCACCAGGTTTGGTGCAGTCCAATTCCGGCGAGGGCATCGGTGTCGGTGACAATGAATATGCGCGTATCGGTGCCGAAATCGTCGACGCGCCGGAGGAAATTATTTGCCCGCGCGGAACTGGTGGTTAAGGTCAAGGAGCCACAGGGTGGCGAGGGCGCGATGCTCGCGTCACCGGATTTCCCTATCCCGCAGCTCTCCTTGAACCAGAAAGTGAGGGAAGCGACTATTGGATAGATTTTCCAGTCGGCGGTATCTTTTTGAATATCCGATACTGGACTTTGGTTTTCTTGTCAGGAAGTTTCTGTTTTTTTGTGGGTATACACTCTATTCGTAGCTTAGAGTAATTATCTGGGTTCCTGAGCATTCACCAGCATTTGTCTTTGGAATCCGCTAGCACAATCGCAGTAGTCGGTAACGGGAGTCTCCTTTGAGGACTTGTCCTGGTTTAGTGGACCCTCGTTGTATTCGCCTAGATACACTGATATAACACTTCGGTATCCAAAAAAATCGATGTGCCTCCATGAAAAAGACCTATCAAAATCCTCCAGGCTCTCCAACTCCAAAGAGTTATCATCATGTCGTCAGTACCGAAGGTGGCCGCATGATCTTCTTATCAGGACAGGTTGCTTTTGATAGTGATCGTCAAATAGTTGGTAAAAAAGATGTTGTGGCACAAACGCATCAGACAATGCGAAATCTAAAAGCGGCTGTTGAAACTGGGGGCGGAGAAATTTCAGATATTGTGCAAATCACTACTCACGTGGTGCATTACGATCCTTCTCAACTAGATGACATCACTGGAGCGATAGCCGAATTCTTCCAACCGGAATGCTTACCGACTAATACGCTCGTTGGGGTAGACTCACTTTCTACAGAAGGCCTATTAATCGAAATTGGTGGTATAGCGGTGACCTCGATTAATTAGGTCCAAAATAGTTAATCATTACTTATTCAGCGTTTTTCTCGATAGCGGCCGCTGATATTGCCGTGCCGGGTTTCTCGAATCGGCCATAATCGGTCATTCCCGGGGTGGCGCAGGACTGACTCTGAAGTCCTCATAGTCGACATTAATGGCCAAGTTTCTACCCGATAACACTAAGCGAGGCAAAGGCAGTCAGGCTTACCCAGTTTTGCTGAAAACCTAATTTCCAGAATTTCCAGCGCTAAACGAGTAATTTCTCGCACCAAAATAGTGCTAAAGTCCAGTAGAAAATTCATCCTTCTTATTAGTAGAGTATCTGCATCTAGGACTTGGCTGCCGCCGCAATCCTCGATTAATTAATAGAGGGCCGATGGACGCTAAATCAAAAAAATTAGCAGGAGATTTGATTTCGGCGACAGAAAATATCCAGTTTCCAAATCTCAATAGCCGAGTCTATTCGTATGTGCGAACAATATAACCCTTGTTCTCGAAGTAAATGTACCAGGCCAGTAAAAGTACGGCCGAATTCCGATACGCCTAACACCCCTCCACTGCTGATTATCGCCTGTTTACTGGCTGCCAGCTTCTGGATTTTCGAGGCTTATCTTGATTCGATATTTATGGAAAATGCTTCCTTTACGGCGCGCCTGCTTCCCTCAGATCCCAACGAACTCTGGATGCGAAGCCTTGTCTCTATAATCTTGATAGGATTCGGGATTTATGCGGAAAAGACACAAGCTAGCATCTCAAGATCAAGAACACTGAATATGGAAACAGGCCGGTTGTTCCGAAACGCCCTATCGAGGACCATTAGAGGCACCTTTCCGATTTGCAGTGTCTGCAAGGACATCCACATTCACGGTAATATTTGGATTCCCCCCGAGCACTTCATTTCGGCTCAGTCCGAGGCGGAATTCACCAGTAGTATTTGCAAACACTGCGAGATCCAAAATTCCTGAGCCTGATATAAAGATAATAAGCGAAGCCTTAAGATCTGAAGCATTGTTTGGTGCTCACCAACGCTTCCAGCATTTCAATGTGCCGTAGGGATGTTCAACCGTCGCTCGACGGATTTGCATGGCATCCGGTTTGTCGGCCAGGCGTGCGGCGGTGGGTTC
>JAACFA010000064.1 GCA_009937625.1 Gammaproteobacteria bacterium | reverse complement strand
TACCGCGACACCCTCGGTCTCGGCCCTGAGCCTGGATTCGTGACGCCGCGCACCCGGCAGGCGCACGCCTGGCTCGGCCGCGAGTGCGTTGAGCATCGTTTCGAGACGCTCGGCGTAGGCAGGCTCACCACCAGGGGTCATGCCGCCCGGCGAAATCGCGATAAAAAACTGCCCGACCTTCGGTTCGCCACCGGTATTGTTTTTGAACACCGGGGCCTGGAATGAGCAATGCGGCCCGCTCAGAACCCCGGCCAGCAAATCGACCAGCAATCCCAGCAGCATGCCCTTGTAGCCACCGGCCGGCGCCAGCGCGCCGCCGTTGATCACCGCGGCGGCATCGGTAGTATCGTTACCGTCCTTATCGTAGCCCCATCCTGCTGGAATCGGCCGGCCTTCCGCGGCGGCTTTTTTGATCGTGACCAGCGCTACCTGGCTGGTGGCCATGTCGGCAATAATCGGTTCCTTTTCGCCCCGCGGAATCGCAAACGCCATCGGGTTGGTGCCGAAAAACGGACTTGCTCCCGGCGCCGGGGCAACCGCGGAAGGTGAATTGGCGAAGCCGATCCCGATAATTCCAGCGGCCGCCATGCGCTGCACGAACCAACCGACCACGCCGGCCGAGTAGGAGTCGACAATCGACAAGGCCGCGATTCCCTGCTGCCGGGCGAGCGCGTAAAACGCCTGCTCCGCCTCGGCAAAAGCCGCGTGGGCGAAACCGCTGTCAGCCATCGAACGCAGCGCCGACGGGGCTATCTGGGCGTGTTCGGGTTGCGCGTCCCGGTTGATCTTGCCGACCTGCAGATGACCGCAGTAAAGCGGCAGGTAGCCGAGGCCGACGGTGCGTATGCCATCGCACTCGGCGTCGACCACCGACTGCACCGCCAGTTCGAGTTGCTGGCCGTGGGCACCGCAACCACCCAGTGCGCGGCGCGTCAGGTCTGCTACCTCGCTGAGGCTCAGGATTTTACTCGGTTCGGTCATGTTCAGGCCCTCAAGTGTCGTCCCGGGTGTCCCCGGGCAAGTTGTTCACGGTCTTCATCACGCGGCATGGCTCAGCCCGAACTCCCTGTTTCGGTCATGTATCATCGAATCTCGAAGCTAACTGCCGAAGCCTTTCGCCATTAACGAGGCGCATATCAGGATACCGGCGATCAAAACCAGTTCCCAGTGAATAATCTGTCTAAGCAGCTTGAGCATGGCGCCCGTTACCTCTGGCGCGATACCCTGCTGCAACTCGCTGCTCCAGCGCCGGAATACCGCGCTCGGATAAAGTGAAATGATCCCGGCAATCACATACAGGGCCAACTTGATCTGGAAGAAGGTATTGCCGAAGTAGTAAGCGCTGCCTTTTTCGAAGTAAAAAACCCGCAGGAAGCCGAACACCAGCAATAACACCGCCGCTATCCCCAGCACCAGGTCCGCACGCTGGATTCGACGCGCGCGCTCGACGCCCGGGGATTCGGTTAATAGTGCCAGTTCGAGCACCAGCGCCGCGCTCAGCGCGAAAAAGGCCAGGAAGTGCCCAAAGGCGATCAGCGCGGCGGCGAGCATTACGGCGAGATACGTTTCATTTCCCAGCCGCTCTCGAGCGGCGAGTAGACGATACGGTCATGCAACCGGTTATCCTGGCCCTGCCAGAACTCGAAATACTCGGGCGTCAACCGGTACCCGATCCACGAGTCGGGTCGCGGCACATCGCCGTCCGGGTAGGCGGCGCGCAGGCGCAATACCTCGTCCTCGAGGTGAGACCGGCTTTCGATCTCACTCGACTGCCGCGAAGCGGCAGCGCTGAAACGGCTACCCTCCGGTCGCATCAGGAAATACCGCTCGGCATCCTCCGCCGGCATCATCTGCACCCGCCCGTGCACCCGCACCTGACGGCTGAGATCGCGCCAGTGGAACAGCAGCGCGGCGTTCGGGTTTTCCTCGAGATGACGGCCCTTGAGACTGCGCGCGTCGGTATACCAGCAAAATCCCTCGGCATCGAAATGCTTGAGCAGCACGATACGCGCCGAGGGTTGCCCGGCGCTATCCGCCGTCGCCAGCGTCATCGCCGTGGCATCGAGTAACTCCAGGTCACGCACCCGCTGCAACCACTGCCCGAACTGCACGAAAGGATCCGGGTCCATGTCCTTGCGGGTAATCCCGTGCGATTCGTAATCACGTCGCACATCGCTCAGGTCCATTTCTATCGTCATCAGAACACCCGCTCGAACAGGCCCTGCATCGCGGCCCAGGATTTCTCGTCCGCCTGCTGCTGGTAGCCCAGGTCGATGCCGTATTTCTCGGCATTGACGTCGGCCTCGGGATTGCTGAACCCATGCTTGGCGCCATCGAGCAGCAGCACTTCGTAATCGGCCTGTGCCGCGTCCATCTCCTGCCTGAACCCCTCGAGATCATCCATGCTCACCATCGAGTCGGCGGCGCCGTGACAAACCAGGATTTTCGCCTGGATACTGCCCGGTTCTGCCTTGTGGAACGATCCCAACGCGCCATGAAAGCTGGCGACCGCGGACAGCGGCATGCCGATACGAGCCATATGCAGCACCATCGCGCCGCCGAAACAGTAACCGATGGCCGCGCTACGCGCGGGATCCACGGCGGCCTGATCGAGCAGCAAATCGTGACCGGCCCTGAGCGCTGCGGTACCGGTTTCCATGTCGTTTAACACGCCATTCATCAATTCCCCGGCCTGGCCCGGGTCGGAGGCGACCTGGCCGCCGCCGTACATATCGATTGCGAGCGCGACGTAGCCCAGTTCGGCCAGCATGTGGGCGCGGCGCACGATGTAATCGTTCAGGCCCCACCATTCGTGCACGATTACGACGCCGGGTCGCGCCGCGGTAATTTCGTCGTCGTAAGCCAGGTATCCCTGGTGGCTGGCGTCGCCAACCGCGTATTCGATTCGATTAGTCAGAATATTCATCGCTGTCACCTTGCTGCGGTTCGGAATGCGGAAATTCTACCCCGTAATACTGTTAACAGGTAGCGCTGTGATTTACCATGCCGGGATGAATCAACTCGACCACATCGTCGTCGCGGCCGACTCGCTGCAGCAGGGCGTCGACTACCTGCGCGAAACTCTCGGCGTCGAAGTTCCCAGCGGCGGTTTTCATCAAACCATGGGCACCCATAATCATTTGATGCAGCTGGCAAACGACGCTTACCTCGAAATCATCGCCATCGATCCGCAAGCCCGGCGACCGCGGCATCCGCGCTGGTTCGGCCTCGACCAGGCCCGGATGCGCGCGGCCCTGAAGCAGTGCCCGCGTCTCATTACCTGGGTTATGAACACTACCGACCTGCATCGACTCGCGGCGGATGCGGGCTTCGATATCGGCGTCCCCACCGCGCTCAGCCGAGATAATATTGAATGGGAAATCGCGCTCACCGACGATGGCCGGCTGCTCGGTGGCGGCATGCTGCCGTATTGCATCCAGTGGCTCAGTTCGCCACACCCGTCACGCGCTATGGCCGACCTCGGCTGCATTCTGCATTCGCTGACGATTCATCATAACCGTCCGTACTGGCTTGCCGAACGGCTCGAGGCGATCGACGCCAGCCACCTGGTGCAGATCGAAGCCCTGGAAGCGGACGAGGCTCCCTACCTGTCGGCCGCAATCGAGACACCGAAAGGGCTGGTTAACTTAACCTAGGAATACCGTCTTCGAGGGCAGGCCTGGTCGAAGAAATCCCGGGCAAATTCGAATCTAGGGATGATTCAGCCACTCGTAAGGTCCGAACGGGTCGGGCCGGAAGTAGCAGATCATGCGCCCATCGTCGCCGGCCGCGGCGCCCTCGCGCCACGGCGCCATGCCGTGCAGCACGAGCCGATGCGCGATGAAGGCTTCGCCGGGACGGGCGTGCAACTCGACGCGTTCGCATTCGGCGAAGGCCTGTGCGCGCGCGGCGTGATATGCCTCGGTAATGTCCTGCTCACCCCACTGCTCTGCCGCCAGCCCCTCGAACCGTCGGCCGAAGGCGTCGCGCATGATTCCCTGCGAGCCCTCCCAGACCACGAAAGGCGAGGCGTCGGCATCGAATTCGACCATCGGGATGCCGAGTATGAAGCCGTGATACTCGCGCAGGTGACGGCGACGCTGCGGACCCTCGGGTAGCAGGCCATCGACATGCGCCGCGTCGCGCTCACGCCGAAAACGCGCCCTGCCAGGGCTCTCCCCCGGCATCGGTTGGGGGTATCCCGGGTAGCAAATCGAAACCTGGGCCGCATCCCAGTCGAAACCGCTTAATCCCAGTTCACGGGCGATAAAATCGACCGCCGCGCCGCGCAGCGGCCCGCTACCGCCGACCACTCCCCGGGCGTCATTCGGTAGCGCATTGACCCCGGCGAACCAGGTGCCCTGGTAGCGCAACCATTGATCCTGTCGTGGATCATCGAGCGTCGCGCGCGCCGACGGCAGTGCAGCTTCGACCCAGCTAAACAGCTTTGGATCGTAATCGAACCGGCACCAGCCGCGTTCGAAGAAATGACTGGCATGATTGCGCATAGTGCAGCCGATGCTATCATGCCTCGTCACTTATCCAGAACCAGCTCGACCATGAACCAGACAGCCACCGCCCGTATCGCCGAACTGCCTTGCTGGAACGGAGACGTCAAGCTCGATACCCTGAGCGGCGGCATGACCAACCTCAACTTCAAGGTCACTGACGGCGATGATCGCTATGTCGTTCGACTCGGCGAGGACGACCCGATACACCTGATCTCGCGCGCCAACGAAATCGCCAGCTGCCAGGCCGCCTACGAGATCGGCGTCAGCCCGGAACTGGTTTACCACGAGGCCGGTATCCTGGTCGTCAGGTTTGTCGAGGGCAAGGTGTTCGACGAAGCCGACGTACGCATAGACGCCAACCTGCAGCGTATCGTCGACCTGCTGCAGCGCTTTCACCGCGGGATTCCAGCGCGCTTTAAAGACGTCGCGGTGATGTTCTGGGTGTTCCAGGTTTTACGGCACTACCAGAACCTGCTGCTGCAGGGTGACAGCGCGCACGTCGCCCTCCTGCCCGAGCTCGCCCGGGTCGCGGCGGACCTCGAAACCGCGGTCGGGCCGGTGGATATCGTATTCGGTCACAACGACTTGCTGCCGGCCAATTTTATCGACGATGGCGATAAAATCTGGCTCATCGATTTCGACTACGCCGGCTTTAACAGCCCGCTGTTCGACCTGTCGAACCTGGCGTCGAACAACGAGCTCGACGCGGCGCAGGAGCACGCGATGCTGCAGCAGTACTTCGGCGCCGCACCCGAGCCGTCGCTGCTCGCGAGCTACCATGCGATGAAGTGCGCGTCGTTGCTGCGCGAAACCATGTGGTCGATGGTGTCGGAACTCTACTCCCGCGTCGACATGGATTTCGCCGACTACACGCAGAAAAACCTGGCGCGCTTCGAAGCGGTTTATGCCGAGTTTAAAAACGACTACCCTTAAAGCATTTCCATGGAGTTCTCTATGAAACTCGACATCGACTTTGTCAGATCGCAGTTCGGCCAGCTGGCCGATGACCCTGAATTCGTGTTCGCATCCAATGCCGGCGGCAGCTATGTCTGCAACCAGGCCAATCATGTGCTGGAACACTACAATCATCACACCCGCGTGCAGCCCTACTCGCGCTACCCGTCCTCGGCCGAGGCCGGCAGGGCCATGGACCGCGCACGGCAGGGCTGGGCCGACGCGCTCAACATCGATCCCGGCGAGCTCACCATCGGGCCGTCGACCTCGATCAACACCTACGTGATGGCGCAGGCGATCGGCGATTTGTGGAAGCCCGGCGACGAGATCGTCGTGACCAACCAGGATCACGAGGCCAATAGCGGCGTCTGGCGCCGCAAGGCGCTAGAAAAAGGCGTTACCATACGCCAGTGGGAAGTCGAACCGGAAAGCGGACTGCTCGATATCGAGTCGCTGTTCCCGCTGCTGCGCGACAACACCCGCTGGGTATTTTTCACGCATTGCTCGAATATCGTCGGCACCGTCAACCCGGTCACCGAAATCGTCAAAACCATCAAGTCCGGCAGCAACGCCCGGGTCTTTGTCGATGCGGTTGCCTACGCGCCACACCATATTTCCGATATGAAGGCGCTCGGAGTCGACGGTTATGCGTTCAGCCTGTACAAGGTGTTCGGCCCGCACCAGGGCCTGATGTATATCAACCGCGACATCCATGGTGACATGACCTCGCAGGCGCATTATTTCAACAGCGGCAACCCCGCCAAGGATTTCAATCCCGCGGGTCCGCAGCACGCGCAGGTTGCGGGCTGCGCCGGGGTACTGGATTACTTCGATGAACTGCACCGCCACCATTTCGGCGCCAGCGACAAGAACAGCAACGCGCGCCTCGACGAAATCCATCAGCTGGTACTGCAGCACGAGAACGAACTGGCGGCGCCAATTCTCGATTTTATCGAGCATCATGCCGATCTGCGACTGCTCGGTAAAACTCACACCCGCGATAACGACCGCGCGCCTACGATCGCGTTCAAGCCGCTCAAGCAAAGCGCCGCGGAGTTGACGCACAAGTTACAGGATGCGGGTATCGGTACCGAGCACGGCAACTTTTACGCGCACCGGCTGATTTCCGATCTCGGCATCGACCCGGAAGACGGCGTGATACGCCTGTCGCTGGTGCACTACGGCAACCAGGACGAGGTCGACCGCATACTGCGCGCGCTGGACTCGGCGCTTTGACATGGCGGCGCAGCAAACCTTACCGACCCGCGGCAGCCTGCAGTTATGCCGGCTGGCCACGCTGCTGACCGGCCTCGGCTGGCTGCTGGGCGCGCTCGCGCAAACCCCGCCTTCCGACTTCGAGCTAACCAGCTACACGGGCCTGTTTCGCGCCGTGGTACAGCAGAATGATGAAGCTCTCGCGCAGGCGCTGGAGTCGACGACGAATATCGATCAGCGCGACGACCACGGCCGCAGCGCGCTGCATCTCGCTGCTTTTCGCGGAAACCATGCGGCGATGCGCAAGCTGGTCGCCGCCGGCGCGGATGCGAATGCACTCGAGAACGATTTTTACGATATCCTGACCATCGCCGCGGTCGCCAACGACCTCGAAACGCTGCGCCTCGCGCTGCAGCTGGGTTGCAAACCCGGTAACGTAACCAGCCGCTACCAGGGAACCGCGCTGATCGCCGCGGCCCATCTCGGGCACGTGGAGATCGTGCAAACCCTGATCGACGCTGGTGCACCGCTCGACCACGTCAACAATCTGAACTGGACCGCGTTGATCGAATCCATCGTGCTGGGCGATGGCGGAGCCCGGCATACGGCGACGCTGAAAGCCCTGGTCGACGCCGGCGCCGATGTTAACCTGGCGGATGGGCGCGGCTCGACGCCGTTGCAACTGGCGCGTACCTACGGCTACCGCGACATGATTCAAATTCTACAAGCCGCGGGCGCGAAGTAAACGCCAGCACAAAACCCACTAAACCGGCGACGAAGCGGCGGCCTGCAGCTTGCTGCGGCGCGCCGCCATTGCCTCGCGATGCGCAAGATAGCTGACCGCGCCGACAATCATCAATCCACCGCCGATGACCCAGTTATCCGGAACCTCGTCGAACAGCCAGTAGCCAAAAAGGATCGCCCACACCAGTTGCAGGAACGATAGCGGCTGCGTCACCGTCAGCGGGGCATACGATATCGCGCGCGTAATTGCGTAGTGCCCGGCGGTCGCAAAAACCGCGACCAGCGCCAACCAGCCGATCTCGATCAGCGTCGGCTGACGCCAGTAATAGATAGCGCCGGGCAGCAACGCCAGGGTGCAGAATATCGTCAGCATTACCAGGATGTCGCCCGAACTCTCGCGCTGCGTCATTTTCTTCGCCAGCAGGAAAGACCCGGCAAAAAACAAAGCCGCGATCAACTGCGCCAGCGACCCCGCCTCTATTGTCTGAAAGCCCGGTCGCAGGATAACCACGGTGCCGATGAAGCCCGCGGCGATTGCCAGCATGCGACGCGCCCTGACCTGTTCCCGAAAAATGAGGACGGCGCCGAGCGCGGTGAAAACCGGCGTCGAAAAACCGATCGCGGTCACCTCCGCCAGCGGGATTCGCGCCATCGCGTAAAACCACAGCATGACCGCGACGCCGTGCACCAGCCCGCGGTAAAAGTAGAGCTTGAAACCACCGGGCCGAATTCCACGCCAGCGCATGCGCCAGATCAGCGGCAATAGCAGCACCACCCCGACCAGGTAGCGGATAAACGCGGCCTCGACCGCCGGCAGGTCCGAACCCAGGTGCCGTACCAGCACGGTGACGGCGACAAACAGCAGCCCGCCGGCCAGCATCCACAGGCAGCCAAGTAAATTTGATTGTTGCGGCATGCCTTCGATTGGAACATCATCTCCGCTGCTATTGCAACAACGACGATGCCCTTCGACCATGAACGCAACGCTGCCACACCGCTACTACCATGACGCCGAGATCTACAGCTACGAGTGCGAACATGTTTTCCGCCGTCACTGGTGGCTGATTGGTATCGAGGCCGCACTCGCCGCTCCCGGCGATTATCTTGCGTTTAAACTGATGAAGTGGCCGCTAGTCATTGTCCGCGATCAGGCGGGTGGCCTGCGCGGTTTTTACAACCTGTGCCGGCATCGCGCCGGGCCGCTGGTGCTCGACGGCACGGGTCACTGCCGGGATTTCGTCTGTCGCTACCACGGCTGGCGCTACGCCTGTACGGGCGAATTGCTAAAGGCGCCCGGGTTCGAGGCAGACGCGGTTGGCGATCCCGCGCAGATGGGATTGCTGCCGGTCCGGGTGCAAAGCTGGAATGGGCTGGTTTTCGTCTGTCTCGACGAGACCGCGCCCGACCTCGAGGCCTGGCTGGGGGATATCCCGCCGATCGCGGCGCGCTTCGATACAACCGCCAGCATGCAGTTCGATGGCGAGGCCTGTAAATCGGCAAGGGCTAACTGGAAGACTTATGGCGACAATTCCTGCGAGGGTTACCACGTCGGCATGGTGCACCGGGCGCTGGGCTCTTCGATGCAGCGCGAGTCGGTCAGGATCGATAACTACGCCAATGGCGAATTTGTCGGCTTCGATGTCAGCTATAGCGCCGGGGACGACGACAGCCGCGCTGGCACGGGTTTCTGGATTTACAAGTTCCCGGGATTACTGCTGCATTTTGCCGACTATTCGTTCAACGCCGAAACCGTGTTGCCGCTGGCCGCGGACTCTATCGAAATACGTCGCTGGTTCTGGTCGAATACGGACAAGGCTGCCGCTCAGGGTGTCGACAGCACCACGATTCGTCCCAACTCGGAGCAGGTCATGGATGAAGACGTCAGCATCTGCGAACTGGTGCAGCGCAATCTCGCGTCTGGAATCTATCCCGGGGGTCGGCTTTCGGCAACCCAGGAACCCGGCACCCTGTACTTTCAGCAGCTAGTCCGCGCGGCCCTCGGCGATGTGCTCGAACCGGAAGAACGCGACGCTTAACGCCGACAGCACCGCGATCACTGCCGCGATAACCATCGCCAGTTCGTAGCCCGCCCGCAGATCGTAAATCAGGCCGGCGCTCCACGGCGCCACCAGGCCGGCAAAACCCCAGGCGGTAAAAACCTGTCCATAGGCCTGCGGGCCGCGCTCGCCAAAACAAGCGGCAATCGCAACCGGGTAGACGGCAATAATCGAACCGTAGGAAAATCCCACCAGCGACAGCAGGGCAACGACCACGCGCGCGTCCTCGGCGATGCCGATCAGCAGCAGTGCAACCGCGGCGATCAGCGGCAAACCGACCAGCAGGCGTCTGACCGGCCAGCGATCGACCAGCCCGCCGGCGACGAATCCTCCCAACGCGCTGCCGATGCCAATCGTGATCGCCGCCAGCGTGGCGAGCTCGATCGAGGCATCTTTGGAAAGCGCAATACCGGCGGCGTGGCCGATTGCCATCAGCCCGGCAAACACGGCAGTCATGTATGCCAGCCAGAACTGCAATACCCGGGCCCGATCGATTATGCCGTCCGGCTGCCGCCCGTTTACTTGCGGTCGGCCATAGCTGGCGCCGGCGCTACGCAGCATCGACGCCGCCAGCAATCCGCAACCAACCAGGCAGACGGCAATTGTCAGCAACGCAGATTGCATCGATTCGGCGGCGATACGCCAGGCAAAAACCTGGGCGAAGACGATCGAGCCAACCGCGTAACTCGCGGTCACCGCACCCATCGCGAAGCCCCTGATTTCCGGCATGACCCGCCCGACCAGTTGCAGGCAGAAGCCATAGCCGATGCCGTTGCTGAAACCGAAGGCGAGACTATAACCCGCGAACATCATCCACCAGCTGGTCGCGAGCGACGCCAGCAGCAAACCTGCCGCGGCCACCAGGCAGGTGATTAACACCAGCAGCCACGAGGGCAACAGGCCATAAATACGGTAACCCAGCAACACGGCGAGCGTCAGCGCAACCAGTGCAAACGAATAGATCAGGCTGATTTCGGAGCGCGGCAATTGCAGCCGGGTTTCCAGCGGCACGATAAAAACCGAGAACGCATGTACCGAGCCGAGCACGAAGGTGACCAGCATCGACGCCGGCAGCGTCAGGCGAATGTTACTCAATGACCACCGGCTCTACCGGCTTTTCGCCCTGCAGCGACTTTTGCCGGCGCCTGAAAATGAACAGGCCACTAGCGGCGATCACGGCGGCACCGATCCAGGTCGTGAGCACCGGGACTTCCTCCCAGAAGACGTAACCGACGATCGCAGCGAAAACCATTGCCAGGTATTCGAACGGCGCCAGCAGGCTGGCTTCGGCGTAACGGAAGGATATGGTCAGCAACCATTGCTGTAACCCGCATCCCAACCCGAAGCCGAGAAACAGCAGCAGGTCGCCGCCGCGTGGCGTCAACCAGCCGGTCATCAACACCCAGACCAGGCACACCAGGCTGCCGAGATTGTTGTAATAGGTGCCGATTGCGACCGGATTTTCACTGCTGCTGAGCTTGCGCAGCCAGATTGCCACCAGCGCCCCGGTGAAGGCCGACGCGGCGGCGGCAACAACCCCGATATCCCAGCTACCCGCTTGCGGCCTGGCAATTAGCAACACACCGAAAAATCCGGTAAACACCGCCAACCAGCGGCGCGGGCCAATCTCCTCTCCGAGCAGAAAAATCGACAGCAGGGTAATGAAAATAGGCGCCGCATAGGCCAGCGCGGTGGCGTCGGCGAGCGGGATACGGGTTATCGCGAAATACAGCAACCCCAAACTGACGACGCCGCTAACACTGCGAATCGCGTGATCCAGCGGCCGGCGCGTAACGAGTCCCGCCAGGCCAGTGGTCGACAACAGGATGACCCCGAAAAACAGGCTCGCGAACAGGTAGCGCAGCAGCAGTACCTCGCTCAATGGATAGTCTCGCTGGATCAGCTCGCGCACCGCCGCGCTGAGCAGGGTCATCAGCAGCAGGTTACCGACGAAAGTGACGATCCCGAGCGTCGGATGATCCCGGTGCCCGACAACCAGGCTGGAGGCGAGACTCATCCTTTTCTATCCTCGGGCTTACTGTTCGATCTCCGCATTGGCGCTATTCTCGAGACACTCTCTCAGCCCTGTGACGCAACGATTCGCGGTGCATGACATAGAGACCACAGGCAATGATGATCGCCGCACCCGTCCACACTTCGGCAGACGGAATATCGTGCCACACGGCGTAGCCGATGATCGTCGCCCAAACCAGCGCAGTATACTCAAACGGGGCCAGTGCCGATACGTCAGCACGCGCGAAGGCCGCGGCGAAAGCATAGTGCGCAACCAACGCGATCGCGGCCATAACGAACAACTGACCCAGCGCCGCCAGGTCAAGTGGCACCCATACCCACGGCAGCGCGGCGGTTGCAACCACGCCCATCCCCAGGTGCAGCGAAAACACCAGCAAAATCACCGAGTCACGTTTCGACAGCTGCTTGCCGTAAATGAATATCATCGCGTATATGCTGGTCGCGCACAGCACCAGCAGATAAGAACCTACAGGCCCGTCGCCGCGGGGATTCATGGCAATCACGACCCCGACGAACCCGATCACGACGGCACTCCAGCGATGAATGCCGACGCGCTCCCGCAGAAATATCGCCGAGGCTGCGGTCAGGATGAATGTAGCACTGAAAAAGACCACGGTGGCGTCCGCCAACGGCAGGGTTTCGAGGGACGTGAAAAACGTAAACGGCGCAAAAAAACCAACCAGGCCACGCAACGCGTGCTGCAGCGGTTGGCAAGTAACCAGCTCCGATAGCTCTCCCCGCAGGCCGAGAATCAGCGGGATCAGCAACACGATGATCCAGCTGCGCACCGCGATCACCTGGATCGCCGACATCTCCCCACTAACCAGCCACTTGGCGACGGCATCCATGACCTCGAACAGCAGCATCGCCAGCATCATCAGGCCGATGCCGAGCAGGTTGTTGGTTTTATAGCGTGACACGCTTGCGTCGCCCCGAATGGCGTTCAAACGGCGAGCTTAACTGCTGTCGGGGACGACTACGAGGGTTTTAAACCGGGCTTTTCGAATTCTCGAGCGTGACGAAACCGAAATCGTTCTTGCCCTGGTGCTTGATCCGGTACATCGCCTTGTCGGCGGAACGAATCAACTCTTCCGCCGTGGTGCCATTCTGGGGATAGATAGAAATCCCGATACTGGCGCTGATCGCGACGCTTGTGTCTTCGATAAAGACCGGTTTTGCCAACTGCTCTATCAGGCTGGCCGCTATGCGCTCGGCAATTTCATTTTCGGGCAGGCTGGAAAGAATGATCACGAATTCATCGCCACCAATCCGCGCAACCTTATCGGTTTCGCGGATTTCAGCACGAATGCGCTGCGCCGTGACTTTCAACAACTGGTCGCCGAATTCGTGCCCGTACTGATCGTTGATCGCCTTGAAACCGTCAAGGTCGAGGAACATCACCGCTGAAGTCTGGCGATTACGGCGGGCCTCGGCCAGCGAATGGTTCAACCTGTCTTTACATAATCGCAGGCTGGGTAAGCCGGTCAAGGCATCATGGTTGGCCAGGAAATCAAGTTCGGCGGCAATTTTCTCACGCTCCTCGATTTCCTCCTGCAACTTTTTGACGGTGTTAGCCAGTTCCCGGGTACGCTCGACAACCTGCTGCTCGAGCGTCTCCTTGGCCTGGACGATTTCCTGTTCGGTTTTTTTCTGCTCGGTAATATCCTGCAACACGCCGATGGTCTGCTCCGGAATACCGTGGTTAATCAGGTAGGCCTTGCCCAATTCTCGGATCCAACGCAGCTCGCCGTCGTCACGCATCAAACGGTATCCCACCTGCCAATCGCCGCCTGCCGCCAGGAATTTGCCATAGGCTTTACGCACGTACTCGCGATCCTCCGGATGGATCACATCGAGTTCACCGTCCCAAGACACGATCCGTGTAGTCACTTCTCCGGTGGCTTTCCCGTGAATCCGCGCCAGGCCCGGGCTGATTTAAAGAAATTTTTGCTTGATCTCGTCGTAGATGAAGTGACCGATATCGGTAATCGCCTCGGCCTGGTTGGCAGGCGCATCCTTATAGCGTAATTCCTGCTCGATATTTTTTTGTTCGGTTATAGCCTGCCCGCGCGTGATTTGGCGAATACCGTTAGGATCAACTGAGTATATACGCGATCTCCGGTTTTTCCACGGCGGCGGATTTTGCCCG